>CAMWLR010000058.1 GCA_947175215.1 uncultured Porphyromonadaceae bacterium
CACAGATCGTGTTCAAGATATATTTCAATGTTGAGTCCACTGTGTTAAATTCACACTATTCTCTGCTTTGTGGCAAGGGAGGGCTTTACCAGCCCGGTCACCTATGAAAAAAACAAAATGAAACAAATATTTCAATTCCATCTTCTTCAGTAGTTCGACATATTAGGAGATGATGACATCCATAATAATTAATAATTGCCTAAAGATTTTATTCCTTTTTTTGAGGTTTAACGGGCGGACGGTAAAACTCATCAAGGTCTTCCCATCGAGGTATAGTGATTGTCTTTCCGCAGAACTCCTTATAAGCCTTTACAACTTTTTTTCTCCAACCCACCGAAAGGGCATGGGTGTCGTGATAGCTAAATAAGGTTTCCTCAATAGCAGATAAATAATGTTCCATGGATTGAAACATTGGGAAACGAGATTGCTTACCATACCATTTTGCGGGCCGGATTTTATGAATGACCTTGTTTTTGTACTGTACATTTAGAGGCCACCCATCCATAGAGCGGCATATTTCCCACACATTCTTTAACCATATATCTTTGATAGTAACAATGCCATCATCACTCATGGAGTAGCCAAATATTATATATTTTGTGTGCAGCATATAAGGATGTTCCAAAATTTCTCGTGCATAAGCCTTGAAATCAGCTATGTCAAACCCAGGAGAAGCGGCGTAATTGAAAGCTTTTACCTCCAATAAATCGACTGTATGGTCGTCTGGATTCAAGAAAATATCCGGAGGCATTTGAGTGTTTGGGTTGGTGTCAAAGGCGACATTATTCTTTTTAAGCCACCCTTCAAGCCACTCTTGAATAATATTCCCGACTACATCTTTTTGCCGTACAATAATGTCTACGTTGCCCAGAAAGAAACGAATTTGTCCCTCAACGGTTTTTATTTTGTCAACGTTGACAAGACTCTCATAAACTTGCTCAGCGGTTAGTCTTATGCGTTCTGTCATATTCAGTCAAAGTTTATAGCGTTCAGTAATCGTTTTGAAACAGCCTTGATCACTGGGACTACAACCGTATTTCCAAGAAGATCAAATCCCTCTTTTTCAGAAACATTGAGCTTCATATTTTCGGGATAACCAAACAAGCGTAGGCCTTCTCGAAGAGTTAGTTTACGTAATCCTCCGTTATCAGCTACATAGAGTTTTTGCATATCCATGGCAACTAAGGTAGGAGCTATTTCGTTTGGTCCCATTACCTTGCTAATTGGGAAACTTAATTTCCCGGCAACAATATTGTATCCCTTAGGTAATGACGTGTCCTGCTGACGACGAGTAAGGGTCGTGCCGAAAAGGTCGGTAGTTGTAATCTTGCGTTTGGGATGCTCGAACTTGACATACCCCTTTAGGACAAGGTCGTCAAGCAGCTCTTGGAGGTTAGGATGTTGATAAAAAGAATTGATTTGATCGTATGTCAACGGCATACCATCCATCCAATCAATGCCAAATTCTTCTGCCCATTTCTTTTTTCTGCGTTCACGCAGAATCATATTAAGCAGTTTCTTTTGTTCCTCAGAGACGAAACCTTTAATTTCCAAATCCCAACTATGGATATTGGTATCTCCACCACGTTTGTCTTTTATGGATTTCCCATACAATTCTTCAACACTGAAATGAGAAAGAAGCGTATCTATAAAGGGGGTCTTCTCTGTGGGTCGGCCAGATTCTAAAATTTCACTAACAGTTTTAGATGTTTTTTCAAAATTATCCAAATTGGGAGTTTGATTCAATGTACCAATAATGTAGATGCGCTTACGGTCTTGGGGGACTCCAAAATCAGAAGAATTGAGGACTTTATAATTTATATAATATCCTAATTCGAGAAGTTTAGTTATTATGACTTCAAGGGTCTTACCTCCATCGTGATTAACCAAGCCCTCAACATTTTCAAGGATAAAACCCTTTGGTTTCTTTTCTCGTAAGATGCGCTCAACCTCAAAAAAAAGTGTTCCTCGTGTATCAGCGAACCCCTGTCGTTTTCCGGCAAAAGAAAATGCCTGACACGGGAAACCTCCACAGAGGATGTCAAAGTCTGGTATGGAGGACGCGTCTATTTGCGTTATGTCACCTACGATATTCTCTTGTTCGTAGTTGTCTTTTAAAACTTTTATGGCATATGGTTTAATCTCCGAAGTCATAACGCACTTCGGTGTATACCCGGCTTCCTCCAAGGCTTGGGACAAACCTGTGCGTATGCCACCAATACCGGCAAAGAGGTCTATGAAACGAATTTCGTTAGCCATGTATTAACCAAGAAAACTTCCGAGTAGGCAGACAGGTGACCAAACCTTTTGCGGCAACAGGGAAGTTCCTTAATGTGTTGAATATAAGTTTTACTTACATTGAGTCTTTGCGGAAGCAAAGCGACATAAAGTCGATGAGGTCTGTTTGTCTGCGCGGGCGCGTATATATATAGTGTGCAAAGGTACGAAAACTTTTCGGGACTTGGAACACCAATGCAAAATTAGCGAGCAAGAGTGCCAAATTATCGCCCACAAATGTTAACTAAAACAAATGGTCATAATTTTTTCGATGGCTTGGGTGAATGGGAGGTCTATTTCCTCGCAGAATCGGATAGCGCTCGGCAGTGGCGCGTTCATCGTAATCATAGCCATGGCAGCGCAAAAAACAGCAGCTACCATTACTCGCTGTATCAACTGCTCAATGTTTTTGCAGAGTTGTTTGTTCGAAGAGCAGGAGGTGGCGCTTGACGGCTTTACCGCCGGCGTAACCTCGTAGAGTGCCGTCTGCACCAATTACGCGGTGGCAGGGGATAAAGAGTGAGACAGGGTTGTCGGCACACGCAGACGCGACGACCCGGACACACTGCGGTTTGCCGATCCGGGCGGCGAGGGCTTTGTAGGTCATGGTCTCCCCGTAAGGGATTTGGCGTAACGCATCCCAGACTTCACGCCTGAACTCACTCCCTGCAGGTTTTACAATAAGGGGCGGAGCGACAGTTACCTCGCCCTCAAGATAAGCTGTGACCCAATGATCGGCTGTTTCCATTAATGTGGCGTCACCCTCTGTCTCACTATCTATCTCTGGGAGGGATTTGCGCAGAGCTGCAAGATGAGCGGGGAGTTTGGGCGAGCTTTCCCAATCGCACATATACACCACTCCCCTGCTGACAGCCAAGAGCAATCTGCCGTATCGCGTATTTTTATACCTTAACATCCCGGGTATAGTGTCAGTCAAGTTTGACAACCGTTATACCCGCCCCGCCAAATCTGACATCCTCATCAGAATATGAGGAGACACCCGGGACGGTGTCGAGATAGTGACGCAGCGCCTGACGTAATGCCCCAGTCCCTGTGCCGTGCAGGATTCTCACAGGGGATTGCTGGAACTGTATGGCATCATCAATAAAGTAGGTCACGGCCTGTAACGCCTCATCGGCCCTCATCCCTCTGACATCAATCTCTGGACGAAATGTCAGCTGGCGGTCACGCAGCGAGTCTGTGGTCGATCGGCTGAGGAATGATGAAGATTTAGCACCCGAGACGGGCTTGCTAAGTGTGCGTGTAAGACGGTTGACTTTGACCGTGGTCTTGAGCATACCGAAATTGCATACCGCTGTGTTACCTGCAATCTCGAGGATCGTACCAACGATGCCACCACCATCGAGGCGAACACTGTCGCCCGGTTTGAGCGGAGCATCCTTGACCGTCTCGGTCTTAGGCTGATGCTTGCGGGGGGCCTTGGGCGCTTTCTTTAATAACGGATTGGCATTGTCATCCTTACCGTCAGCTATGCGGTCGGCAAGCTGCTGTTTCTCTTGTTTGAGTTTTTCGCGGGCTTGTCGGGTACGCTCCTTATCTGCCTGCGCCTCTCTGATCTCGCGTATAGCCCGCTCGACCGAGGCATTTGAAGATTCGAGAATCTTCTTGGCCTCCTCTCGGGCCTCGGCCAGAATCTCCTTACGTCTGGCCCTGAGTGTCTCTGCATCCTCTTGATATGACGTGAGGGTCTTGTCGAGTTGCTTCTCTTTGCGCTTGATGTCGAGACGTTTATTCTCCCAATAGCGTCTGTCACGGGCGATGTCGAGCAGATACTTGTCGAGATTGACATAGTCAGAACCGGCTATCTCACGCGCATCATCGATCACCTCCTTTGGCAACCCGGCGGTACGGGCGATCTCGAGAGCGAACGAACTGCCCGGCGACCCGATGGCAAGTTTGAACAGAGGTCTCAACTGCTGACGGTCATAAAGCATCGACCCGTTGATAAGCCCCTCGGTATCACGCGCAAACAACTTAAGATTCTGGAAGTGTGTCGTGACGACACCCCAAACACCCAGACGATTAAGAGCGCCGAGGATTGCCTGCGCCATCGCCCCGCCGATCTGCGGCTCTGTACCGGCGCCGAACTCATCAATGAGCATTAGCGAACCTATACGTCCGTTTTTAAGAAACAGACGCATATTGCGCAGATGTGACGAGTATGTCGACAGATCATCGAGAATCGACTGGTCATCACCGATGTCAATAAATATATCCTCAAAAATACCCATGCGGGAATTTTCATACACCGAGGGAAGCACGCCCGACTGCATCATATATTGAATGATACCGATTGTCTTGAGGCACACCGATTTACCGCCGGCATTAGGGCCTGAGATAACAAGGATGCGGTCACGCTCGGTCAGACGTATATCCTGCGGCTCGACCTCTTTACCTTTTGATCTCAATGACTCAAGCAAAACAGGATGCACGGCATGATACCAATCAAGTTCGGGGCCTTCGGTCAGTTGTGGCATAACACCCGCAATCTCACGGGCATAGCGGGCCTTAGCCAGAATAAAATCAATCCGGCCAAGTATCGAATTGTTAGCAATAATAGCAGGAATCGAGGGACGCAGCAATGCCGTGACAGCAGTCAGAATCCGTGCTATCTCGCGTTGCTCATCTATCTGTAACTGACGCTGACGGTTATTAACCTCGACAACTTCGGCAGGTTCGATAAAATATGTCTTACCTGAGGCCGACTGGTCGTGCACGATACCCTGAATACGCCGTTTATTCATCGGGGGAACAGGTATCACCAGGCGTCCGTCACGCACCGAGGGTGAGGCATCAGAGTCAAGAAGCCCCTCATCCATCGCGCGGGCCATCACACGACGCAAGATCGCATTTGCCGTGCCCGATATTCTTGTCAACTCGGCCCGCAGTTCGGCCAGCCGCGGTGAGGCGTTATCCTTTACATTGCCGTATTGATCAATCACCCGCTCGATCTCACGTGCCACAGGTGTCAGCGGGTCAAGGTCGGCCGTCTCACGGCTCAAATGGGGATAGAGGCTGATGCTCTCGCCCGATTCATCTTCACGCGACTTAAAAAAAGCCATAACACCCGAGGCGGTTGCCAACGCTTTTGCGACAAGTAACAATTCGTCTGCCGACAGGAATGCCCCCTCAGCCTTAGCACGCGTAAGAGCTGCCGTTAAGTCAGGCACAGGCCCGAGTGCAAACCCCACGTCAGGAGAGATAGCCCGACACATCTCATCGACACAGACTAACGCATCAGAGACAGCATTATAATCTGTCATAAACGACATTGTCGCGACAGCATCACGGCCGGCAGACGAGATACAAAGGTCAGACAGACGGTTACGGACGACCGAGAATCCGGTCTTGTTTTCAAAAGAATCGGGATATATCACCTTCCTTACAGTAAACTAACGGGTAAAACTGATCAACTCTATTTTTACGCAAAGTTAGCAATTAATCCCGGGATATGAAATAGGCCGCGGTAAGGGTAATACTGAATGTCGTCAGGCCGGTGGTCTTATCGGTTGCCAACGAGAATGTAGCTCCGTGACTCCTAAGTATGTCGGCGACCAACATTAACCCCAACCCGCGATCGGGGCGCTTTGTCGAGAAGAACGGGGTGAACACTCGCGCCGATGTCTCCTCGCTGAGACCTTGTCCGTTATCTGTTATCGTCAAACGTCTTTGTTCGCGGTCAAGGGTTATATCAATCATCCCATTCTCGGCTGTATCACCTATACTCTCTGCCGCATTTTTGACAATGTTGACAATCGCCCTCTCGATCAACATCATATCAAGATGAGTTATAAAGGGCTCATTATCACTATTATATCTGATTTTGACATTGTCACTGACAACTGTCCGCAAAACCGGTATGATAGCTTTGATCTCATTACTCAGATCCACCTCTGCCAAAACCGGTGCCGGCAATTTGACGACATTGGCATACCCGCGCACAAACTCAACAAGATTGCGGCAGCTATCCTTGCTCCCTGCTATAACACGATTGACCCAGGGGTCTGACGAATTCATCTCACCCAGACTGTCAAGTACCGAAATGACGGGGCCGAGAGTGTTGTTGACCTCGTGACCGATAGTGCGGACAATCGTCCTGAATACGGCTCTCTCTAACTCGACAATATCCTCGGTCAAGACTTCTATAATATAGCAGGTACGTTGAAATCCCGTATCCATGAAACTGAGACGCGAACATCTGTAAACCTGCGACGTGGCATGCCTCGTCACCCGCGTCTCATTAGGCCTGAGATCAGCCAGCAATTGAGATATAGCGGTTGTCTGCAACTTGCGGAAAACCTCGTTTGTCTCTATGATATTGTCATCAAAGTCACATATCGCAATGCCGAGAGGCGAGACCTCCATCAGCTTGACCAGCAATAGATTCTGCTCCATCAGCTTGAGGCGCTCGGTTTTGAGGGTGTCCATCATGCCGTTAAACAGATTGATCACTTTGTCTGCATCATGCTGCCCGGTCTTTCTCAACCGACTGCCGAAATCCTGACTGTTCAGCAGATACAACCCGTTGCCAACGGCTTTCAATGGCTTTGCAACCGAGCGGTAACAGAGGGCAATGACCGTCAGCAATGTCACCGCTATCACGGCCATAATCCATCTCTGAGCAGGGAAAAAGATCCCCGTAAGGAATAATGCGACGGTCAATACCACCACCATTGTCAGATATACCCGGTATCTCATAATCCGTATTTTTCGATTCTGCGATAAAGTGCCTGACGTGTGATGCCGAGTTTCTGCGCTGCCAGACTCAGGTTACCGTCACAAAGGTCGATCGCCCTGATGATCGCATTGCGCTCGACTGACTCAAGAGAGTCTACTTGACGCGCCTCGGCATTAGTGCGGTGAGAGTCAGCTATCAGCCGTTTGATTTTAGTGCGAAGATAATCGTTATCCCAAGGCTTGGTGACGAAGTCTGCAGCGCCGTACTTCATACCCTCGACCGCTAACGGTATAGTACCCCACCCTGTGAGAAGTATAACGGGGATGTCAGGCCTCAAGATCTTGATCTTGCGAAGCATCTCTATCCCCTGCCGCCCGTCTGTGGTCAACCCGAGATTCATGTCAAGTATAACCAGTTTCACGCGAGTATCCCTGACGGTCACGAGTGCTTGCGCCTCTGAGGATGCCTCTGCTGCATCATAGCCGCATCTCCTGACTACCAGGCCAATCGAGAGGCGTACCGAACTGTCATCATCAATAATCAAAATCATTACTGCAAATTTACAAATCAATCTATATTATACCTCCTTTATTGCCGGTTTTATTTGACTAGACGGGCAACATCGTTGTCAATCGGGGTGTCTGCCTGATAATCATACAGGGTAACAGACCTGATCTGATACCAATAATTCCAGTAGATGTATAACTCATTGATATAATTGCGCATACTCTCATCCTTGCGCTGTTGTGAGTCGTTGAGATCAAGAGTTGAGATCATACCGATCAAGTAAGTCTCGACATTTGTCTCATAACGCTGACGTGCAATTTCATTGGCGCGTTTAGCAATGGCGAGCTGCCGTCGTTGCTTGCCGAACCGTTCGACAAGCACATACAATTCCTGCCTGAAATCCATCGACTCTTGTCTGAGCCGGCTCTCGGTGACCTTGCGGTTACTCTCGGCTACCTTAACCTTGCCGCGGCGTTTACCCCAATCCACGAGGGGGATACTCAGCCCCACCTCGACAACACGGTTGCTGCGTAGCGTGGTGTATGCGCCGCCGATAGCCGCATCCGTACCGGTATATCCGATCTGAGCGAATAGGTTGATGCTGCGCATATCGCCTTTGGCCTTGGCTACCTCATAATCTGCCTCAAGTTGGCGACGGCGTATATTGTAGGCAAACTTATTGTTAGTCAGCGCATTAGTGAGGGCTTGGTCATAACTGATAGCTGCAACCGGTATCTCTGACGGCAGCACAGGTATAATCTGCGTATCAGAGTCTAAATCGAGATGCGAGCGTAGCGCAAACATGTTACTCTTGACCTGACTCTCGCATTGGGTAAACTCTGCCTCAGCATCAAGAACGTTCAGCTCCATCTGCAAGAGATCATTTTTACTGATACGGCCCATCGTCCGTTTTTCTTGGGCAACAGCATAGAGTTTGCGGGCATTATTGAGATTTTGCCCTGCCATAGCGAGATTTTCACGACTGAGGATCAGATTAAAAAAGAGGCTTACAGTAGCGAGTGCGACATCCTCGGTCGCGCTCATAAAAGCAGCTTTAGCCTCGGCATATCTGACAGGCTCGATCTTCCCTCGCCACCTGAGGGTGTTGACACCGAATACGGGCTGTGTGAGTGACAGCGCCAAGGGTATCGTCATAAACCGGTTACCCCCGCCTATACCATATTGATATAGGTAGTCCAACGATGACGTGAGTTGCAACTTACCCCCCGTAAGAGGGATATTCTGCGATACTGACAATTGGCCTGTGACATCAAGAGAGTGAGAACGGACAAAACTGTAATTCCCCTCTTCATTCATATACGGCGAGTAACGATCTGAATAAGATGGTGCTGTGGCCGTAAAGGTGATTTCAGGCAACCGGTCAGCCAGATATGTGCGCCATTCCCAATAAGCCGTGCGCAACTCATCGAGAGCTACCGCCGAGGCCACGCTGCGTTTGCGGGCCATCACGATTGCATCGTCGAGAGTCAGCAAGAGGTCGCGCGTCTCACTCCCCGGTGAGGGGAGCGAGATAATTAGCGCGACTATTAGAACAAGCTGTTGTTTCATTGATCTTTAAGCACTTGAGCCGGGCAGACATTCATCGCCTTGCTTGCCGGAAACCATATCCCTGCGAGAATCAACAGTGCCAGAAACCCCACGGTCATCGCCATTGACTGATATATCTCAGGGGTGGTCAATGTTACGACATGATAATACGTAACATTCAAATCGTCGAGTAATCCGTAATGAACGGCTAACAGTTCGACAGGTATCGCTATCAGGGTAGAGACGGCCAGCAACATCAAGCTCTCACTCACCAACCGGCGCATGATGTCTCGACGGGTTGCCCCGTTGACCTTACGGATAGCGATCTCATCAACCCTCTGCTGGGTTCTGAACCAGAATGTACCGAGAAAGCCGAGAAATATCATGATCATCAAGAAGAATGCGCAAACCAGGTAATCCCTGATCAGTGTATTATATTGACTGTGGGCTATCTCCCGCCTTGACTCCATTGACTGAAGATTTGACAGATAAACATTGCCGGCGCGTTTCTCGGCCGTAGTCATCGACTCGACAAACTCTCGGTCTTTACCGTGAACGATGCGTATCACCATCTGATCGGGCATCGCTTCATCAGGTAACGGGGCGTAAATAACACCCCATTGAGGCTCATAATCTGATCGCCGCAATCCGTATGCGACCGCACCGACATGCCTGACTATCGCACTGTCACCTCCCCAATACACATCTTTATCCTTAAAGAGTGACGAATCATAGTATCGGTTGCCTAACATGAAATCAGGGCGTGAAATAATCAGTTCACCTTTTGAGATAATATCGGCAAGCTGCGATGAGGTTTTCCCGTCTTGAGATTCGATCTTATATGCCATGATAACATCAGGAGTGACAGACCTGAGGTTTCCTTGATAGCAGACCGTGTCGTGACAGAGATACATCCCGTACATGTTATAACTATATGTCAAGATATTGCTGCCCGCTCCGACAGTTTCTACGTAGGGATTGTCATTTAGTTTGGCCATAAGCAGATCGCGATCGGTAAGCGGAGAGTGCAGACTGTCATAATGCCGGTAATATGGCGAATCCTCATCGACAACCTTTATCTCGGCGCCATACAGATCGTTGACATCATAACCGGCATGTTGCATCCTCACATTGACAATGGTGCAGATGGTAGTAAACAGAAACCAGAGTATTATACTGACAATCGTCAGCTCGATTATCATCCAGATATTGCCGCGCCATTCATTGCGCATCTGGGATATTAGACTTCTTTTCATAATGTTACTTGCTGTTAAGTGCTTCGACCGGTTTTAGACTGGAGGCATACCACGCCGGCAGCGCTGCACTGAAAATATTCAGGATAAAGCATACCAATAGGGCCACACCTACTGTCTGCCAATTGAGGAGCGCACCCATAACAGGTGTGTCACCATAGCGGAAGTTCTCATAATCGTTATACAGACCGCTGTAAGTGGCAGCAAAAATCACACCTGTCACCACCCCGACTGCTCCGCCGAGGAGTGTTACGATAAAATTCTCGATTATGACGTCTGCGATGATACGTTTGCGTGTGCAGCCAAATGCGCGTCTTATGCCGATCTCCCTGATGCGTCGTGACAGACGGCTGTGCAGCATGCTGCTGAGATTGACAGCAGGCACAAGAAGTAATATCGCGTAGATTATCAGGTGCATTCGCTTGGCAGACGTCAGATCGGGGGTAACGTTGCTATAGAGATCATCATTGGATATTACCTCCTGTTCATACGGGCCTTCATGATATACCGCGCGCATCCCGCTTTGGGCAAGCATGGCATCGAGAGTCGAATAGCGGGCTTTAACCTGCTGACGGATATGACTGAAATCCACTCCCTCCTTAACGACCATAACGGCTCCGAATTGGCCCAACAGATTGTCCCTATCACCCTCGGTGTCAGACAATGCTGTAGGCACAAAGAGATCGGCGTAAGCTGTCATCGCAAGCGATGAGATGTCGCGCACAACACCTACGACCGTATACTGCCGGTCGTCAATGACTATATCACGGCCGGTCCATGGAGCATCGCCGAGTACATTGCGTGCGACAGTCTCGGTTATGACAGCAAGGGGCATCAGGGCATCTGCCTCTTCGGTGGTATAATACCGCCCCTCTATGAGCGTGTAATCAAAGATGTTGAAAAAGGCCGCATCGGCTTTGCGCAACTGCGCCATACAGGACTCACCTCCGGGGACACTGACCTCAGAATCATCCATCCATTTATGGTAATAACTTATCTTCTCGACGCCGTCAATATCATCATATAGCACCCTCGCTGCCACGGATGAGAGTGACGAAGACGAGTTGATATCCTGATCTTCTATATCCTCGACATGGAGATTAACCCCTAACAGCAGACGGTCGCGGCAACTCTCGGGCGCAAACGGGGCACTCTTGACATTCTGCATCATTATTATGACCATTATCAGGAACACGGACATTGCGGTGGCGAAGAATGTCACCCACGCAATCACCGGCTGATGCCGCATATCATAATATATCTGTTTGAGTTTGGTTTTCATTGCAAATAAGTCTTATGGCAATTTAATCTGATCAGGAGATGACACGACCGTCAAAAAAGCGTATGATCCGGTCGGTGTCGCGTGCCTGGCTCTCGTTGTGGGTCACCATTACTATTGTCGTACCGTTTTCTTTGTTGAGGGTGTGCAGGATATTCATCACCTCTGCGCCCATACGGCTGTCAAGATTACCTGTCGGCTCGTCAGCGAGAATGATCGAAGGAGAGCCGACGATAGCACGTGCGATCGCCACGCGCTGACATTGACCTCCAGATAGCTCTGACGGCATATGGTGCATTCGGTGAGTCATATTCAGACGTTGGAGCACCTCCTCTACCTTCTCGCGTCTCTTGCGCGCGCTCAGGCCTGTGCGATACACCAGCGGTAACTCGACATTGGCGGCCACGTCAAGTGCCGGGATGAGGTGGAAACTCTGGAACACAAACCCGATATTGGCATTGCGGAATTGAGACAGCTCCGTATCTGATGACTTATCAAAGGTATGGTCAAGAAGTGTTACTTTACCTCCGTTTGGACGGTCGAGCAGACCGATAATATTGAGCAGGGTCGATTTGCCGCATCCGCTCGGCCCCATGATACTTACAAACTCGCCGCGCTTGACATCGATATTGACATGGTCAAGTGCGATGGTCTCAATCTCTTTAGTCTGATAGACCTTATTGATTTCGCTTAACTTAATGATTGACATTATAATGTGGTTTTTGATTTACCTTATTTTGAGAGTCGAATATTTGGTAAAGGCTGACATATCGCCGACAGCAACGACGTCACCGGGTTGCAACCCCGACACCACCTCAACATGACGCCGGCTGCTCTCGCCTAACCTTACACGTCTGCGTTTGAGATATGCCCCCTCGACGACAAAAAGATCACACTCACCGACGCCTGAGTAATATGATCCGGCGGGAAGCCGCACGACATTGTCATGAAAGGCATAACTGATATATAGTTCGGCCCTGACACCCGACCGCAACGCCGTGTTACATGGGTCATCGGGATTGACAATAAATTGGACAGTCCCCGACTTTGCCTGCGGCGTAATGTTTGAGACTGTACCGGGCAGCTCGGCATTGCCAATGCGTATAACGGCCCGTGAGCCGACTGAGATACGTTCGCTCGCCCGCTCGGCAATCTCACCCAATATCCTGAACGAGGATAGGTTAGAGACCACAGCCACCTTTTCGCCGGCCGAAATCTGCGCACCGATACCCGTGACGATATATGTCAGTATCCCGTCATGCGGGGCTATGATCTCTCCCCGCTTCAGGGTTGCACGTATCATATCGAGATCTTTGTCGATACTGCTGACGCGCAGTCTGCTGACCTGCTCGGCTGCTTCGCAGCGTAACTTCTCGTTGGCAAGCTGGTCGCGAAGACGATGCAACTCGAGTTCGGCAGTATGCCATGCCTGTTCGGCCAGTCTGACGCGGTCACCCGTGCCGCTGCCGAGACTGTCAAGGCGGCTCTCATTAATAAAATCTATATGCTTGCAACTTACATCCATCTCCTTGATCGAGATCTGCATCGACAACTCATCAATCGTGTTGCGCGACTGCAACCGCATTTGCTCAAGCTCCTGCTCACTAACGAGCTTTGAGTCGCGCATCTTGTCATAATGAGTCTGCTCAGACTCCAAGTCAAGTCCGAGTAAAGGTATACCCGCCTTGACAGTATCACCGGCCATCGCATAAATTGCCAATAGCCGGGTCGTAACCGGCGAATTGATTATCTCCTCAAAAGCCGGCACTACCAACCCGGTAGCAGTGACAGTTGTCTCGATCTCTCCGGTGTCAACCGTCGCGAGAATCAGATTACGCGCATCGACACTCTTCTCGAGAATCTTGACCAGACAAAACACCCCCGTCACAATCAAGGCAACTGCAACAGTTATCCTGAATAATTTACATCGACGCCGTCGTTTGAGCACACTATCTTTGATCTTTCTATCCATGCCGCAAATATATAACAATCTTCACCTCATGTCAATCATATCTGAAAATCAAGTATTTACACCGCAATAATTGTCCAATTCCGTACATCGGTGTTTTTTAGATCCCAGATTTGCGTGCGGCATACGGCCAAAAAGTTAAAAGATGAGCCAACCTTTTCATTTTAAGCATTGTTATAATATCACAAACCAAAAAGATAATAACAGTTTCAAAAAATTATACATTATGAAAGCCTTATCATTAAACTTTTGGGGACAGACCAAATATTGGTGGATCGTCCTCATCGTAGGGATTCTCCTCGTACTCGGCGGTTTTGCATACTGGTTTTGGCCCGCAGCCGGATTTGCCGTAGCATCTCAGATTTTCGGGTGGCTTCTTATCGCCGCCGGTATCGTTCAACTCTGCGTTTCAGCAGGTGTCAACCGTCCTAAAGGATGGGGATGGTGGATATGTGGAGGCGTGATCGACATGTTCGTCGGCTTCCTTCTGGTCCGCTCGGTAATTCTCTCAGAGATTGTCTTCCCCTACTTCCTCGCCATCGTGTTCATCTTCTGGGGTATCACCTCGATCATCGCCTCAGTGTCAACACGCTCTAACTCAAACTGGTGGATGTACCTCATCAACGGTATTCTGCTCCTTATCATCGGTTTCTTCTTCCTTGAAGCAGGTTGGTTGCAAAACATGGAGATGGTATCATTCCTGTCAGCACTGGCATTCATATACTGGGGTTTCACAATCGCGATGACCTCATACGACATGAAGCCCAGAGTAACCGAATAACCCATCACATCGGTGTCAGCCGATAACAGACCGACACCTTATAGAACCTAAAGAAATCAACGACCCGGATGTCACTCCATCAGTAACATCCGGGTCGTTGATTATAGATCAACTGTTTACAGTGACATCTGTCGTCATGGTTTGTAATCACGCTTTATCTCATCAATTGATAGACCGCCAATCCCGAAATTCTCATCAGGGACCTCCTTAATTGTTACCATAAAGAACTGTTGAGGGATATGAGTAATCTCAGAAGCAGTTGCCGTAAGGCGTTTGATCAACTCACTCTTCTGTTGGGCGGTCAACTTACCGCTCTCAATTGATATGTAAGGCATCCTAATCTTGTTTTAGTAATC
>CAMWLR010000059.1 GCA_947175215.1 uncultured Porphyromonadaceae bacterium
ATTTTTGTACTTTAACATAATCTATTTCATACCGTGATTAATGTAGGAATTGTCGGCGGAGAGTCTGAAGCCGCTGGTGAACTTATAAGGATATTGATTAATCATCCCGATGTGATCATCCGCGGTGTCGCAGCGCCTGATTTTGCCGGTCAGCGTGTCGACAAGGTGCACCGTGGTCTGACGGGCGATACTGACATCTGTTTTGTCAATGCGATTGATCCGACCGAGGTCAACTGTGTGTTTCTCGTCGGCGAATCGTGGCAAGCCAAGGCGTTTTTAGACGCTCTCGAGAAGAATGAAGCGGTTAACGCGGATGAGAGTGACGAGGAGACCCGTCTGAGAGTTATCGACCTCACCGGCAGCTTTCTCAACGGAGAGCGAGAGATGGTCTACGGTTTCCCCGAGTTTAATCGCAAAGCACTGGTCAGGGGTGCCGTCAGGACTTCTATTCCCTCGGCAATAGCTATCGTGACCGAGCTGGCTCTTTTCCCCCTTGTCAAAAATCATCTTTTGACCGGTGTCAGCCATGCTGCTGTCACACTTCCTGACCGTTCGCTTCACGCCGATGGTTGTGACGTGAATCGCAAGGAGTTCTCGGCCGATTATCATACATCTGAGTTGTCGACCAGGTTTGATCCGATCGCACCGACAATATATCGCCCCGATACAGAGACTGCAGCTGCTGCTATTGTACACGGCTTGCGCGAGATTGATCCGGGCTATGAGGGTAGTATTTCACTTAGTATGTCGACAGATATGTCACGTCGCCGAGGCATGACGGTAACTGTCGATGTGCCGTGTCAAGTTAATGCCGATCAGGTAAGATTACTCTATGACGAGGCATATACCGACCACGGATTTACATTCCCCGTCGATCGAAAGCCTGTAACGGCAGACGTGGCTAATACCAACAAATGTCTCATCGCTATCGAAGATGCCGGTGATGTTGAGTACAAGCCCGACAATTCACCTCTGAGAATAACGGCTGTAATTGATGATATAGTCAAAGGTTGTGCAGGAACAGCGGTGCATTGCATGAATTTGCTTTTCGGTCTGTCTGAGAAGACCGGCCTCACCCTCAAGGCCTCGGCATTGTAAACCATACTCTGTCGACCGCACCCCCTCTAATAACAGATTCCCCCGTCATTAGCCATATCAGGCAATCATGTCGGGGGAATCTGTTATTATCTGTCTAAGGTAGTGCTGAGGAAAGGTTTTGTTTTTGTCTGTCAGACGTTATTTCTTGTCATCGCTCTTGGTGTAACCATATCCGTAACCATACCCATAACCATAGCGCGACGAGATCGGGCCGATGCGGTTCTTGTCAGTACCGTTAAGGATAATAGCGATATTATGATAACGCTGGTTGTCATACAATTCCTGAATACGCGGCAGCATGTCACGCTCAAGTAATCCGGCGCGGATGACAAAGACAGTCATATCGCTGTGGCGGTTGATAATCTTGGCGTCTGCTACCACCTCGATGGGAGGACAGTCGAGCAGCACATAATCATATTCGGCGCGGAGCTTGTCAAGCAGCACTTTGAGGCGCGGCGAATAGAGTAGTTCGGCGGGGTTGGGGGGGATAGCACCCACGGGGATGATATCGACAAAGTGATCTTTAGGCGGTTCGGTCGGGTCGATACGTTTTGGCGGTTCGACAGGACGGTGAATGAGTACCTGATCAAGGGTAGCGTGACCCGAGAGGAACGCCGATACACCAATCGAAGGATTCTGAACGAAGCTCGAGAGCGAAGCCTTGCGTAGATCAAGATCGACTATCACCACTTTCTTATCTTTGATGGCAAGGACGGTCGCGAGGTTCATCGAGATGAACGTCTTACCTGAGCCTGGATTGGCCGAGGTGATCATCAGCGTATGCGCCCCTGCGGTCTCGGCATCAGTCATCAGCTCAAGATTGGTGCGTATCACGCGGAAGGCCTCATTGATAGTGTTGCCCGACCCCTTGCGCACCAAGACGACACGTCTGTCTTTCTCATCTTCATGAGCCTTGCGCAGTCGGGCGAAACCCTTGCGCGGGTTGTATCCAAGAGGTATCTCGCCGATAAACGGCACTGACATACGCTCGAGATCGGCGCGTCCACGCACCTTTGTGTCAAACAATGCACATAGATAGATGATGCCGGTGGGGATAAGCAGACCTATCAGTATGGCGATCATCATTATCGCCTTGGGATTGGGTGCTACCGGCGCGTTGCTGCCGGTAGGGGGGGTGATAATGCGGGTATTGTAGGCGGTGAAAGCCTGCGACAGCTCATTCTCCTCACGTTTCTGCAAGAGGTAGAGATAAAGACTCTCCTTGACCTTTTGCTGACGCTCGACACTCAGCAGATAGCGGGCCTGCGAGGGGTTTGCCTGCAGGCGAGAAGCTGCCATCGCCTCATTTGTCTGTGCTGCCCTGATCTGTGAGTTGAGGGTGACGATATAGTTGTCGATCGATTGTAGTATAGCCTGACGTATACCGTCGAGCTGATTGTCGACAGTCACCACCAGAGGGTTGGATGTAGATGAGTTTTCGACAAGATTGTTACGCTCGATGAGTTTCTTGTTATATTCGCCGATCTGCTGCTCGATATTGAGATTCTCGAGACCTGAGTTTGCCGGCAGGATATTGAATGAGTTTGCTGAGTTTGCCAGATAGTTGCGGATATACCGCGCCATACCGAGACGGTTATTGAGCTGCATGACCTCGTCGGTGGCCTGAGACGCCCGGTTGAAGTATGCCTGTGCGGCAGCATCGACGTCGGGCACCATGTGGGTTGATTTGAAAGAGGAGATCTCAGAATCGACACCGCCGAGTTCCTGCTCGATCAGGGCCAGACGTTCCTTGATAAATTCTGATGTAGACACCGCTATGCGGTTCTTGTCACGCACCCAGTTCTCATTATATACCTCGATAAGTGTACTCAAGACATCCTCGGCCCTGTCGGTCGACACATCATTGAGGCAGAGAGAAATCACCGTAGACCAGTCTTCGGGGATCTCGGCCTTGAGCGCATTGGCATATCCTAACGCGGTGCCCGAGACAGAGGTGCGGGTTACATCAATGGTGAGCGGTTGTGTAATCTTCCCCCTGAAAGCTGCGTTAGGCGCGGTGATAACCTTGCCGTAAGGGGTTGACACGGTGTCTATAAGATGAAAATTATTGACAGTGACCTTGATCGGTGAAACGGCATCATTGGCTGCATCGTCAGCCTGATTCTCAAAATCACTCAGCACCATCTTACCATTGGGATACAGGGTAGCTTTGAGCGAAAAACTTGTCTTATCCTCGGCATCGGCGAAATTGAGGGTCACAGGGAGATTGCCGCCATAAAGCTGTTCGGGATAAAACATCCCGGGAATGGTATATTTTACATTGAGACCCAGTCGCTTGACCACCTCAATCATTACCGTCGGAGACTTGATCGAGATTACTTCATTGGTGATGTTGGTGTTGGTCTGCAGCAGTCCCATGCCGCTGAACGTTGACCCCACGTCGCCCGATGAGCCACCGATGCGGTCGTCCTTTATCATGAGTAGCGCGTTGCGCTGATATACTTTAGGGGTCTTGAGTATCTGATAGCAGGCAAAACCGCAGCAGATAAACAGCGAGATGACAAACCAGTACCATCTCGAGAGACACATCCACAGCAGTTCTTTGGTGCTGAAGCCCTGTTCGATGTCAGAGCTGTTTTGCTCGTTATCTTGCACGATAATATTTAGATTAATAAATGTTCTAAGGTAAGAATGAGGGGTTGAGAGAGCGGGATGTCGGGCCGTATACAGGTCACGACGGTGTGTTACCAGTTCTTGATCAGAAGCAGCAGGGTGGTGGCAAACGATGCTATAGAGATCCAGAAAGAGGGAGTAAATACCGCGTTACCGTTGGCCGTGGTCTGACGCTTGCGCACATCGTTAGGCTCGACATATATGATGTCATTCTGCTGCAGGTAGTAGACCGGCGATGACAACAGCGAGCGGGTATCGGTCAGATCGACAGTGTGGGCCACTTCGCGGCCATTCTCCTTACGTAGCACCACCACATTGGTGCGCTTGCCGTCAATCTTGACATCCTTAGCGCCGGCGAGTGCATCAAGGATCGTGAACTTGTCACTGGTGATATTGACACGTCCGGGAGAAGTGACCTCGCCCAAAACATTGACCCATCTGTTATAAAGATCGACTATGACCGTGGGGTCTTTGACCAAATTACGCTGCAAGAGCTCTTTCTTGACGTATTCGGCCACCTCTGTGCGCTTCATGCCACCGATATGGAGAGTTCCCAGCACCGGGAACTCAATGTCACCGTATGAGTCGACTGTATAGAGCGACACCAGGTTGCTGTATGATTCGCCTATCTGGCCCAGACGGTTCGCGCTGATCGGGAGATTAAAAAGATTGGCCAGCTGCGGGTCTTTGGAGTGGACGATGATAGATAGCTGATCGCCCGGCTCAACCACGAGCTCTTTCTCGGGGGCTATATCACACCGCGACCCGTCGGTCACGTCTTGAAAATATGTTATGTCCTTAGGTGTGTGGCATGAGCTGAGGCCCAGCATTAACATTGCCGTCACAATTACGTATTTACAAAACGATTTGAAAGATAGCATAATATGATATGAAAATATAGTTGCTAAATGGATAATGGCCGTCATAGCGCAGGACGCCCGGCCAACTCGACCGCAAAATTACAAATAAAACGCCAAACAGACAAACGGATATGAGCAAAACCCCGTTGCCTTAACCCCGTTTTTTTGAGATATTTGGCCTGAGGTCATCAAAAGGTCATAAAAAATGTGTAACTTTGCAGGGAAACCACCAAATCAACACTTGTTTTTACTAAAAATCCGAGAGTAGAGAAATGAGAAAATGGCGAGTAGAAGACAGCGCCGAGCTTTATAATATCGTAGGCTGGGGACGGCAATATTTCTCGGTCAACGAGAAAGGTAACATGACCGTTACCCCACGCGCAGATCTCGCTTCGGTCGATATCCGCGAGGTACTTGATGAGTTGCAGCTCAAGGATATAACTGCGCCCGTGCTGCTGCGCTTCCCCGATATTCTCGACAACCGTGTCGAAAAAATATCACATTGCTTTGCCACCGCCGCACAAGAGTATGACTATCAGGGACAGAACTATATCATCTATCCCATCAAGGTCAACCAGATGCGCCCGGTGGTCGAGGAGATCGTCAGCCACGGCAAGAAATTCAATATCGGTCTCGAGGCCGGCTCAAAGCCCGAGTTGCACGCAGTCCTGGCCACCAATATTGAGGAGAATGCCCTTATCATCTGCAACGGCTATAAAGATGAAGATTACATCGAGCTCGCGCTGCTGGCCCACAAGATGGGACGCCGTATCATACTCGTGGTCGAGAAACTCAACGAGCTGCGGCTGATTCTCACCATCGCCCGCCGTCTCAAGATTACCCCTGCCGTCGGCATACGCATCAAACTCTCTAATTCAGGGTCTGGTAAGTGGGAGGAATCAGGCGGTGACCAGTCTAAATTTGGTCTCGACTCATCAGAGCTGCTCCAGGCCGTAGACTTCTTTATCAAAAACGGTATAACCGACTGGCTCAAGCTGATACACTTCCATATCGGCAGCCAGATCACAAAGATACGCCGCATCAAGAACGCCCTGCGCGAGGCGATGCAGTTTTATGTCGAGCTCTCAAAACTCGGATTTGATATAAAATTTGTAGACATAGGCGGCGGCCTCGGCGTCGACTATGACGGCACCCGCTCGTCAGCCACCGAGAGTTCGATGAACTACTCGATACAGGAGTATGCCAACGACGCCATCTACTCTATCGTCGATGCCTGCACCAAAAACAATCTCGCCCAGCCCGACATCATCACCGAGAGCGGCCGGTCGCTGGCGGCGCATCACTCGGTACTTATAATCGAGGCACTTGAGGCAACCTCGTTGCCCCGTTGGCGCGAGAATGAAGAGCTGCGCGGCGACGAGCATGAGCTGGTCAAAGAGCTCTACGAGATCTGGGACAAGATAAACCAGCAGAACCTCTTTGAGTCATGGCACGATGCCCTGCAATGCCGCGAAGAGGCTCTCGAACGATTCTCTATGGGGATGCTCGACCTGCGTAACCGAGCCCTGGCCGAGAAACTGTTTTGGGAGATCGCCCGCGAGGTAGCCAATGCCACCTCGATGATGAAACATCCCCCCGAGGAGCTGCGCAAAGTTGCCCGTATGCTCCCCGATAAATATTACTGCAACTTCTCATTGTTCCAGTCACTTACCGACTCATGGGCCATCGACCAGCTATTCCCGATCGTGCCGATTTCGCGCCTCGACGAGAAACCTACCCGCATGGCCACCCTGCAGGATATGACTTGCGACTCAGACGGTAAGATCACCAACTTCATCTCTCCTCAAGGTATCACCAACGCCCTGCCCGTCCACCCCCTCAAGCCCGGCGAACCGTATTATCTCGGTGTCTTCCTGGTGGGTGCATATCAAGAGATATTGGGCGATATGCACAACCTCTTTGGCGATACCAACGCAGTGCATATCACCTGCTATAAAGATCACTATGAGATCGACAAGGTGATCGACGGTGAGACAGTCGCCGAGGTACTCGACTACGTGCAGTATGACCCCAAGAAACTCGTCAGGAATGTCGAGACCTGGGTGACAAAGGCGATGAAGGCCGGCAAAATTACCCCGGAGGAGGGTAGGGAATTCCTGTCAAACTACCGTTCGGGTCTTTACGGCTATACCTATCTCGAAAAAGACTGACACCACCCATGAGCGATACACGCCGATACTTCATGCACCTGGCATACAACGGCTTGCCGTTTCACGGATGGCAGCGCCAACCTAATGCCGTGTCGGTACAGCAGACGATCGAGGAGGCATTGGCCACCATTTTGCGGTTACCCGAAGTCGCCGTCACCGGTGCCGGTCGTACCGATTCCGGCGTGAGTGCCGC
The DNA here is from genome assembly GCA_947175215.1 of uncultured Porphyromonadaceae bacterium. Lineage (GTDB taxonomy): Bacteria > Bacteroidota > Bacteroidia > Bacteroidales > Muribaculaceae > UBA7173. Next base: position 6,957 of record CAMWLR010000059.1, read on the forward strand.
CCGCATGGTTGCTCACTTTGATCTGCCCGCCCATATCGAAGTCACCGGTGATGCCGAGGCAAGGATATTGCGCGGCCTAAATTCGCTGCTCGCCCCCGACATCGTTATATACCGCATCCGTGAAGTCGCCCCCGATGCCCATGCGCGCTTTGATGCCATCAGCCGCAGCTACCGCTACTTCGCCCACACCGTCCGCAGTCCGTTTACGGGCGGTATGTCATGGCTCGCGCCTGCCAACCTTGACTTCGAGGCGATGAATCAGGCGGCAAAGATATTGCTCACCACCGAGGATTTCACCTCATTCTCAAAACTCCACACCGACACCAAGACCAATATCTGCCATGTCACGCACGCGGCATGGCGTCCGCAAGGTGGCGGAGACTGTGAGTGTGAATGTGAGGTCACCGGCAATCCCGACCGGTCAAAACCAACGCTGTGGGTATTTGAGATCACCGCCGACCGTTTTCTGCGCAACATGGTCAGGGCTATCGTCGGCACACTTGTCGAGGTGGGGCGCGGTAAGATGGATGCCGACGGATTTGCGTGCGTCATAGAGCGTCGCGACCGATGTGCTGCCGGCACCTCGATGCCAGCCGGTCCGCTGTTTTTACACGAGATTAAATACCCCTACTGATAACCTATGATTACGCGCGACCCGCAGACCAACTGCCCCGACTCGTTTGAGGGGATAGACCGCATCTTCACTGCCGATTATTTCCTCACCCCCGGTGAGTGTAACCCAGAGCAGCGGATGCCACTGACGCTCCTGATCAACCGCCTTATAGAGGTGGCCACGCTTCATGCCAATCAGATCGGTATCGGCTATGCCTTTCTGGTCAGGGAGAGTCAGACATGGGTGCTGTCGCGCGTAGCCGTCGAGATGAAACGTTACCCCGGCGTCAATGAGAATTACAGCATATCGACCTGGATCTGCTCTGTCTCGCGACTATTCTCAGAGCGCGACTTTCAAATCAAAGGAGAGGGAGGCGAGGTAATAGGCCATGCCCGCACTGTGTGGGCCGTCATCAACACAGACACCCGCCAGGTCGGCGATATATCACGCATCGGGTGGGTAAAAGCGATCATCCCCGAGTGTGAGTGCCCCGTCGATAAACCCTCACGTCCGCGCCCGGTGCTACGACCCGCTGAGGCTGATAAGGTGCTGCCGGGCTACCGCGAGAGCAAATACCGCTTTCAGTACACAGACATAGACTTTAACCGCCACGTCAACTCATCGCGATACATCGAGTTGCTGCTCAATCAGTGGAGTCTCGACTTTCATGATGCCAACCGCCTGATCCGTTTTGAGATCGCCTACGTCCATGAGGCACATTATGACATGGAGGCCACCCTGCTGCTTCAGGCAGACGGCCACGAGACCCGCGCCGAACTCATCAGCCACGATAACCAACCGATCTTCCGTGCCCTTCTGCGCTTCTCTCCCCGATGAAACCTTAATCTTAACCAGCCATAAAACGGCGTTTCTGAAATGACTTGAGAATTCTGACTTATATTAACCTTTGTATAATCAGTTTAGACATAGCTATTTCATCGAATCCTTGCCCTCTGAGGTTCACATTGTTTCTCTCCAAAAAAAGATGCGAGACGGTGACTTGCAGCTTTTTTTCGGTTATTATGACAGGGTATTGAATATTGCAGGGCAATACTTATATCGGACTCACGTCAAGAAATGCCCCCCTCATATTTGCCGGGTCGAAATTTTGATGAGGCAGTAGAGTTCTCGCCGGTGAATCGCTTGTCTTTCTCCCGAAAAATAAGTAACTTTGCGGGAGAAATGAAATTAGAAACTCATAGACAATTCCCTGAAATTACACCCCGGGCCGTGCGCCCCGGGCGCGTTGCCGTATGGCTTGAGGCCATGAGACTCCGCACCCTCCCAGCCTCGGTATCGGGGGTATTGGCCGGTGTGGCCGTGGCCCTGCAACGCAGCCATTTCGATTGGCTCCCCGCGCTGCTGTGTCTGCTGTTTGCCGTCATAGCCCAGGTAGGCAGTAATTTTGCAAATGAGTATTATGATTACCGCAGCGGCATCGACAAACCGGGCCGCCAGGGATTTCGCCGCGGAGTCACTGAGGGTGACATCACCCCTCGGGCGATGCAACGCGCGATGGTGATCACATTCGGTATCGCCGCACTGATCGGCTGCTCGCTGATATATTGGGGCGGCTGGTGGCTGATACTGGCCGGCATCTTTATCATGGTGGGTGCGCTCAGCTATTCGGCCGGACCGTTCCCGCTGTCACGCAACGCCATGGGAGAATTGGCCGTGGTGGTGTTTTACGGGCTGATACCGGTCTGCTTCACTTTCTACCTTCAGACAGGATACTTCTCGTATGACGATTTCGCTGCCGGACTGGCTTTCGGCCTTATGTCAGCCAATATCCTCATCGTCAACAACTACCGCGACCATGACGACGATGCGTCGGTCAACAAACTCACCACCGCCGTGGTCTTTGGCCGCGACACGGTCGCATGGGCGTATCTCGTCAACGGATTCCTGGCCGTAGGACTCACGCTTGGATTATGGATGGCCGAGAGCCGTGTCGCCCTGATACTGCCCGGGATATACCTGATCGGTCATTTCATGCTCTGGCATTATCTGAGACACCATAGCGGGCGCGCGCTCAACCGTGTGCTCGGTCTCACCGCCATGCTGATGCTCTACCTTGCCGTCGCTTTGGTTGTCGTCAGCGCATTATATCAATATTAAAAAAATACTCCTTATACCTCTGTGCTGCTAAACCGGCTTGCCATAACTAACTTTAAGAATATCTCTGAGGCTCGGCTTGATTTTTCACCAAAAATCAACTGTTTTCTCGGCGATAACGGCATGGGTAAGAGTAATCTCCTGGATGCCATCTACTGCCTGAGTTTCTGCAAGAGTTTCTCGGGAATGGCTGATATGCAGCTCATAAAGAGGGGAGAGGCGTTTGCCACCATACGCGGTCAATATCTACGCCGCGGACTTGACGAAGATCTTACCTTAGGGTTGCAGCCCGGTCGCCGCAAGAGTTTCAAGCGGTCAGGCAAGGAGTATGAACGCCTCAGCACGCATATCGGCGCTTTCCCCCTGGTCATCGCCTCGCCCGCCGACAGCGAACTGGTCAGCGGCACCGGTGAGGAACGCCGCCGTCTGATGGATATGGTCATCTCTCAGGCCGATCCGGTCTATCTCGATCATCTCATCCGCTATACACGCGCATTGCAGCAGCGCAACAAACTGTTGCGTGACCATTGTGTCGACCCTGCCCTCTATATGTCTGTCGAACTGGCGATGGAGCGCTCGGCGATATACCTCACCTCATCCAGGCAGAAGTGGGTAGAGAGGCTTACCGAAATATTCATGCAACGTTACCGCGCCATCGCTGCCGATGACGAGATCCCCTCGGTGTCGCTGCGCAGCCACCTGGCCGCCGAGCAACGCGGCTTTGGCGTCATGCTCGATTCGGCGCGCCGCCATGACGAGATAGTGGGCCATACCTCTGTCGGACCTCACCGCGATGACCTCGAGTTGTCGCTCAACGATATGCCCGTCAGACGCATCGCCTCGCAGGGGCAGTGCAAGACCTACACCCTGGCCCTGCGGTTGGCACAATACAGTTTTCTTGAGGAGGCATCCGGTATGAAGCCACTGATGCTGCTCGACGATGTGTTTGACCGCCTCGATGCCGGCCGTGTCGAGCGGTTGGTCAATGTCGTCTCGGGTGACGGATTCGGTCAGATATTCATCACCGACACCAACCGCAGCCATCTCGACAGTATAATGAGCCGCAATAGCGCGAGCGACCATGCCTCATGGTTTGTCTCGGGGGGAAACTTCACCCGATTGTGATAAAGACGCTATGAAACGTACCGAACCTATGTCACTGCGCGAGATCATCGATAAGGTGATGGATGCCTCGGCGCGTAAAGATGATATACTGGCGATGCGTGCAGCATCGCTATGGAGCGATGTGGTGGGGTCGGGTATAAACCGCTACACCACACGACGCTATGTCAGCAAGGGTGTCTTGCATGTCTATCTCTCGTCGGCCACTCTCAAAAGTGAGTTGTCGTTTCAGCGAGAGGCTATAATGAAATCAATCAACGATATTCTGGGCAATGAGGTGGTCACGGCCATCAGGTTTCACTGACACCGTTTGTCGCCTGCCAAAATATGAACCAGTGATAAAAGAATCAGCGTAACACGCGATAAATGAATCAATAAAGATGAAGCCATTAGATATTCCCGCTTGTCCCAATCCCAAAGTACCGGTGTCAGCCTACCCCTTTCATTTCAGCCTCGATGCGCAGCTGAGATTTAATGATGTGGATATATTCGGCCACATCAACAACTCGGTCTATCTCCAGCTTTTTGACCTGGCCAAGGTAAGATATTTCGAGGCCGTGCTTGGCGGTCCGGTCGACTGGCACGAGGCTACCGTCGTGGTGGTCAACATCAACGCGAGTTTCTACTCTCCGGCCTATTTTGACGAACCTCTGAGGGTGGTCACCACTGTCGGCAAGATCTCGGTGCACAGCTTTGTGCTCGAGCAGCGTATCTATAACACCGAGACAGGTGACGTCAAATCGACGGCATCGACCGTGATGGCCGGATTTGACCCCTCGACAGCCACAGGGATACCCGTGCCTGAGAAATGGGTAAAGTCGCTTATGGATTTTGAAAATCGGGCGGAATAAGCTACCTTTGTATTCAGAAGTCATCTAATCCCAAACGATGGATATAAAAGAGTCAATGCGCGATATACTCATGGCCGAGAGCCGCGCGATAGATAATATACCGGTCACTGACGATTACCCAAAGGCGGTTAATCTCATTGTCGATCATGTCGCCCGCAAGGGGGGTAAGCTTGTCACCTCAGGAATGGGCAAGGCGGGGCAGATAGCCATGAATATCGCCACCACGTTCTGCTCGACCGGCATCCCGGCTGTTAACCTGCACCCGGCTGAGGCGCAGCATGGCGATCTCGGGATATTGCAGCCCGACGATGTGATGCTGCTGATCTCAAACTCGGGTAAGACCCGCGAGATTGTCGAGTTGGTTGATCTGGCACGCCGCCTGATACCCGGCATACCGATCATTGTCATCACGGGCAATCTTGACAGCCCGTTGGCTGAGATGGCCGATGCAACTCTCTACACCGGCGGCGCGCCTGAGGTTTGCCCCCTGGGATTGACCCCCACCACCTCGACCACCATGATGACGGTCATAGGTGATGTGCTGGTGGTCAACGTGATGAAAGAGACCGGATTCACCGCCGGGCAATATGCCATGCGTCATCACGGCGGGTATCTGGGCCACGCCGCCCGCACACACTCAACGACCGTGGCATCAGATAATTGATAACGAAAATAACGATATAAGATGTCAACAGCACTTAACGGAGGTGCCCCCGCGGGCACTCTCCCCAAAGTCGATGATATGAGGGTGGCGATTGTCGCCGCCGAGTGGAACGGCCATATAACCTCGCGCCTGACCGAGGGTGCACTCGAGGTGTTCAAGGCTGAGGGATTTACTGACGAGCAGGTTGACTGCTATCACGTGCCCGGTGCGGTCGAGCTGACCTTTGCCGCCTCACAGCTGATCGAGTCATCGCTCTATGACGCGGTGATAGTCTTCGGTTGCGTCATCCGTGGCGGTACACCCCACTTCGACTATGTCTGCCAGAGTGTTACCCAGGGCGTTACGGCGCTTAATGCCGATTGCGACATCCCCGTGATATTCGGTGTCCTCACAGTTGATAATGAGCAGGACGCCCTCGATCGTGCGGGCGGTAAGCTCGGTAACAAGGGTAGTGAGGCCGCCGAGGCCGCCATCAAGATGCACGCCTTTGCACAACACGTCAAATCGCTTTAAGCCTGATGCTGACGCCTGCGTTATACCTCTTCCCCGTACCGATCGACAATGACACCCCTGTCAACCGCTCGATACCGCAATATAATCTCGTGCCGCTGCGCGAGATTCACCACTTTGTCGTCGAGAATGTGAGGTCGGCACGGCGTTTTCTCAAGAAGTGTGACCGCGAGATAGATATTGACTCGATAGAGTTTACCGTCCTTGACGAACATACCTCGCCCGAGGAGGTAGCTCCCATGCTCAGACCGCTTGAGCAGGGGAAGCCAATGGGTGTAATCTCTGAGGCCGGATGCCCGGCTGTCGCCGATCCCGGCGCTGACCTCGTGGCTGTGGCCCAGCGCCGCGGACTAAAGGTTGTGCCGCTTGTCGGGCCGTCAAGCATCTTGCTTGCGCTGATGGGGTCAGGTTTTAATGGTCAGAGTTTTGCTTTCAACGGCTATCTGCCCATACATCAGCCTGCGCGCGCGACCAAACTCAAGGAGATGGAGCGGCGTATCATACGCGAGCGCCAGACCCAGATATTTATCGAGACCCCATACCGCAACAACCGCCTTGTCACAGAGTTGGCAGCGTCGCTCCCCGGCGATCGCCTGCTGTGTGTGGCGTCAGGCCTGACAGGCGAGCATGAGCGGATCATCACCCGTCCGCTCTCTGCCTGGAGCAAGACAACCCTTGACTTTGACAAAACCCCCGCGATATTTCTTCTGTTTTAACCATACAATAACCACTGATAACGTAAACCGCCTCACAGATGGCCCGCTATAAGAAACGCCCCGGATATGATGAATCGGTACCCGGACTCTTCGATGACCTCGAGGAATCCGTGCTGTTTCCCGGTGTGGACTCTATACCGACCCATCCGCTGATCGAGCGGGCGGCCAAGCGAGAGGGGGCGACCCGTGATGCCTCCCGAAACGGTTTGCGTAATAATGACATTTTTGACGGCGAAGATTTCTCGCCGCTCGAATTATCCCCCACCGTTGACCGTCTAAACTTTATCTCATTCGGATCGGGTAGTTCGGGTAACAGTGCATACGTCGGTGACGGTGAGCAAGGTATACTTATCGATGCAGGTGTCGATGATACCACTGTTATCTCAGAGCTGCGTCGCCATGGCATAAAGATCGAATCCATCAAGGGTATACTGCTCACACACGACCACTCAGACCATGTGAGATATGTTTACAAACTGATACGTAAACGCACCCACATGGCCGTCTACTGTACGCCCCGTACCCTCAACGGTATGTTGCGCCGTCACAATATCTCAAACCGTATTAAAGATTATCACCATCCTATCTACAAAGAGCATCCCTTTGTGGTGGGAAACTTCACCGTCACACCTTTTGAGGTCATGCATGACGGCAGCGACAATGTCGGCTTTCTCATCAATCGCGGCTCACACAACCTCGTGGTCGCCACCGACTTGGGGTGCATATCAGAGCGCGCCGACTATTACATGCGCAAGGCAAACTACCTCATGATTGAGGCCAATTATGACGAAGCTATGCTTGCCGCAGGTACATACCCCGAGTACCTCAAGAGCCGCATCCGATCAAATACCGGTCATCTGGCCAACACCGTCACAGCCGAATACCTGCGTAACATCTACACCCCCATACTGCGCAACGTCATGCTCTGCCACCTGAGCAAAGACAATAATACCCCCGACATCGCCCTGCACACCGTAGAGCGTGCTCTCACCGCAGCCGGTATCACCGTAGGTGACGGGTCAAACACCCCCTATGCCCGCAGGGGGCCCGGGGCGGGGGGCGCTGG
>CAMWLR010000060.1 GCA_947175215.1 uncultured Porphyromonadaceae bacterium
TGTCGCCCTCTACGCGTGGGGTGACAGCGAGCTGTTTGGCGGATGGCCCGGCGCATACGCCATCGACCGCGACCTATACTTTGTCCTCACTCCCGAGGGAGGTAACGCCGGTTTCGATCTGATCGGAGCTGACGACAACGCTCCGGTCGAGTATTACAACCTGCAGGGTGTCAGGGTGTCAAATCCTGAAAACGGTATATTTATCTGCCGCAAAGGCGCTAACGTAACGAAGATTGTTAAGTAAGTAGTCTAAGTACTCTGTCAACCGGTTATTACATCTCAGTAAGAAATGGATAATAAATTGATGATTATGTGCCGCCGGGTCATGGTGATATTGCTTATGGCGATATCCCTGACCGGACGGGCGGCTACAGATGTGAGGACACCCGAGAACCGAGTTATATATGAGGTATTTGTCCGCAACTTCTCGCCGGCAGGTAACCTCAAGGGTGTCGAGGCCCAGATACCCCGCCTCAAAGAGTTGGGTGTCGATGTGGTGTGGCTGATGCCCGTCTATAAGCTCGGCGACATCGGCAAGTGGGGAACATATTCGAGTCCCTACGCCGTCAAGGATTACAAGGCTCTGGACCCCGCCAACGGCACCGAGCAAGATTTGCGCGATCTGGTCAATACCATACATGCCAACGGCATGGAGATATGGTTTGACTGGGTGGCCAACCATACCTCGATGGATCACGTGTGGGTGTCGGGTCACCCCGAGTATTATAAGCGCAGCGGCGGTAACTTCGTGCATCCCAACGGATGGAATGATGTCTATCAGCTCGATGTCAACAACACAGCCATGCAGGCCGAGATGATCAACTGCATGAAATATTGGGTGGATAACTTTGACATCGACGGTTATCGCTGTGATTACGCCTCAGGCCCGTCGCCCGAGCTGTGGCGCAAGGCCTCTCAGCAGGTGCTCAAGAATGGTCAGCGTATCGCGTGGCTTGCCGAAGATGACAGCCGTCCGGAACTGGTGCGCAACGGTTACTTTGACTATAACTACGCCTGGGGATTCCGCGACCGCCTGGTCGAGTTTGCCCGCGGCGGGTCACTTGACAACCTCAAGAACGCCTGTATGAGCCTGCACACTGACATGAATTATCTCGGCCGCTCGCGCATGGTCTATCTCAGCAACCATGATGTGGTGCAGGATAACGGTGGTACCGAGGATAAACATTTCGGCCAATATCTGCGCCCGATGACAGTCCTCGAGTTTACCATCTATGGTATGCCCCTGCTCTATAACGGTCAGGAGATACAGTATAAGAGCGGACAGGTGCTGCTCTCAGAGAAGACACCGATAAACTGGAATAACCCCGACACGGAGATGACCTCGCTGATCAAGACCCTCTGTTGGCTCAAGCATACCCAACCGGCTCTCAATACCGGCGCCGAGAACGGTACGCTGATCAACCACAACGCCTCTAACTCACGCGTTTATGTATATGAGCGCCGCCGCGAGGGTAACTCGGTGGTGGTGATGCTCAACCTGGGCAACACCGATGCAAACTTCACTATCAGCGGCTCTCTGCCCGATATGCAGGCCCGCGAAGTATTTACCGATAGCAGTGTCCGCATCAAGGCGGGTGAATCATTCTCGCTGCCGGCATATGGTTACGCCGTCTATATCCCTGATGAGAACAGTGGCGAGATACCCATTATCCCCCAAGACCCGGTCTGCAATATCTATGTCGATGATCAGACCGGCTGGAGCGATCTTTACCTCTATTCATACCGTAATGACGCACCCTCGTTTTGCGGCTTGTGGCCAGGCGTGGCTCTCAGGCAGACCGAGACCATCGGCAACGTCACCTATAAGGTCATGCGCAATGTCCCAATCGACAGTCATGAGCATCACCTGATACTCCATAACGGCGCGGGCACGCAGTATGATGTCGACGGAACATTTATCCCCGACAGCGACATATTCATCATGGCCACCCCCACCGGAGGCCGCTCATCTGTCGACAGCGTTCTCGATGGCGCAGGCGATAGCGACACTCCCCCCCAGGTGTATTACAACCTGCAAGGAGTTCTGGTCGACCGACACCCAACGCCCGGCGTCTATATCCGCAGACAGGGTAACCGCGTCAGCAAAATCAAAATCTGATATCATCTCTGTCACGGCAGCAGTCGTGGAGAGATTAACGACCTAAATCCCGATTTTCAAAATCGATTGGTAAATTTTGAAAATCGGGATTTATGTTGTAATTTTACCGACATTAGAGATTAGGGATATCATGAAAAGACTGACAGGGACAGTGAAATATTTACCGCTGATTATTCTCATGATTCTGGCCGCGTCATGTGGCCGTCAAACTTCTGAGCAGGAGGCAGAGCTGCAAGCGCTCTATCTGCAACTCGACAACGAAATCGCACGCAGCCGTGATTATGAAGAGGCTAAGGAGAAACGTATAGCGCAGTTGCGCGATCAGCTCTCCGATAGCGCCGCTGCGGGGGTTGACAGGGTCGCTGTCACCGACAGCCTGGTCACCGAGTTTGAGGCATATAATGCCGACTCGGCTCTATATTATGTCAATCTCAATCTCGAGAGACCCGAGGTCAGAAAATTTCCCGGAGCATATACCCGCCTGTTGATAAAAAAAGCAGATATTTATGCCCATGCGGGTCTGTTCTCAGATGCGTTGACCGCTATTCACCGCATCCCGGCCGACTCTCTGACTGCGCCGCTGCTCGAGGAATATTACGCGACCAACAGTGCCCTGTATCAGTATCTGTCGGAATACACCAATGAGCATGAGTCATCTGAGGTGTATGAGCAGACACGATCTCTCTATGCCGATTCGCTTAATCAGGTGATAGGCCCCGATTCATTCAACTATCTGACGTTCGTCGCCACTGAGCTGGCCCGCAACGGCAATACCGCCCGGGCTATCGAGATAATCTCCGGGCGGCTCGATGACTATCAGGTCGGAATGCGTGAATATTCGATACTTGCGTCGACACTGGCATATATATACAAAATATCAGGAGATTACGAAAACTACAAACATTATCTCGCCCTTAGCGCCATCTCAGATGTAAAGGGGGCGGTAAAGGAGAATATGTCGTTTCGTGAGGTTGCCACCGTTATGTTTGAAGACGGTGACATCGAGCGGGCAAACCGCTATCTCAAAAAGAGTATCGCCGATGCCAACTTTTACTCGGCACTGCTGCGTAACGCTCAGTCAAGCAAGTTGCTGCCGGTTATAGATGATGCCTACACCACAGTGCAAGACGAGCTTACCGGGCGGTTGCGACGCATGGTATGGATCTCAAGCATCCTGTCGATGGTGCTCATTGTCACGATATTGTTTATAATGAAACAGTTTAAGAGTCTGCGCCGGGCCAAGGACCGCGTCAGTCTCGCCAATGAGGAACTCAGTAAGCTGTCGGGGCAGCTCAAAGAGGCCAATGCAGAGCTGAAAGGGAAAAATGCAGAGCTCAACAGTCTGTCGGTACAGCTAAAGGATATGAATAAAGAGCTGGCCGACAGAAACACGGAGTTGAGCGAGTTTAACCGTATAAAGGAGCAATATGCCGGCCTGTTTATGGAGTATTGCTCATCGGCCATCTCATCGTTACAGCATTATCAGTTGTCTCTGCGTAACCTTGTCGCACAAGGCGGTAACCGCGCCTCACTGCTTAAAAAACTCGAGTCGACCGACATGGCCGACCAGTTGCTCAAGAACTTCTATGTCAAATTTGATGAGGCTATACTCAATATCTATCCGTCGTTTGTGAGGAAATTCAATGCCCTGCTTCTCCCTGACGAGCAGATAATGCTTAAAAACGGAGAGTTGCTCAATACCGAGCTCAGGCTCTTTGCCCTGATACGCATCGGTATGGATGACAGTGCCAAGATAGCCGAGTTCTTGAGATGTTCGATCTCGACGGTCTATACTTATCGCTCAAAGATGCGCAAGCGGGCTATAAATCCTGCGACTTTTGAGTCTGATGTTAAGAATATCGGCTGAAAAACACCATGATCACAGGTATGTGACGGTCTGAATGTTTTATAGATTTATATCACCCTTTACAAGTGTCATATTTCTGATAGTCAGGGATATGGCACTTTGTTATATTTTGATTTTTATTTGATTGGCTTGATTGTGATTAATGAGATGTCGAACTTTGCGGTCAATCAATCGTTATCCCCCGCAATAAGCCATCATATCTTACAAATCATAATTAATAATGTATAGTAAACCATGGAATCTCCGGTGCTGCGTCCTTACGCTTTTATGGACGTTAGCTCTGTTGGCAGCTCCGGCCGTATCTGCCCAGCTGCTGAATGTTTCGGGCACTGTGTCTGACCCCGCAGGCGAGGTCTTGATAGGTGTCAGTGTCTCGGTAAAAGGTGACCAAGCGCACGGCATGGCTACCGGATTTGACGGTGACTACAGCCTCAAGGATGTACCCGCCAATGCGACGCTTGTATTCAGTTATGTAGGTTTCCGCGCTGTCGAGGTCGCCGTCAACGGGCGCACCAAGATCGACGTGACGATGCAGGAAGACAGCGAGCTCCTCGACGAGGTCGTTGTCGTCGGTTATGGTTCGCTCAGCCGCAAGGAGCTGTCAAGTTCGATCGTACAGGTCAACCGAGACGACTTCCAGAAAGGCGCGATGAACTCACCGATGGAGATGCTCACCGGTAAGGTGGCCGGTCTCAACGTGTCGAGCACCGCCGCCGCCAACCCCAACGCGGGGGCTGACCTGCAGGTGCGTGGCGCCACATCACTCTCGGCAGGCAACGGCCCGCTGATCGTCATCGACGGTGTTGCCGGTGGTGACATCCGCACCCTCGCCCCTCAGGATATAGAGTCAATGTCGGTACTCAAGGATGCCGCGTCAGCCGCTATCTACGGTACACGAGGCGCCAACGGCGTTATCCTCATCACCACCAAGAAAGGTGTCGGTGAGGCCGGGCAGCCCATTATTACTTATGATTCATACGCAGCTTTAGGTGTCGCCAAGGATAAGCCCGAGGTGCTGTCACCCTATGAGTGGCGTCTGGCCCGCCGCGGCAACGACTACGGCGCCAGCACCGACTGGTATGACCTGATCACCCGCAAGGTGTCGTATGATACCAACCAATATCTGGCTATCGACGGCTCACTCCCCAACGGCGGATATTACACCGCGTCTGTCAACTGGAAGAAAGCCAACGGTCTCGACATCGTCAGCGGACGCGAGGAGTTTGGCGGTCGCGCCGCCATCTCGGCAGCGGCTCTCAACAATCACCTGCGTTTCACCGCCTCGCTCAACGCACGCAAGGTCAAGGAGAAATGGGGTGACGACGGTATGTTTGACACTGCCCTGGGTATGAATCCCACCATCCCTGTCTACAATGCCGACGGCTCATATTATCAGCCGACATCGCCAACCGATATCAAGAACCCCGTGCAGCAGCTCAAGGTCAACACCTCAGAGGGTAACCGCACATACCTGTTGGGTACGGCTGACGTGAAATATAACGTATGGAGCAACGAGCACCACAACGTCAGCACCACTCTCTCATACTCATACAACTACAACGACCTCAAGAGCGACTATTACACCCCCACTACCTCGGGTGAGTCATTCTGGGGCGGTTACGCAGGCCGTGCCTCTCAGCATTATCAGAAGTGGTGGACACACCAGCTGGAGTGGATCGGCAACTATGGGTTCCAAAGCGGTGACCATGACGCCAAGGTTGTGGTCGGTTACTCATACGAGCGCACAAACTGGGAGCAGATGTTCATGCAGAACAACGACTTCACGTTTGACAAACCTCTGTGGTATGGCATCGGCTCAGGTTCATGGCTGGCCGACGGCAAGGCTGTCATGTATGGCGGACGCAGCGAGTCAACGCTGATCGGTTTCTTTGGCCGTGTCAACTATTCATGGCGCGAGATGATTATCGCATCGGCCTCAATCCGTCACGAGGGGTCGACCAAATTCGGTGCCGATAAGAAATGGGGCTCATTCCCGGCGGCATCTCTCGCATGGGAAATGGCCAAAGCACCCTTCCTGTCAGATTATGTGCAGACAGTGCAGAGCCTCAAGCCCCGTATCTCTTACGGTGTGACGGGCCGCAGCGACTTTAGCGCTTATCAGTCACTGGCCACCTACTCGGCATCAGGTACTTATCTGATCGACGGTCAGTGGATGACCGGCTATCGCCCCTCAAACAACGCCAATCCCGAGCTGGGATGGGAGAAATTGTCGAGTGTCAACGTCGGTATCGACTTTATGCTCTTTAACCGCATCTATGGGTCGATCGACTATTTTGACCGCCGCTCTCAGGATCTGCTCTACAACTACACCGCTCCCCAGCCTCCATACGTTTATCCCAACATTCTGGTCAACGTGGGTACGACCCGCAATACCGGTGTCGAGCTCGCCCTCAACGTAGACGCCGTGGTCAACACCCCGGTGACCTGGACAACCGGCATCAACTATTCTTACGGCACCACCAAGCTCACCAAACTCTCTAACTCGATCTATCAGGCATCATATCTCGACCTGTATCAGAAACCCGGCGTGGGCACGAGCGAATACTTCTTCCGCGTCGAGGAGGGTGGCCGCATCGGTCAGTTCTGGGGCTATGAGTATGCCGGCGTAGACGAGAATCACAATATGCTGGTCTACACCGCCGACGGTGATGTCGTGACCGCCGCGGCAGCCGATCCCAAGGATAAGAGATATATCGGTGACGGTGCTCCCAAGCACTTCCTGACCTGGAACAACACCATCAAATGGAAGAATTTTGACCTGAGCCTGATGTTTAACGGCGCATTCGGTTTCCAGATCTTCAACATGCGCAAATACGGCATGGGTCTCAAAGGCAGCGGCAGCGACAACGTGCTGCGTAGCACCTATCTCAAAGACCGCGACGTATGGTCGGGCGGCGGTGTGATCTCATCATACTTTCTCGAGCGCGGCGATTACTTCAAGCTCGAGAACGTGACCATCGGTTACACTCTGCCGATCAAGAACCGCAAGCTCCTCGACTCACTGCGCATCTATCTCGCCGCCAAGAATCTGTTTACCATCACAGGTTACTCGGGCACAGATCCCTCGGCCGTCACCTCGACCGGTATCACTCCGGGTATCGACGTGTCATCGGCCTATCCGACAGCCACCCAGCTGACACTCGGCGTAACCTTAAGATTCCGTTAATCTCAATTCTCTGACCCAATGAAAATCAAAAAATATATAACCGGCCTGCTCGGTGCGGCCGCAATAACAATCTCGGCGGTGTCATGTACCGATCTCGACGAAGTGACCTTTGACCGTCTTGACGCCACCACATATTATCAGGATGAGAGCAGCGTGCAGGGTGCGGTGGCATCGATTTATGCCAGTGCCGCAAGCGGATTCCTCGAATATTTCTGGTATCTCAACGAGTTCCCTGCCGATCAGATCGCGTGGCGTACCTGGAACGGAGGCGCATGGGGTTATGACGAGGCCGCCAAGTTTGTGCTCTCGACCCAGACCTGGAACTCAGAGTCGGTCATCATCCGTCAGGCATGGGAACACGCCTGGGAGACCATCGGCCTGTGTAACCTGCTGATCAACGACCTCGAGAATATCGACGCCGAGTCGATCGGCATGACTGACGCCGCCCTCAGATCATATATCGCCGAGGTGCGCACGATGCGTGCTTGGGCTTACTATAACAACTTTGAGCTCTGGGGCGGTGCTCTGCCGCTCAATGTATCAGTGGGTGGTGAGATACCCGGCTCGGCCTCGACCGACTTTAATGCCGGTTGCGGTGTCATCTGGCAGTTTATCGTCGACGAGCTCGACGGCTGCTATGCCGACCTGACCGCCGAAGACGGCTCAAGCGCTACACGCAACCGTATGAACATGGGTATGAACCGCATGCTCAAGATGCGTATGCTGCTCAACTCTGAGGTGTTTACCGGTGTCGACCGCTATGCCGAGTGCGCCGAGCTCTGCGAGGCGATCATCCGCGGTGATTTCGGCACATATAATCTCGCCTCTGATTACCGTGAGATCTACGGGATCAACAACAACACCTGTCCCGAGGTAGTGTTTGCCTTTGCGATGGAGGCCGGCCGCATGACCAACAATAACCGCAACACCCCTTTCCTCCCCTATAACTATGACGAGATGTTTGATTTCGCCTGTGATCAGGGCGGGTGGAACTGTACATGCCTCGTCCCCTCAAAGGATAACACCGGTACATTGGTGCCCAACGCCGGCAGCGAGGGCGCCAAGAGCTTCCTCTTTGATTACGGCGATAAACTCGGCGCACCGTTTGACCGCATGAATGACAAGGATATCCGCAAACAGCCCTTTGCCTGCGACGCCGCCGGCAACTGGCAGGGTATCTTCGCCATGGGCGCGCAGCTCAACTATCAGACCGGTGTCGATGTATTAGCCGATGCCGACCTGCAGGATAAGCCCCTGATCTATGTCGATCAGGTGGGTACATTCCTTAACCTGGGCCGTCATCTCGAGCCGGTGATGAGCCCCCGCTGGGGTCAGACCAACTCAGGTTTCCGCGTGCTCCGTTACCCCATCTACCCCTCGTCGGTCGGTGTTGACTGGCGTGACGCCGACCAGGTAGAGTTCCGCCTCGCCGAGGTATACTATACATTGGCCGAGTGCCGTCTGCGTGCCGGCAACAGCGGTGCAGCCAAACAACTGGTCAACGATGTGCGTCAGCGCTATTACAACGCCGGTGATCTCAACGAAATCGAGCAGCCCGGCCCCGGCTTCACGGCCTTTGATGACGCATGGATGCTGAGCGAGTGGGGTCTCGAGTTCCTCGATGAGGGCCGTCGCCGTCGCACCGACCTGCGCCGTTTTGATAAATTCACCCAGGGTCAGTGGTGGTTCTTTGGTCGCGCCACAGAGACAGACCGCGAGATGCCGGCCAAGCGTGACCGCCGCTATGAGTGGTATCCTCTGCCTCAGGTCGCTCTGATGGTCAACCCCGGCCTCGTACAGAATCCTAACTATTAATACCGGATAAACAATGAAAAAACTCAATATATTCAGTATTCTTTTCCTCCTGCTCCTGCCGATACTGACAGGATGCTCTAAGGATGAGATCATATTTGATAGCGAACTGCCGCGCTTTGAGCTGCGCCCCGGCTATCAGCTGCTCGAGGTGATCGTGCCACAGGGCACCGCCGCGACTGACAAGATATACATCATCGGCGAGTTTAACGGCGGCATGGAGGCTGTGGGCAACCCCCTTTGGCAGCTCCAGAAAGCCTCTGACACCGATGTCAAGTGGGGTATCTATATCAATCCCGCCGACTGTATCGACGGCAAGACACTGGCCGACGGATATACATTCTATAATGCCTCGCAGGGTGAGGAGCGTTCGCTCGAGAACACCCCGGTGATTCACACCGATGTCCCCGAGGTCGGTGGCCGTATCAACGTACTCCTCTACCGTTGGGCCGACTACTTTGACAAACCCGCAAACCCCGATGAGATCGAGCATGACGGTTATGTTATCTATGTTGTCGACAACACCGAGTATGACGACCTGGCGATGTATGCCTGGGGCGACAGCGAGGCATTCGGCGGCTGGCCCGGCATGAAGCCCACCGGCAAGGTCGAGATCAACGGCGTCACCTATAAGTATTTTGACACCGGGGCTGTCAACGAGGGTCTCAACCTCAACTTGATCTTCAACAACAACGGTGGCGGCAAGCAGTTGCCCGACTTTAACGTGACACTCGACAAAGACTTCTATCTCGAGCTGACCCCCACCGAGGTCACCGAGTTTGACCCCTCGTCAAATATCTCTCACGACGGTTATACGGTCTATGTGGTCGACAAGTCAGGCTGGGATGCCCTCTACCTCTATATGTGGGGTACGGTCAACGACCTCAACGGCGCATGGCCCGGTATGTCACCCACCGGCACTCAGGTCATCAACGGTGTCACCTATGTCTACTTTGACCTTGGCGAAGCCAACTGCGATGCCGGTCTCGAGGAGCACGTCATCCTCAACAACGGTAACGGCAAGCAGATCGACGATGTGGTTGTCTTTGGCCTCGACCGTGATGTGTATGTCGAGCTGACCTCAAGCAAGGCTGTCGAGATCGACCCTGAGACATACGTCCCCGGCACAGGTGGCGATGACCCCGAGCCTGACCCCGAACCCGGCACCGAGTATAAGATCTACATACAGAATCTCACCGGCTGGACTGACTTTTATGTCTATGCCTGGGGTGACAAGGAGGCTTTCGGCGGCTGGCCCGGTGCCTCGACCACCGAGATAAAGGTGATTGGCGGCAAGACTTTTATGGTCTTTACCGTCGAGGGTAACGGCGAGACCGAGAACCTGATCTTTAATGACGGTGACGGCAACCAGTATGACGCCATGACCATCACTCTCGACCAAGACTATTATATAGTGGCCAAGGCTGACGCTGCCGAGGTTATCGATGCCCCGACAAGTGACTGTAAGATATATATCGAGGATAAGACCGGATGGGCCGACCTCTATGTATATGCCTGGGGTGACAAGGAGATTTTCGGCGGGTGGCCCGGTGCCAAAGCCACTGTCACCGAGACTGTCGACGGCATCACCTATAAGGTGCTTACGGTCGAGGGTCTGGGTGAGACCGAAAACCTTATCTTTAATGACGGCAGCGACACTCAGTATGACGCCCTGACCATCACGCTCGACAAGAACTACTTTATCGTAGCCAATCCTGACAAGGCCCAATTAAAATAACCGCAATGAACAAGATAGCATCAATATTTGCAACGGTGGCAGCTCTTGCCGCCACCGGTTGCACCTCTTACGAGATAGATATGCCTGACAATCCCGATGCGCCGGTGGTGGGCAGGGAAGTTTCAACCAATGTGTTTTATCAGGCCAATCCCCGCTTTTACGGCGACAACGACTGTATCAAGGGACTGACCGCCCAGCTGTCGCGTATCGACGGCATGGACTGCAATGTCCTCTGGGTGATGCCCGTGTTTGATCCGGGTCAGCTCAACTCTATAGGGTCACCCTATTGCGTGCGCGATTTCACCGCCCTCAACCCGCGCTACGGCACGATGGCTGACATGAAGGAACTGGTCAACACAGCTCACTCAAAGGGTATGAAAGTCATCCTCGACTGGATTGCCAATCACACCGCATGGGATTGTCCCTGGATCACCGAGCATCCCGATTGGTATGTCAAGGATGCCGACGGCAATATCGCCGCAGCTAACGGCTGGACTGATGTGGCGCAGCTCGATTTCAGCAACCCGGAGTTGCGTCAGGCTATGAAGGACGCGATGCTCTATTGGGTCGACGAGCTGTCGATCGACGGATTCCGATGCGACTATGCCGACGGTGTCCCCACCGACTTCTGGGCCGATGTCATCGCCGATATTCATGCGATAGACCCCGATGCAATCATGCTTGCCGAGACCGCCAAGACCGAGTATTATACCTGCGGGTTTGACATGATATATGACTGGAACAGTTCGACCACGATCTCATCGGCCTTTAAGGGTGGCAAACCTGCCGATGTGGTCAAGGAGGCTCAGGATGCCCTGTCCAAAGTACCTGCCGGCAAGTCGATACTGCGCTATGTGTTCAACCATGACGTAGCTGCCGAGAATAATGTAGCCACTATGTTTGGCTCACCCGAGGGTATCCCCGGTGCGTATGTATGTGCCTCGATGCTCAACGGCACCCCGATGATCTATGACACGATGGATATTGCCGGCCTGAGCGGCACCGTCTCGTTCTTTACCTACTCGACCCGCACCTACTCGACCGAGTTAGCCGAGGTGTATAAAGAGATCAACGCTGCTTTCAAGGCCTCGGGTGAGGTGCGTCGCGGTCAGCTCGCTGACTTCTCTACCTCGTCGGTGGTATGCTTCACCCGCGCCATCCCCGGTCATAACCTGCTGGTGGCTGTCAACACCACGTCGAGCGCACAGTCGGTCAAGACCCCTATCCAGCTCGCCGGGTCGGCGATGACTGATCTCCTCGACGGCACAACCGGTGTGGCCCCGGTGGTGATAGATCTCGAGCCGTATGCTTACACTATCTTAATGAACTAATCTATTATTTCAGCTTTTTCATCATGAAGAAAAATCTGATGATACTGTCTATACTCGCGGGCGCCATGAATGTGGCGGCCGTGAGCATTACCTCTCCTGACGGCAACCTGCTGCTCTCGGTCGATGTCGACCCCGCGGGTGTGCCCGTCTATAACCTCGACTATAAGGGTAAGCCGGTGATCACCGACAGCCGCCTGGGTATCAAGGCTGACGAGACGGCGTTTACCGACGGATTCACCATCGTCTCGACAGATACCGTGACGGTCGACCGCACCTGGCAACCTGTGTGGGGTGAGTATTCTGACGTGCGCGATCACTTCAGGGAGCTGGCCGTCAATCTCCGGGCCGAGAATCCTCAGCGCGAGATGACAATCAGATTCCGCGTGTTTGACGACGGGATGGGATTTAGATATGAACTGCCGGTGCAGCACGGTCCCAACTATCTGACCGTCAAGGATGAGCTGACTGAGTTTAACTTCACTGACGACCATAAGCTCTATTGCATCCCCGGCGACTATGACACCGATGAGTATCTGTGGTCAGAGACCACATTCACCGATCTGCCCGAGGCGGTCTCTAAATATGGGCGGCACTCTGAGGCTCAGCGAGTCGACGGGCTGACCATACAGACCCCTATGCTGGTCAAGACCACCGACGGGGTGTATGTCAACCTGCATGAGGCAGCCCTGGCCGGTTATCCCGCTATGCTGCTTGATGTCGATAAGACCCGGTATGGCATGAAGTCGCATCTCGTGCCTGATCGTCTGGGTGTGAGCGCTTATCTGCAACTGCCGTTCAATACCCCTTGGCGCACTCTTATCGTCAGTGACGATGCCCGCGATATTCTCGCCTCACAGCTGGTGCTCAATCTCAACGAGCCTTGCGCGATCGAGGATACCTCTTGGATCAAGCCGATGAAGTTTGTCGGGGTGTGGTGGGAGATGTTTACCGGCAATGTCAAGACATGGGCCTACTCTAATGACCCGCTGGCCAAACCCGGCGTCACCGATTACAGCAAACTGACCCCCAACGGTCATCACCCGGCCAACACCGCCAACGTCAAGCGGTATATCGACTTTGCCGCCAAGCATGGCATCGACGGTGTGCTTGTCGAGGGGTGGAACGAAGGTTGGGAGGACTGGTGCAGCTATCGCAAGAACCGCCAGTTTCTCTTTGACAAGCCTTATCCTGACTTTGATGTCGATACCCTGCGCGAATATGCCAAGGAGAAGGGTGTCAAGCTGATCATGCACCATGAGACAGCGGCTAACGCCGCCGACTATGAGTTGCAGCTCGACCGCGCATTCAAGTTTATGAAGGATAACAATTATGATGCCGTCAAGACCGGATATGTCGGCGCTATCATCCCCCGCTCTGAGCACCACACCTCACAGTGGATGGTCGATCACGCCCGCCACGTGATAGAGCGTGCGGCCGATTATCAGATAATGATAGACAGCCATGAGGCGCCGCGCCCCACCGGCCTGTGTCGCACTTATCCCAACTGGCTGGCCCAGGAGTCGGCCCGCGGCGGTGAGTTCGAGTCGATGGGTGGTAACCCGCCGTCGCATACCTGCATGTTACCCTTTACCCGTCTCAAAGGCGGACCGATGGATTACACTCCCGGTCTCTTCGAGACCCGCATGAGCTATTACGGCGAGGGTAAGGACTCTCAGGCCGGCACGACACTGGCCCGTCAGTTAGCTCTCTACCTCACCATGCCTTCACCGATGCAGATGGCCTGTGATCTGCCCGAGAACTATGAGCGATTCCCCGACGCGTTCACCTTTATCGAGCAGGTGCCCGTCGACTGGTCAGACTCAAAATATCTCGAGGCCGAGCCCAACCGGTATATCACCGTGGCCCGTCGAGACAAACACTCAGATGACTGGTATGTCGGTGCTATCACCGATGAGAACCCCCGCACGGCTCTGATTGACCTGAGCTTCCTCCCCAAAGACGGCAAGTATGAGGCCACCATCTATGAGGATGCCCCCGATGCGCATTATAAGGATAATCCGCAGGCTTATCGCATACGCACCGTCAAGGTCAAGCCGGGGATGCAACTCAAGCAGCCCCTTGCCGCCGGCGGTGGCGCGGC
>CAMWLR010000061.1 GCA_947175215.1 uncultured Porphyromonadaceae bacterium
TGTGAATTTAACACAGTGGACTCAACATTGAAATATATCTTGAACACGATCTGTGTAACTGTGTATAAACGCACTCTACACTGAACTCTATTTGGGAGGCTCTGTGAAGTTTTTTGGCGGAATTTTGGGAAAAACGGGAGTTTCTTCGTAAATTTGCATATTAATCATTAGGAAACTCTATTTACCAAATACCGACAATGAAATTCACCGTACCAAGCCGGGCCTTATATTCTACGCTTTCGGGTGTCAGCAAGGCTATCAACTCAAAGAATACCCTGACCGTGCTCGACAATTTCCTGATGGAGGTCGATGCCGATAGTCTGATGCTGACGGTCACTGCGTCTGACACTGAGAATACTCTCGTTGCCCGTCTGCCGGTCAGCAGTGCCGACGGCAGCGGCCGTTTCCTCTCTAATGCCAAGCGTCTGTGTGACATAGGCAAGGAGCTCCCCGCCGTAGATGTCGAGATCTCGGTTGACCTTGACTCGCTGGCGATGCAGATAGATTTTCCCGGCGGGAAATTTGATCTTGTCGCTCTTGATGCCAACCAGTACCCCGTGAGCAGCGATCCTCTGGCTGAGATTTCAGAGGCCGACGGCGGTATCAGCCATGAGATTCTCCTCCCCTCGACAATGGTTTTATCGGGAATCGAGAATACTATCTTTGCGGTGGCCACAGACCAGATCCGCCCCCAGTTGATGGGTATTCTGTGGGATATCAAGTCAGACGGTATCATATTTGTCGCCACTGATACCCGCAAGCTCGTCAAATATGAGAACAAGACCGCTGCTCCCGGTATCGAGCACCGCATGATTATCCCCCTCAAGCCCGCTGTGCTGTTAAAGCAGCTTCTCTCAAAAGAGGAGGACGTCAAGGTGATCATCACCGACAAGTCGGCCACTTTTATCACCGAGAAGATTACCCTGTCATGTCGTCTTATCAAAGGTAACTTCCCTCCGTATGAGCGCGTGATACCGGCTGACAACCCCTTTGTCGCTACCTTTGACCGCGAGTCGATACTGACGGTCGTGCGCCGTGTCAGTGTTTGTGCCGACCCGGCTCACGGATTGATGAAAATGCGTTTTACTCACGGATTGCTTGAGATTAAGGTCGATGATACCAGTCACTCGACATTTGCCGTAGAGAAAGTGCCGTGTGATTATGACGGCCGTGATCTGGTCATCGGTTTCTCTGCCGGCTATCTTATCGAGATCTTCAATACTCTCCCCACCGAGAATATCATTATCAAGCTCGCCGATCCCTCGCGCCCCGGTGTATTTGTCCCCGAGGAGAATGCCGAGAATACCGAGCTGACAATCATCCTCATGCCGATGACCGTTCAGGATTTCTGACACGACTCTCAGTGGCAAGATAACATACAATAAGTCATAAATTAGTTTATACGCGCCTGAATCATGATTGTTTCGGGCGCGCATGATAAAAATATGAAACTCAATCTCAAAAGACCGGTGATGTTCTTTGATCTCGAAACCACCGGCACCGATATACTGCGAGACCGTATTGTCGAGATCTCGATGATCAAGGTCATGCCTGATGGTACGGATGTGCAGCGCACTGTGAGGGTCAATCCCGGTTGTCCCATCCCCGCCGAGGCCACGGCCGTCCATCATATAACCGATGCCGATGTGGCCGATAAGCCGTCATTCAAGGAGATCGCCGGGGTGCTGGCCGATAGTTTTGCCGGTTGCGATCTCGCCGGATTCAATTCCAACAGATTCGATATCCCGCTTCTCGCCGAGGAGTTTGCACGTGCCGGTATAGATTTCGACTTTACCGAGCCGCGATTTATCGACGTGCAGACAATTTTCCACAAGAAGGAGCAGCGTACCCTCACGGCAGCATACCGCTTTTATTGCAGCAAGGATCTTGAGGGGGCACACTCAGCCAACGCCGATACCCGTGCGACGTATGAGGTGCTGATGGCACAGCTCGACCGTTACGACGATCTCCCCAATGACGTCGAGTCACTCTCAGATTACTCAGCCCAGACAAAGAATGTCGACCTGATGGGTCGCCTGATTTATGACGATCAAAGACGCGAGGTGATTAATTTCGGCAAATATAAAGGTCAGCTCGCCACCGATGTTCTGCGCCGCGATCCCGGCTATTTCAGCTGGATACAGCAGGGTGATTTCCCCTCGAATACCAAACGGGCATTCATGGCGATAAAGTTGCGCGCTCAGAAACATTAACCGACTATTATAGCACCGCATCATGTACAGTCATCTTAACGGGAAACATATAATATTAGGTATCACCGGAGGTATTGCCGCATATAAGTCGGCGATACTGACACGCTTGCTGATCAAGGCCGGGGCTGAGGTGCAGATTGTCATGACACCGTCGGCCCGCGAGTTTATCACTCCGGTGACGCTCTCGGCTCTGACAGGCAAGCCTGTGATCAGCGAGTTTTTCACCGCCAATACCGGCCAATGGCACAGTCATGTCGATCTCGGTTTATGGGCCGATGCCATGGTTATCGCGCCGGCGACAGCCTGCACTATCGGTAAGATGGCTAACGGGGTGGCTGACAATATGCTCGTGACGACTTATCTGTCATCAAAGTCTCAGGTATTTGTTGCCCCCGCGATGGATCTCGACATGATGGCGCATCCGTCGACCACGGCCAATCTTGCTAAGCTAAGGTCATACGGCAATATTATTATCGAGCCGGCCGAGGGAGAACTGGCATCTCATCTTGTCGGGAAAGGGCGTATGGAGGAACCCGAGAATATCGTAGCGGAGCTTGACAGCTATTTCGGCAAGATCGCCTCTCGTGGCAGTTTAGTCGGAAAAAAGGTGATGATCACAGCCGGTCCGACCCGCGAGAAAATCGACCCGGTGAGATATATATCTAATTACTCCACCGGCAAGATGGGGTTTGCGATAGCTGACGAACTGGCAACTCGCGGTGCTGACGTGACCGTTATCTCGGGTCCGGTAGAGGTTACCCCCGATAACCCCTCGGTCAAAGTCATAGATGTTGAGTCAGGCCGGGAGATGGCTGAGCAATGTGCCAAACTGTTCCGGACTTGTGACATAGCTGTCATGTGTGCGGCCGTGGCTGACTATACGGTCGCGTCACCCGCTGATACAAAGATAAAGCGTGAGGGCAACAACCCGCCTGAAATAAGATTGGTCAAGAATCCTGATATTGCCCGAGCGTTAGGGGAGGCAAAACGTGACGATCAGCTGCTTGTCGGGTTTGCCCTTGAGACAGATAACGAGACTGTCAACGCCCTCGATAAAATGGCCCGTAAGAATCTCGACATGATAGTGCTGAACTCTCTGCGTGACAAAGGCGCAGGGTTTGCCACCGACACAAATAAGGTGACGGTGTTTATGCGCGGAACTGATAAACCGGTCTCTTTCCCCTTGAAGACAAAACGTGAGGTAGCGTCTGATCTTGTCGATATGATAGCAAAAATCTCTCTCTAATCTCCCGACGATGTTAAAGTCAATTCTCTCTAAATTTACCCAAATCTCCCCGATACGTTTGACCGCGTTGATGTTACCGATACTGATGTTGCTGTCGGTGACTCACGGTGCACATGCCCAGGAGCTCAATTGCCAGGTAGAGATCAACACTGAGCAGGTGCAGACCACCAACAAGAGTGTATTCGAGACACTTAAGGAGGCGATAACTCAATATATGAACGAAAATCATTTCACCAATCTGCAATACGCTACCAACGAGCGGATTGAGTGCAGGATGTTTTTCACCATCAAGGAGTATACCGACAACAAGATGATCGGTGACTTGCAGGTGCAGGTGTCACGACCGGTCTACAACTCGAGTTATACCACAACGCTACTTAATTTCAAGGACAATAAGATTGAGTTTGAATATCAAGAGGGTGAGCCGCTGACCTTCTCGCTCAACACGATGGAGAGCCAGCTGACAGCGATCCTTAACTTTTACGCATATCTGTTTATTGCCATAGACAGCGATTCGTTCGCCCCCAACGGAGGACAGCAGATGTATGACCAGTTGGCACAGATCGTGCAGATGGCTCAGTCGTCGGGCGAAAGCGGTTGGAAAGCGTTTGAGGATAAGCGTAACCGCTCGGCGGTGTTGTCAGCTTTTACTGACCCGTCGACATCGGTCTTACGTACTATGCTCTATGATTATCATCGTCTTGGTCTTGATGAAATGGCTCTGTCTCCTGATAAGGGGAGAGCCAAGATAACCTCGTCACTCGATGCCTTGACAACGGTGATGAATGTCGACGGCATGAATGTCGGGCTGTCGATGTTTAAGGATGCCAAGTTAGATGAACTCGTCAACATATACACTAAGGCCTCACAATCAGAGCGTGACAAGGTAGTGGAGATACTTACGCCGATCTATCCAACCGAGATGAAGCGTATCAATATGATTAAGTCCGGCACAAACAAATAAGCAAATCTGACAACATGATCGAAAATCTGCATATATCAAATTACGCGCTTATTGATAAGGTAGATATATATTTCCACCCCGGATTCAATATTATCACGGGTGAGACCGGTGCAGGTAAATCAATAATGCTCGGGGCTTTGTCGCTGCTGTTAGGCGGACGTGCCGATACCAAGGCTGTCCGTGATCCTAAGGTCAAGTCGGTTATCGAGGCATCGTTTTCGGTTAAAGGTTACGGCTCGTTAGAGGCTGTATGTACCGAGAACTATATAGACTGGGATCCTGAGCAGATCATCCTCCGTCGTGAGATCGCCCCCGGGGGTAGGTCGAGAGCGTTTGTCAATGATACGCCGGTGACAGTTGCTGTGTTACAGGAGATTGCTCTGCAATTGGTCGACATACATTCACAACATCAAAATCTCTTGCTGGTTTCACCTCCATACCAACTTAGGGTAATCGACTCACTTGCCGGGAACGGCGAGAGATTGCAGAAGTTTGCCGAAGCGTATTCTCGTTATCGTCATGCCGTAAAGCAATATCAGATAACACGCCGCAATATCGAGCAGACCCGTGATGAGGAGGAGTATCTAAGGTATCAGTTCCAGCAACTTGACGAGGCACGGCTCGAAGCCGGTGAGCAGGATAATCTTGAGCGCGAGCGTGAGGTTATGATAAACATGGCCGACATCAAGGAGTCTCTGACACGCCTGCTCGATGCGCTCGGTGACGGCGATGAGAATGTAGTGACGTTGCTTAAAACCGCCTCTGATGAGGCTGACTCACTGACCGATCTACTTGAGGATACCGAGGGTATCACAGAGAGATTGCAAGTGCTCAGGGTTGAGTGTCAGGATATTTATCAGACTTTTGCAGATGCCGACAGGCAATTGTCGTCCGATCCGCGCGAACTTGAGGCTGTCGAGCAACGTCTCCAGGAAATTTATGACCTTGAGCGCAGACATAAGGTCGACACTGTCGAGGCACTGATAGAGATACGCGACAATATGGAGGAGAAACTGCGGTCGATCGACCTTGGCGATCAGTCGCTCCACACTCTCGAGCGTAATGCCAAGCGTGCCAAAAAAGAGGCCCTCGATCTTGCCCGTGAGATCTCGGCAGTCAGAAAGGAAACTGCAGTAGAGTTTGCACGCTTGCTACGCGAACGCGCATTGCCTTTAGGGATGAAGAATCTCCAGGTCGAGGTATCTGTCAAGGAGACCGAACTGACTGCGACCGGAATCGACTATATTGAGTTCCTGTTTGCCTTTAACAAGAACCAGCAACCGATGCCCATCGGTAACACCGCATCGGGAGGTGAAATCTCGCGTCTGATGCTATCGATCAAATCGATAGTTGCCGACAAGATGCAACTCCCGTCAATCGTCTTTGACGAGGTTGACACCGGGGTGTCGGGTGACGTCGCCAACCGCATGGGTGAGATGATGAAGGATATATCAAAAAATATCCAGGTTATCGCCATCACTCATCTGCCTCAGGTCGCTGCCCAGGGGAATACCCATTATAAGGTCTATAAAGAGGATACCGACACCTCGACAGTCACACGGGTCAAGGAACTTGGGGATGCCGAGCGGATAGACGAACTCGCCATGATGCTCTCAGGGTCGGCGATTAATGATGCCGCCCGTGCCAACGCCCGTTCACTGCTCGGTCTATAACAATAAAAACTGAAGAATATGCTCGAAAAGAATGAATATATTTTTGGCCTGCGCGCCGTAATCGAAGCCATCGAGGCAGGTAAGGATATTGACAAGGTGCTTGTGCGCAAGGATCTGTCCGGCGACCTTGCTAAAGAGTTTTTTGAGGTTGCACGCAGGTATGGAGTCATATTGCAGCGTGTTCCCGCCGAAAGAATCGACCGTATCACCCGAAAGAATCACCAGGGTGTGCTGGCTATCCTGTCGGCAGTGACGTATGACAGCCTCGACAATATCGTGCCGAAGTTGTATGAGGATGGGAAGATGCCCTTTGTCGTACTGCTCGACGGTGTGACAGATGTCAGAAACTTCGGTGCTATTGCCCGCACGTGTGAATGTGCCGGTGTAGATGCCATTGTTATCCCCGAGAGAGGAGGTGTAGGTGTTAACGGTGATGCCATGAAGACATCTGCCGGAGCACTCAACTATCTCCCTGTATGTCGCGAAAAGTCGATACTCTCAGCCGTCAGATTTCTCAAGGATAACGGGTATCAGATAGTTTGTGCGACAGAGAAGGGCGCTCGCAATTATACCGAGGGTGATTACACCGGTCCGGTCGCGATAGTGATGGGTGCAGAGGATGTTGGTATCTCAAATGATATCCTACGTATAGCCGATACTCTTGCCGCTATCCCTCAAAAGGGTAATATCGGCTCGTTGAATGTATCAGTAGCCGCCGGTGTGATGATCTATGAGGTGGTCAGACAGCGCATGGCGTAATTCCGAAAAAATGACCATGAGGGTCATATAAGTTTGCAATGGTAAAAAAGATTGTTTTGTGCGTGCTGACATGGCTCACTGTATCGTGTGCGATCTCGGCCGCAGCGACGGACACTGTGTCCGGTGATGAAGAGAAAGTAGACCGTGTGCCTAAGATACATGGTGTTTTCAGAGGGAGATATGAGGGTGCATGGCCTGATTACGAGCAACGTTTTCAGGTCAGGAATGCTCGTGTATCGCTCGAGGGTAATATCTTGCGTGACCTTGATTATTATTTCAGGGTAGATCTGTGTGACCGCGGATCGATCAAGTTTCTTGATGCCTGGGCAAGATGGCGTTTTGCCGATGAGTTTGCTGTGAAAGTCGGCCGGTTCAGAGTGCCGTTTGGTGTGGATGCGTTCCGCGGTCCCGGCGGATATATTTTTGCCAACCGCTCGTTTATCGGCAAAGAGATGGCTAATGTCAGGCAAGTGGGTTTGCAGTTAGGTTATTACGGGCGGCGGATACCGCTGACCGTTGAGGCCGGCGTGTTTAATTCGTCCGCAGGTTCTGATCAGGAGGTGTGGCAGAAAGATCTCGATTACGCGGCCAAATTATCTTACCGGCTGGGTAATGTCACCTTATCTACAAGTTATCTGTCTCTTAAACCGTCAGGAATAAGGATGAATATTGTCGACGGCAGTGTTGGCTATAAGTGGCGCAATCTGCTTGTCGAGGGTGAATATCAGCATCTTGCTTATTGCGGAAATGGTTATAAGGATGTCGACGCGTGGCTGATATTCGGCTCTTATGGTATCCCTGTAAAGTGGAATCCATTTGATCTGTTGAGTTTCCACGGACGTTTCGATGCCATGACTGACCATTCAGACGGCGCGCCCGGCCCTGACGGTTATCTCGTGACAGATGATCCGGCACGCCGTCGCGTAACTGTCGGGGCGGCTCTTTCATGTAATGTCAAGAAAGTCAAAGCCGAGATAATTCTCGATTATGAGAAGTATTTCTTTGACTCGGGCGTAGTTGACCCCGGTGGTCAGGATAACAGGATTGTGGCCGAACTGGTGCTGAAATTCTGATTACCCGGGGAGGTGAATCACCTCCATCCGGCAATCTTTGCAGTTGAAATCGAGCCTGAACTTCTTACCCTCGGATGTGAGATAAAGAGGTGTGGGCAGTTTGTCACGGGTAGAGGTTTTAAGACATGCTCCTAACTCGCGTCTCAGGCAATAGCGGGTCTGCATTATGCGCGTTTCCTTGTCAGGTTTGCCGGAAACCTCGATCGCACGGGGAAGATCGGTTGGATTTAGACCAGTCAGACCGGCATATAGTTGGGCTGCAACCCGGTTGGCGATATTGTCGTGTCGGGTGAGGGTGTGATCTACGGGGATAGTTATTTCCGACGATTTTTTACCCGGTTTTTCGCGTCGATGATTTATAAGGCGTGACATCTCAAGCATCTCAACGGCTCTGCGGCGCAGACGCGAGAGGGTAGAGGCGGGGATAAAGATGTCGCCACATTTATCAGACACCGAGACTGCATTAAAGATCGTGTCGCCGAGTTTCTCGAGTTCTTTACGGCGACGCTCGGTTTGCGGCAATCTCGCTTCCTGATATTCGATCTCTTCGGCTACCGAGACTTCGAGGCCGATCGCGTCTGCCATTGTCAGTACCGCCTGCGTCTGTGTCAGACGCAGTGATATTGTAACATCAATTTTGCGCGTTGCGGTCTTTCCTGACAATAGATCAGAGCGTTGTTTATCGGCATTGCGATAGATTATGGTGCCGGGGGGTAAAAGTAAATCCTGACCGGCAGGGTAGAGGCGATTCCCCTCGACTTTGTTGAGGCGGAATCCTTTGAACTCTCCGTCGGTGGTGTAATATCCCAGACCGTCTCCGTTATTGAGTTTCGTATCAAGGTCAGCGACTATCGCCTTTTTGCTTATATGACGGACAACACCGACCTTTATACCCGTCCATTTGGGTGAACCGAATGTAGCCAGTGAGCCTGCCGCAGGTTGTGGAGAGGTCAGAAAGTAGTTGGTGAAACCGCGATTGAAACTCTGCGCAGGGTCGGGCTCGAACGTAAGAGAGGAGCGGCCTACCGAGCTGCGTATATAATGCTCGGAATTGGCAGCTATAATTTCATCGAGGCGACGGCGATAGGCACCCACGACATTCTTGACATAATTTTCATCTTTGAGTCTACCCTCGATTTTGAGTGATGAGACCCCGGCATCGAGCATCTGTTCAAGATTGTGCAGACGGTTCATATCGCGTAATGACAGCAGATGCTTCCCTTTGATAAGTTTATGTCCCGCGCCATCCTCGAGATCAAATTTGAATCGGCATACCTGACAGCACATCCCGCGGTTGGCGCTTCGGCCCGTTATGACATAGCTGGCCTGACAGTCTCCACTATAGCTGACGCATAATGCACCGTGGACAAACGCTTCGATATCTGTCTTGACCGAGTCAGATATGGCTTTGATTTCATTGAGGGTGAGTTCGCGCGCAAGCACCAGGCGTGTAAATCCACACTGTTCAAGAAAACGGGCCTTATTGACGTCGCGTGTATCACATTGCGTCGATGCGTGCAGTGCTATAGGAGGCAGGTCATCCAGTTGGGTTAAGGCAAGATCCTGCACGATCAGAGCATCGACCCCGGCTCGCCAGAGATCCCACATTAAGTTTCTGACATCATCAAGCTCGTGATCATACACGATAGTGTTGACGGTCACATAGAGGCGTGCGCCGAATCGGTGAGCATATCGGGAGACATCGGCAATCTCGGCAATACTGTTGGTAGCCTGTGATCTCGCCCCGAATGATGAAGCGCCCATATACACGGCATCAGCCCCGTGATCTATGGCGGCGCGTGCCGTGGCTGCATCGCGTGCCGGCGCGAGCAGTTCGATTTCTCTCTGACGTGAATAGTCGTTAGTCTCTGTCATTGCGGTGTCAAAATTACAAAAAAAGAGAGATACAGGCAATAAAAACAGATTTTGGCGAAATTTGTCGGGGTGAAGTTACCGCGATACCCGACATTATTGTTAATTTTGCATTAAGATTGACGCGTATGCTGTCAATCGCTCAACAGTTACCGAAAAACCTGCATATTATCATGAGTCTTTTTGCAAGATTAACCGCGAGGGCAAAAGATAACCTTCGCACGATAGTACTCCCTGAAGGAGAAGAAGTAAGAAATATCACCGCCGCCGATCAGATCCTCGCCGACAATGTCGCCCAGATCGTCTTGTTGGGCGACCCCGATGCCATAAAGGCTAAAGCACAAGAGCTTGGTCTCAAGAATATCGATAAAGCCACTGTCGTCAATCCGGCCGATGAGAAAGTGATCGACAAGTATGCGCCATTGCTATATGAGCTCCGCAAGAGCAAGGGGATGACTCCCAAACAGGCGCGTACCCTGGCCGCTGACATCCTATATCTCGGAGCACTGATGGTGAAAGCCGGTGACGTTGACGGCATGGTATCGGGTGCAGTGCACTCGACCGGTGACGTTTTACGTGCTGCCTTCCAGGTAATCAAGACGGCCCCCGGTATTTCTACAGTATCTGGTGCGTTCCTGATGCTTCTCCCCAAAGATTCACCCTATGGAGAGAACGGTATCCTGGTGTTTGCCGATTGTGCTGTAGTACCTGACCCGACCGCTCAGCAACTTGCAGAGATAGCTATATCCTCGGCACTTACTGCCCGCCAGGTAGCAGGTATCGAACCGCGCGTAGCAATGCTCTCGTTCTCGACGAAGGGTAGTGCTAAAAACGCACTGGTTGACAAAGTGGTAGAGGCTACAGCCATTGCACACAAACTCGATCCGACGGTTAAACTTGACGGTGAATTACAGGCCGATGCTGCCCTTGTCCCATCGGTTGCTGCTCTTAAAGCTCCGGATAGCCCTGTCGCAGGTAAAGCTGACGTACTTATTTTCCCCTCTCTTGGCGCCGGTAATATCTCATATAAACTGGTGCAACGTCTGGCAGGCGTTGAGGCTGTCGGTCCGCTGTTGCAGGGTCTTGCAGCTCCGGTCAGCGATCTTTCTCGCGGGTGTTCGGCCGAAGATATATACAAGACTGTCATCATGACTGCCAATCAGGCCATCAAGTGAGTCTCACCATCTATTAAGTAATCTGATAATAAGTCAATATAATGAAAATACTTGTGCTTAACTGCGGTAGCAGTTCCGTTAAATATAAACTCATCAATACCGCCAATGATGCTGTTATGGCTGAGGGTGGTGTGGAGAAGATAGGTCTTAATGACGGTTTCCTGAAATATAAGTTGCCTGATGGCTCTAAGGTCGTAAAAGAGCTCGGCCTGGTCGACCATAAAGGTGCTGTCAAGGCAGTGCTCGATCTGCTTACCGATCCTGAACTCGGCTGTATAAAGGACTATTCTGAGATTGATGCCGTCGGTCATCGTGTTGTACACGGCGCAGAGAAGTTCTCAGAGAGTATGCTTCTCACTGATGAGGTGATACAGCAGGTCAAGGATTGTTATGATCTTGCTCCTCTCCATAATCCCGCCAATGTCACGGGTATCGAGGCTGTCGAGGAGATTCTCCCGGGTGTTAAGCAGGTAGGTGTCTTTGACACGGCTTTCCACCAGACAATGCCTGCCAAATCATTTATGTATGCACTCCCTTATAAGTTTTATAAAGAGGATGGTGTGCGCCGATATGGTTTCCATGGCACAAGCCACCGCTATGTGTCTGCCCGCGTATGCGAGATTTTAGGAGTGGATATCACCAAGCAGAAGATTATCACCTGTCATGTCGGTAACGGCGGCTCTGTCTGCGCGGTCCTTAATGGCAAGAGTGTAGATACCTCGATGGGTCTGACCCCGACCGAGGGTCTGATGATGGGTACTCGCGTGGGTGACGTTGATGCCGGTGCGCTGGTATACCTGATGAAGAAGCACAATATGTCTGCTGACGAACTGCAGAAAATAATCAATAAGGGTAGCGGAGTACTCGGCGTGACCGAACTCTCGTCTGATATGCGTGAAATCGAGGCGGCCGATAAGGCCGGCAACGAGCGCGCACATCTTGCACTTGAGATGTATGAGCAGCGCATTATCAAATATATCGGAGCTTATGCAGCCGAGATGGGCGGTGTGGATATCATTGTCTTTACCGGCGGCGTAGGTGAGAACCAGACCGGTGTGCGCCGCAATGTATGCCGTCCGCTCGCATTCATGGGCGTTGAGATCGACGAGGCTCTCAACGA
Source organism: uncultured Porphyromonadaceae bacterium (assembly GCA_947175215.1). Lineage (GTDB taxonomy): Bacteria > Bacteroidota > Bacteroidia > Bacteroidales > Muribaculaceae > UBA7173. Next base: position 12,096 of record CAMWLR010000061.1, read on the forward strand.
TAAGACACGCGGCACAGAGACCGTGATCTCAACCCCGCAGTCAAAGGTCAAAGTTGTTGTAGTTCCCACAGACGAGGAGCTTATGATCGCCCGCGACACTGAGGCAATTGTCAACGCAGCCAAATGACACAGGGTATGCTCGACTTCATCACCTGGAATGTCAATCCTGTGATGCTCCACCTCGGCCCGCTTACGGTGAGATGGTACGGCATGATGTTTGTCATTGGATTTTTTCTCGGCTATAAGATTGTCGAGAAAATGTTCAAACGCGAGGGTGCCCCCGAGCAGTGGCTCGGCATACTGCTGATATACGTCATCGTCGCCACCATTGTCGGAGCGCGTCTGGGACATGTGTTTTTCTACGCATGGGACTATTATTCAAAGCATCCCATCGAAATACTCTATACTTGGGAGGGAGGTCTGGCCAGTCATGGCGGCACGATAGGTTTGATGATTGCCGTGATACTATTCTCGATATTCACCACCAAACGTACACCGTTCTGGACATACGACCGGTTAGTAATAGCTATCGCCCTGGTAGGCGCACTTATCCGCATCGGCAATCTGATGAATCATGAAATCTACGGACATCCGACCGATCTGCCGTGGGGATTCAGGTTCATCACCAACTTAGGCCCGTGGATGGCCGGGATGCAGCAGCCGATCTACTCGATGCCGTCACATCCGACACAGATATATGAAGCATTGTGTTACCTGGCGCTGTTCGGTCTGTTGATGTGGATGTACTGGCGTAAAAATGCCGGTGAGCGCCCCGGACTGATATTCGGCGTATTCTTCATCGTCTTGTTCGGTACGAGATTCCTGATCGAATTTATCAAAAATCCGCAAGAAGAATTTGAGGTAGGGATGACACTTAACATGGGTCAATGGCTGTCGATACCGTTTATACTCATGGGTATCGGCTTTGTCATCTACTCATTTATGGTGCCAAAACTCAAGATAAGTTACCCAAACAAGTTTGCCGAGGAGATCGAGGCTGAGAAGAAGCCGACACAACGCAAGAAATCTTGATCTCGCCGGTAACATAGCATAAATAACACATTCTTATATAACACCGCCGATTCCTTGACAGAATCGGCGGTGTTAAATTTGATTAAAAGTCAACAATGATATTGTGAGTCATAGATTAATAGATTAACTTTGCATTCCTTATCGCCAACGCGACAAGTTATAAACGGGGATGACCGGTTTTGACAGCGTGTAGAGGTGGTGAGTAAGCATGCAGAGCAATGGTGGCTACGCTCTATAATCAGAGACACCGCAATTTTAAATGGCGAAAACAACTACGCTCTCGCTGCTTGATCGAAGCACAGTAAATCAAGCTTTATCCGCGTCAAAGTGACGTAGACGAGACATCGCCCGATTGTCATTTTCCCGAGACTAATCGATCAGGCGGTGCAGATAAATCGGGAATGGGAGACCGGACGTTCCGCGAAGTCTCCGAGATTTTAGGAACTAAGCGCGGGGTTGGCAGTCTTCAGCCTGCCCCACGTCGAAAACCAACAGAAGACTAAGCATGTAGAAAGCTCATTAGTTCCACGTTTGGACGAGGGTTCAAACCCCTCCATCTCCACTATGTACTACCGAACTTCTTCGGAC
>CAMWLR010000062.1 GCA_947175215.1 uncultured Porphyromonadaceae bacterium
AGGTCAAGCCGGGGATGCAACTCAAGCAGCCCCTTGCCGCCGGCGGTGGCGCGGCCATCAGGATTACTAAAGCTGACGCCCGATAGACACCTCCTCAAACTCAACCAATAATCATAGATATATTGATTGATCCTCAGGCACAGAGGAAACATAGATTGTAATAGGTCTTAAATTCAACTACAATCTATCGCTATGGCTCGCGTGTGAACGTAAGCCATAGCTTTTTTAGTCACCTCACTGAGGGTCAGTGGGGTGACACGGGCTCCATGTGGATGTTGATGATTGAGTTTTCGCCAAAGGCGCGACGGATGGCGTTCTCGGCGGCGGTGGCTTTTTCGTGGGCCTGCGAGAGGGTGAGGTTGCCGTCCATTTGGGCGTGGAGGTCGATGGCGATGCCGTTGCCGATGCGGCGGGTGCGCAGGTTGTGCACTGACTCGATTCCGGGCACTGACATTACGAGCGTGATGATCTCGCGCTCGGTGTTATCGGGGAGCGAGGCCTCGAGCAGTTCGGCTATACACGGTTTGACGATGTCATATCCGCTCTTGATGATAAAGACGCTCACGACGATGGCGGCAATCGGGTCGAGGATGCGCCAACGGTCACCCAGGAACATAGCGCCGGCGATACCCACAAGGGTGCCCAGCGATGAGACGGCGTCACTGCGGTGATGCCAGGCGTTGGCGGTGACGGCCGGCGAGTTGAGCCTCTTGCCGGCCTTAAGGGTGTAGCGGTAAAGCCACTCTTTTGAGCCTATCGAGGCCAGCGCTACCACCAGGGCGAGCATCGTCGGTCGCTCGAGAGTCTGACCGTTGAGGCTGGCGATGACCGACTCCACACCGTTGATCATCAGACCGATGCCGGCGATGAAAAGCAGTACGCCGATAATCATGGTGGCCAGTGTCTCAAATTTGCCGTGACCATAGTCATGCCCTTTATCTTTAGGCTTGCCGGCAATCTTGACAAACACCAGTACGATGATGTCTGAGATGAAATCGCTCAGCGAGTGTACGGCATCGGCGACCATCGCCGAGCTGCGTCCCACAAATCCGGCGATGAATTTCAGGACTATCAGTATGGCGTTGACGGCCGTGCCGACCAGTGTGACGGTGTAAATCTCTTTTTCGCGCGTTTCCATAAGTGTGGTATGAATGGAGTTGGGGGGTATGATATAGATAACGTCCTCGCCGATAGGAATGTTGTGACGGCGGTAATGCGACGCTAATATTTTTTTTTGAGCAGAGATGAAACTTTATCAGGATCGTTGCGTCAAATAAGACAGATGAAATTCAATAACCGACATAACACAGACACTGACTTACAGTTGAGGCGCGAGTTTGAGCAGGTGATCGACCGCTACGACCGTGTCATACGCAAGGTCTGCTACTTCTATGCCACGGATATGGCTACGTTTGACGATCTGCGGCAGGAGGCACTGGTCAATATATGGCGCGGATTCCCCAAATTTCGCGGCGAGGCATCGCTGTCGACATGGATCTACCGAGTGACCCTCAACAGTTGCGTGTCGACATTCCGCCGCAGCCGCCGACAGGGTGATACGGTATCGATAGACCGGTGTGCGTCGCTCATCGCCGAGGATGATGAGAAAGCCGAAATGCTCAGAGAGATGTACCGGATGATCAATCGCCTGGGGGCATCTGATAAGGCGCTCATACTGCTGTGGCTCGACGAGCACTCATACGACGAGATAGCGGCCATCATGGGCGAGCCCCGCAACACTATCGCCTCGCGTCTGCGTCGCGCCAAAGAAAAATTATTAAACATCAAACCTGAAATATGACACCCGAAGAACTCAAAGATAAATGGCGTAAGCTCGACAACGTCAACTCATCAGCCGATAACAACTCGCCCCGTCGCCGCGACCCGATGATTGACGGGGTTATAAGCGGGCGTATCACCTCGGCCCGAGACCGGCTCATCAAACGCTACCGCATGATGGCACTTGTCATTGCGCCCCTCGGTATAGTCTGCACCTGCTTTCAGCACGGCAAACTTCCCACGTGGGGTATAATACTTATCGTGCTGTTCTTTCTCCTTGCGGCCGTGATGGATCTTTATCTGAGCCACGGTATCAGCAGTATCGACCCCTCTACACAGGGAGTCGATCAGGTAGCCCGCGCCGCCGGATATTATAAACGGCGTCACCACCTGTTCCAGGCGATACTGATACCTATGGCCATAGGCATCATCTCACTATACTTCATGGCCTACCAGGCCGATCAGTATATGATATGGGGTCTGATCGCCGGCATCGGTGTGGGCCTCATCGCCGGCCTGGCCGTCTACTTCGAGATGATGCGCGACTACCGCGACATGACCTGATCCACCCCCCCTGTCTGTGTGATCGCTTCTCTCGTCCTCTCCCGGATTGATAGCTATCTTCAAGGTTGAGAGCAGGCAGGTTGAGTATAGGGTGTCATACATCGTTTTATCTGTGTCGGGGGTGGGGAATGTCGCGCATTTTGAGTAACTTTGCAGGGACGATACTAACCCTGAAAAGAATTACCTGAAAAAATGAAAGCTTTATGTATGGCTGTCGCTGTGATGGCGACTGTTTGGGTTACGTCGGCTGCTGCCGACGTCGACTCTCCTCTGACCGGTAGCGTGATAGGCACTGCCCTCTCGGTCGACTATGCGACCGGTCAGGCGACCACGACTCTCAACACCGCCGCAATGGCTCATGACGGCAATCTCGACACTTATTTCGCCTCTTATGAGCGCAGTTATACCTGGACGGGCCTTGACCTGGGTGAGCCTCATGTCATCACCCGTGTGGGGTGGTCGCCCCGCAATGACGGTCTCGGCCCGGGACGTATGGTGCTGGGTATGTTTGAGGGTGCCAGCCGTCCTGACTTTCTCGATGCTATACCACTGTATATGATCGAGCAGAGGGGTGTGATAGGTGAGATGTCTTATGGAGATGTCGATTGCTCGCGCGGTGTGAGATATGTGCGCTATGTCGGGCCATCAGATGCCCGTTGCAATGTGGCCGAAGTGGCGTTTTACGGCACTCCGGGCGCAGGTGATGATAGCCGTCTGCATCAGCTCACGGGCCTGCCGACGGTCATTATCAATACGGTCGATGCCGTCGAGCCTTTTGACAAGGAGACCAATATAGTCTCTGACGTCATCATCATATCTGACAACGGCAGCAAGATACTTGAGGCTGACGCTACCACACGTCAGCGCGGCAATGCCTCGCGCACTTTCCCCAAGAAACCTTACCGCATCAAGTTTGAGAAGAAACAGAAGGTGCTCGACGCTCCCTCAAAGGCTAAGAAGTGGACTCTCATCAATAACTATGGCGACAAGACCCTGATGCGCAATATCGTGGCGTTTGAGGCCGCCAGACGTGCCGGCATGGAGTATGTACCCTGGTGTCAGCCTGTCGATCTGATCCTCAACGGCGAGTATAAAGGTTGTTATCAGCTGTGCGACCAGATAGAGGTACGCGAGGGCAGGGTGGATATCGACGAGATGACCCCCGATGATATCGCCGGCGAGGCCCTCACGGGTGGTTACCTCATTGAGGTCGATGCCTATGCCAATGAGGAGATCTCATGGTTTACCTCGCGCAACGGTATCCCTGTCACCATCAAGGCTCCGGCCGATGATGAGATAGTGCCGGCACAGACGGCCTATATCACCGGGGCATTTAACGAGCTCGACAAGCGCGTGTTCGGCAACAAGTATGCCGGCGAGGGGAGCTACCGCGAGATACTCGATGTCCCATCGTTCCTGCGTCATTTTATCGTCGGCGAGCTGTCGGGCAACACCGACACCTATTGGAGCACATATATGTTTAAGCGCCGCAACGACCCTAAATTTTATGTCGGCCCGGTGTGGGACTTTGACATCGCATTTGAGAATGACAACCGTACCTACCCGATAAACAATCACTCAGACTATATCTATGTCTACGGCAGCTCGGCCAACAACATGAATACATTTGTCACCCGTGTGGTCAAGCGTGACCCTGCCACGGCCGGTGAGATAAAGCAGCTGTGGGCGCGTCTGCGCGACACCGCCGGGTATGACGGTGAGAGCTTCGGCGAGTATATCGACAATCAGGCCGATGCAATGAGCCGGTCGCTCGACCTTAACTTTACCCGCTGGCCGATCCTCAACCAGTGGGTACATCAGAATCCTAAGGTCTACAACAGCTGGCAGGCAGCCGTCAATGACCTCAAATCATACGTGACGGCGCGTATTGACTGGCTCGACCGCAAGATCGGCTATGTGCCCGGCAGCGGTGTCGAGGCGATTGATGCCCCCGGCGGCGAGATGTTTGTCGCCCGTGTTGACGGCGGGGTGGTGACAGTCAGCGGGGCTGTCTTGACCGCCACTGTCTATGATCTGGCCGGGCGCACTGTCGGTAAGGCCGCCGCTGATGCACCCTTTACGCTGCCTGCTCACGGTGTCTATATCGTGGTGGCCGATGGGCGCGGGCAGGTTGTCAAGGTGGCCTATTGAACCGCCGGGTGTTAAAAAATGTTTTGATTAAGGCCGCATACGCGGTTTTTCGATAAAAACGGGGGATTGGGCGGATATGTCCCGCTCCCCCGTTAAACTTATGGGTCGGCTTTGCGTCTTAAAGATTGAAATTGTGATAATAACAGGTACATTATGAGAGTAAAGAGAGGTATGGTGATACTCCCCGCGATGGCAGTGGCTGTCGCTGCATGGGCCTATTCGGTCTCGGGTGTGGTCACCGACGAGACGGGCGAACCGCTGTCTGACGCCACTGTCAGACTGCTGTCAGCCCGCGATTCATCATTCATCAACGGGGGCGTGGCTGATCTCGACGGCCGTTACACTCTTGGGGGTGTCTCAAAGGGTAAGTATATCATCGAAGCGACATATATCGGCTATGCCAAAGGGTATCTCGACGTTACCGTCGATAACCGTTCGGTCAAGGCTGACACCCTGCGTCTGGATGACTCGGCGATAATGCTCGGCGAGGTAAGCGCCATCGGCATCAAGACCCCCATCAAGGTGATGACCGACACCATCGAGTTTAACGCCGACAGCTATAAGACACAGCCCAACGCCGTGGTCGAGGATCTGCTCAAGCGCCTCCCCGGTGTCGAGGTCGACTCAGACGGTAAGATCACCGCCAACGGCAAGGAGATAACCAAGATACTCATTGACGGCAAGGAGTTCTTTGCCGATGACCCCAAGGTGGCGTCAAAAAATCTCCCCGTCAATATGGTCGACAAGCTGCAGGTGGTCGACCGCAAGAGCGACCTGGCGCGTCTGACCGGCGTCGATGACGGCGAGGATGAGACGGTGATCAACCTCACGGTCAAGAAAGGGATGCAAAACGGATGGTTTGGCACCGTCGAGGCCGGCTATGGCACCGATGACCGCTATCAGGCCACATTCAATATCAACAGGTTTTGGGACGGCAATCAGATAACATTCATCGGGTCGGCCAACAACACCAACGAACTCGGTTTTACAGACGGCAACGGCAACCGATTCCGCCGCTTCGGTGGAGACCAGGGGATCAATAACTCACAGAGTTTCGGTGTCAACTTTAATGTCGGCAACGGTGAGATACTCAGGGTCGGCGGTGACGTGATGTATTCACACACCGACCGCAACACCATTAAGCGGCAAAACCGTCAATACCTCTTCCCCGACTCTGTCTCATACGAGAACTCATCGTCTGACGCCAACGACCGCGGTCACAATGTCCGTGCAGACTTCCGCGTGGAGTGGAAGCCCGACTCGTTCAACACGTTTGACTTCAGGCCCAACTTCTCTTTCAATCAGAATGACAGCCGCTCGCTCTCGGTCGACACCCTCTTTGCCGGCGAGCCGGGGTTGCCACGCGTCAACCGCTCGTATAACTCGGCCAACGCCTCGGGTAAGAGCTGGGAGTTTGGCGGTCGACTGATCTATAACCACAACTTTGCATCTCACCGCGGACGCTCATTCTCGCTGATGGCCAACTATCGCTTCTCTGACGTCCGTGAGGATGACCGCACGCTGTCATATAACCGATTCTATCGTCTGCTCAACCAGATGGGCAGCGACTCGATCGACATCTATAACCAGTATGCCGACAACCACACCTGGGCCAACAACGTGTCGGCCAGACTGAGCTGGACCGAGCCCCTGGGCGATGTCCGCAAAGGTAACTTCTTGACATTCAGCTATCGCATACAGTACCGCTGGAACAATGCCGACAAGATCGTCAACCGCCAGCTGCCCCTCGATCCCTATTTGCCGGTCGAAGACCCCTACGCAGCCATTTTCGGCCCGACTGAGTATGTCGACTCGCTCTCAAACAGTTTCCGCAACAACTTCATGACCCAGGATATCCGTGTGGGGTATAAAAAGGTCTCCAAGATGTATAACCTTGACTTGGGCCTCTCGCTTGTCCCCTCGATGTCAAAGTCGACCAACCTCATAAACGGGGCCAAGAGTATCCCCGAGAGATGGGTGTGGAACTTCGCCCCCTTTGCGCGTTTCCGCTATAAGTTTGATCAGCAGAGCAGCCTCAACCTGTTCTATATGGGTCGCTCGTCACAACCCTCGATGAGCCAGTTGCAACCCGTGGCCGACTACTCAAATCCCCTCAATGTCGTCATCGGTAACCCCTCGCTGAGTCCCACATTCAGCCACAACATCAGGTTGAGATTCCAGAAATTCAACCCCTCTAACCAGAGTTCGATCATGTCGATGGCCGATGCCTCGATCGAGCAGAACTCGATAATCTCGCGCACGACCTATGACCGGCTCAGCGGTGGTCGGGTGACAACATACGAGAATGTCAACGGCGTCTGGAACTTCCGCGTGATGAATATGTATTCGCTCCCCTTCGGTGCCAAGAAGACCTGGAGTTTCAATAACAACGTATTCATGATGTTTAACCGCCGCGTTGGTTACAACAACGGTGACCCCAACCGGTCGAGCTCGCTGATGATCGCCGAGTCACCCTCGCTGGCATTCCGACCCACGAATCTCGAGCTTGAGATACGCCCGTTCTATCGCCTGAGTCTCACCAACAACTCACTCCCGGCTGTCAACACCCCCACGGTGCACAACTACGGCGGAGCGTTCAACGGCACATACTACACACCCTTTGGCGTTATCCTCGCTACCGACCTCAACTTTACCGCCTCAAAAGGTTACAGCGAGGGATTTAATCAAAACCAATGGATGTGGAACGCCTCGATCTCATATCAGTTCCTCCGCGGAGGCGCAGCCACCGTCATGCTTAAAGTCTATGACCTGCTGCAGCAGAAACAAAACATCCAGCGGGCAGTCACCGCCAACTATATCGACGACACCGAGTATAACTCGCTGACACGCTACTTCATGGTGACCTTTACTTACCGCTTCAACACATTCGGCAAAGGCAACGAACCCGCCTCGCGCGATGCCCACCGTTGGGGCCCGCCAGGCGGTGGTCGCGGTCCCGGCGGTTTCCGCTAATACATCTGCGATGCGCGGCAATCTTCTCATAACAAGACCGGTGACAGGCTGAGTGGCTGTCACCGGTCTTGTTATGAGAAAGGGGGTGGGAATAAAAGGTCAAGAGCCGAAGGTGAAGTTGATGCCGAGGTTGAAGGTGGCGTTGGCGTTGCCTACGGGGAGGAACTGGGGAGTGACTTTGAAGAACTGATGGTCTGACCCGAGGTAGAAGTTGAAGCCGCGGGGATGGAAGTTGATCAGCCACCCGAATGATGAGCCGTAGCTCGAGGCGCCGTAGTTGACCGACAGGTCAAACCATTTGACGGGTTTGACGTTGGCCGAGAAGCGGCCTTCGGTCCATGACAGCGGGCCGTTGAAGTGCTGGGTGAAGAGGAAGCCGCCGGTAAGGTTGCGGTAGAAGGGCATCGTGTACTCGGCCCCTATGTGCAGGGTCGCAGCCAGGGCTGTGGTGCGCGAGGTGTTTTCTTCGGTTTTATGGAAGTTGATCATATCCTCGATGTCGTCCCACATATCGTCAAACTGCTTGTCGATCTTGTTGTCGTCATAGTCGGGCTGGTCGCTGTCGAGGGCGATATTTTCAAATCCGTCAAATGTCCATTGTTTGCCGGGGGTGGCGGCTTTGATGTTGTGTCGCCAGCTGATGAACCCGAGGTCGCGGATGGCGGCCGAGAGGATCAGGTCGGGGAGGAGCTTGTAGGTTGCACCGAAGTCAAAACCGAGACCAAAACCGCTCATGCCGAAGCTGTCATAGTCGATGTCGCCCCACTCTACCTCGGTAGCCTGCTCGGGGTTGTCATATTCTTTGCCGGCCTGCTGTTTGGTAGGGAGATAGAGGCCTTTGCCTGCGGCCATGTTGAGGTGACCGTCGGCGGTGATGGCCCAGAGGTTTTCGCTCAGGGTGACCTGCATGTCGTCGATTTTGCCGTGAATATTGGCCACGCCAAAGAGGAGCTTGATCTTAGCGCCGACCTGCAGGCGGTCGTTGATCTTGCGCGAATGGCCCAGAGCGACCTCGGCGTATGCGTTGGCCTTGACGGTGAGATCCTTGAAGTTGTATTGGGTGTCGGGGCCGGTCTGGCCGAGTTTCATAAACTCAAACAACCCTTTGGGGAGGCTGACGCCGGCATCGGCATGGACGCCGATGTCGATGGTGTTGAATCCGCCGAAGGCTTTGAATCCGGCTGACAGGATGGTGACGTCGGTGTTGAATGTCACCTTGTTATGCTTGCCGAGTTTGCCGAGAAACTCATCGGCGCTGACGCTACTGTTCATAAACGTGGTGAGCTGTCCGTCAGGCATCTTGTAGAGGAATGTGTTGACCCCGATGTTTGACATCAGACCGATATTGAGATTGCCCAGCACGGGCATAGATACATAATTGTACTCGCCGCCAAAGGCCGGATTGAGCTCGTGGCGGAATGTGTATCCATCGAGAAAGTAGGCTGAGCGGGGGGCTTCCTGTGCTGTGCCGCTCAGGCAGGCCGCGCAAACGGCTGTGAGGGCTATATATTTTTTGAATGATTTCATAGGTTGATGGATGTGATGATATTAGTTGAGGTCGATGTCGATACCACCCTCGAGTTGCAGGAGGATTTTGGTGAACTTCATGGCCTGGGCCTCGTTGAGGGGAACACCGACAAAGTCGGGTGCCGATGTGGCCTCGAAGTCAAACTCTACGCCGCCGAGGCTGCCGATATTGGCCGCGCGTGAGGTAAGCACCACCACGAGCTTGGTCTTTGAGGGAGAGGCGGTCGAGCCTGCGGTGACCATACCCTCGACAGTGGCTGTGATGTCATGCACGGGTGCGCCCGATTTGTCGAGGCCGGTCACGTGTGGCACGAGGTTGAGCGGTGTCGAGTTCTCGACGTCGATCGTGGCGATAACCTTGTGGAAGTTGTATTTGTCGAGGTCGTCACCCCATCCGTCTGCTTTTGATGAGTATGTAAACTTCAGATCCGGGCCAAAAGCCAGCGGTATGACGGCCTTATAGTTGACGGTAAAGCCGTAATCTTTACCCAGGGTGAAATTGTAAGTCTTGTTTTGCGGCACTTTGGCATTGATGTCGCTCATCGCTATCCGCTCGGGGATGCTCGAGATGAGGTTACCCAGCTCAGGCACTTTGACGTTGACCTCGCCGGCAGCGGTGTTGGCGCCCGTACCCAGTCGCGAGAGGCAGATGCCGGTCTTGCCGTTACCTTTGATCATCACAGGCGCTGTGCCGTGCTTGTCACCGATACCGATCTTGAGCTCGGTGCCGTCGTTGTAATATCCGGTGAGGATGGCATTGAGGTCGACATCGACAGGCGATGCGTTCTCGACAATCAGGTTGATGCGGGGGTTCTCGATGTCGAGATTGTTACCCTCGGTCTTGAGGAAGTCGGGCACACCGGTGATATTAAAGTTGGTGGGGTCGATCTTGATGTCAGGGTCGATCGTACCCTCAAGGGCCGAGATGACAGCGGTGCTGATTTTAGGTGTGGTGTATAGGCGCACACGTGAGACGTCGCCCTGAGAGAGTGTGCCGTTATTGATGCCGATCTTACCGTTTGAGATGATGGTGGCGTTGAGCAGGAAATGGCCGCGGGCATACAGACCCTGGCCGGCAGGTACGTCTGACAGGTCGATGCGTGTGGCCGTCACCGACAGGTTAAGGGCGGTGCCGTCGGGGATGACGCGCTCGTTGTTGATCACCAGTTTGTTGCCGCCGACGATGCCGCAACCGTCGTTGAGATTGTTGACAATCGTCCATCCCTTGGGGAACTCGATCTCAAAGCCCGGCTCGACAAACCACGAGCCGTGATAATTGTCGAGGGCCTCAAAGTCGATGGTGACATCCATGCGTATGTTGACATCGGCTGACTTGATGGCGGTCACCTGGGGGTCGACATTGTCGTCGCGGATGGTCAGCGTATTGGTCAGATCGACCAGGGTGGTATAGATACGCTCCTGTGCCCCTGAGCCGATAAATGAGAGTTCATCATAGTTAGATGTGCAGTTAAGGTCATGCAGGGTCACGGGATCAATGTGCACTGACGAGGGTGAGACATCACCGTCTTGTGACAGCACATAGTCACCCTGGGCCAGGCCGTAGAGCTCGCCGTCAGGTTTGATCGAGCTGTTCTCGTCAAGATCGAGCATCTGTCCCATGGTATATGTTTCAGTACTGCTGGGGGGCAGTGTGAGATCCCCGCCGACATTGACCGTCAGGTCAATATCCTTTGACAGATCATAGTCATGGTCGACACACGAGGTTATCGACAATGCCCCGGCCACCGCGATGGCAGCCAGCCCGCGACCGTAAAACAAGTTATTCATAAATAATAAGAATGTATAGGTTAATTTTCTGAGTCTAAAGGTCATTAAAGGTCTTTAACATTGCAAAATTAACAAAAAAATTGTTCCGCCAAAAATTGATTACATTATTTATCCCGTAAATCTGCCGGTTTGGCTCTCGAGGTTATTAACAATCGGGTTAAGTTATCAACATTTCTGATAGTTTACGCGACGTTATAGGGCGAAATTTCCCTGAAATGTCGTTACTTTGCAGCAAATCCGATAATTATGGGTAAAATCATAGCCATAGCAAATCAGAAGGGTGGTGTAGGCAAGACGACCACCACTATCAATCTGGCCGCCTCATTGGCCAAGGAGGGGAAAAAGGTGCTGATCATTGACGCTGACCCGCAGGCCAACGCCACATCAGGATACGGCATCGACCCGCGCACGATGGAGTCTTCTATCTATGAGTGTCTGGTCGACGAGTATCCCGTGAACGGTTCTCAGGTTGCGACCTGTGTCGAGGGGCTTGACCTGGTGGGGTCACGCATCGACCTGGCCGGAGCTGAGCTCGAACTTATCAACAAGCAGGGTCGCGAGCGCGTGCTGTCAAGGTCGCTCGAGCCGGTCAGGGAGATGTATGACTTCATTCTCATCGACTGCTCACCCTCGCTGGGACTTATCACTGTCAATGCCCTCACGGCGGCCGACTCGGTGATCATACCCGTGCAGGCCGAATATTTCGCCCTCGAGGGTATCAGCAAGTTGCTCAATACCATCCGCATCATCAAGTCTAAACTCAATCCCGGCCTTGAGATCGAGGGATTCCTGCTGACGATGTATGACGCCCGTCTGCGTCTGGCCAATCAGATTTACGAGGAGCTCAAAAGTCACTTCGGCGACATGGTGTTCAACGCCGTTATCCCCCGTAATATCCGTCTGAGCGAAGCGCCCTCTCACGGGCTGCCGGCTATTCTCTATGACCCCGACAGCCGCGGTGCCACGGCCCATGTGCAGCTCGCGCGCGAGATTATCGCCAACAACCGCTGATGTGCCACCATGCCAATCTACTTGTTAACCCTCACCTAAATACCAAAGTTATATAATGCCACTACCCAAAAGAGGCCTCGGCCGCGGACTCGATTCGCTTATCTCGATGGATGACGCCCCGGCGCGCGGCACATCGGCCATTAATGACGTGCCTCTCGACCGGATTACTCCCAATCCCGATCAGCCACGCACGACCTTTGACGAGGAGGCCCTGACCGAGCTCGCCGCCTCGATCAGGGAGCTGGGGATCATACAGCCCCTGTCTCTGCGCAAGACCGGCCCTGACTCATATCAGATCATAGCCGGAGAGCGCCGTTTCCGCGCCGCCCGTCTGGCCGGCCTCGAGTCTGTGCCGGCCTATGTCCGCACTGCCAACGATGCCGAGCTCACCGAGATGGCTCTCATCGAGAATATCCAGCGCGAAGACCTCAATGCCATCGAGATCGCCCTGACGTTCAGGAAACTCATCGACCAGTATAACCTCACTCAGGAACGCCTCTCAGAGCGTATAGGCAAGAAACGTGCGACGATTGCCAACTTCCTGCGCCTGCTCAAGCTCCCCTCAGAGGTGCAGCTCGGCCTGCGCGACAAGCTCGTCGACATGGGCCATGCCAAGGCGTTGCTCGCCATCGACGATCCCCGCGTGCAGCTCAAGATATATAAAGAGATATTGCGTGACGGCTTGTCGGTGCGCAAGGTCGAGGAGCTTGCCAAGGCATGGCAGCAAGGTGAAGGTGACGAGCCGCGGTCGACTCAATCTGCCAAGGCTAACCATCCCTACGCCTCAAGTCACGACTTCGACCTGCTCAAAAATCACCTCTCGGCCACCTTCCACACCCCCGTGTCATTCTCATGCGATCGTCAGGGTAAAGGTAAGATCACCTTCCGCTTTGAGGGCGAGGAAGATCTCACCCGCCTGATCACCCTCTTTGACCGCTTGCGCTAAGCTACATCAAATGTTATAAATACCCAAAAACCTCACCGGTGACTCAACCATCGGTGAGGTTGTCGTGTTTATCAGATAGACCACATCAAGTATAACAACCCCTAAAAACAACAACTATGGACTTAAATAATCAAGAGATAGCTCGCGCAGCAGCAAATGTATCGGCAACCGCGGCACAGGTCAGTGCCAAGGCAGCCAAAGTAGCGGCAACCGAGGAGGCAGCCGCAATCAAAACCGATGCAGCCGACAAGGCAGCCGCCTTTAAGGAACAAGCTGCCGAGAAGGCCGCACACCTCAAAGAGCAGGCTGCCGAGAAAGCAGCAGCCCTCAAGGATAAAGCCGCCGATCTAAAGGATCAGGCCGCCGAAAAAGCATCCACCTTCTTCGGTAAAGTCAAAGACATCACTGCCGAGACCCTCGATATGGGGGCAGACGTTGCACAGGAATTTGCCGACAAGCTCCGCAAATAATCCCCCAAGCCGGTAATCCGAGGCACATAATCATCGGTCCCCCCGGGGACATACATAACCTATCACAAGGGGTGGCTGTGTCAAATGAACTGCACCCCAAAAGTTAGACAAAAAACTTTTGGGGTGCT
>CAMWLR010000063.1 GCA_947175215.1 uncultured Porphyromonadaceae bacterium
CGGCCGGCTTTGAGGCCGGCGATGACGGCGGGGGTGAAGCCGGCTGCCTCCATGGCGTTGAGGCCGCGGATGGTGATACCGCCGGGGGTGGTGACCTTATCTATTTCGGCCTCGGGATGCGCGCCGGGCAGCGAGAGCAGTGCGGCGGCTCCGCTGATGGTGGCCACGACAATATCCTGAGCGTCAGAGGCGCGGAAACCCAACTCGACGCCACCCTCGACAGCGGCGCGGACGTATCGCATGGCGTAGGCGATGCCGCATGATGCCAGAGCAGTGGCGGCGGGGAGCAACCGCTCCTCAATCACCATAACACGCCCGAGATGCTCAAACAGCTCGACGGCGCGCGTTGCTTTGCCGTTGACCTCGACAACAAATGTCATCGACTTGCGCAGGGTCATGGCGGTGTTGGGCATAACGATCGACAACGCGGGGAGCTGTCCGGCCTTGCAGCGCAACATCCCGGCGAGGTCGTCAGCCGACACTCCGGCCACTATCACGGCCACCTCCTGACGATCATAATCGAGGACATCGCGTAGCTCCTCGGCCACCTGCGGCACTATCCACGGCTTGACCGCAACTATCACGATGTCAGCTTCTGAGACAGCCTTTAGGTTATCGGTGTGGGTGTTGATTCCTAAGGCAGCAAGCGGGGCGAGTTTCCCCTCAGAGGGGTTGGCCACGGTTATCAGCGCGGGGTTATGGCCTGCATCTACCAGTCCGCGGGCCACCGCGCCACCCATAGCCCCGGCGCCGATGACCGCTATCTTCATATCTTGCATAAACAGAGCTTATTAATGCCGTGCGAGGCAGTTGTCGAGAGCTTTGGTCAGCGCCTCCTTGTCGAGGTTCTGACCGATGAAAACGAGTTTTATCATGCGGTCGCCGTAACGGTCATCCCAATCGCGACGCAGACCCGGCTCGAGAGCCATCAGGCGTTCGAGTTCCTCGGTGGGAGCGGTTGCATACCACAACCCCGCCTGAGTGAGCTGCTTCTGCACACCAGCCTGCTCAAACAGGAATGACATATCACTGTTGTGTGAGAAATAAAGCACACCTTTGGCACGGATGATATTTTTGGGCCACGCAGTGGCGATAAAACGGTCAAACTTGTTGAGGTCGAAACCCTGACGGCGGTAATAGACCATCGTGTCGATGCCATACTCCTCGGCATGGCCGCCGTGGTGGTGATGGTGATGACAATGCCCGCAGGTGCATCCCTCGGGATGGTCATGGTGATGCTCATGCTCATCGTGTTCGTGATGACCCTCGATCTCGCGTACCCATGTCGCCGAGGTGGCCACCGACTCAAAGTCAAACATCCCCGTGCCGAGGATCTCCTCGAGGTCGATGTCGGCATAGTTGCAATCAATGATGCGGGCCTTGGGCTGGATGGCGCGGATAATGGCGCGGATACGCCCCGCCTCCTCGGGTGTCACCTCTGAGATCTTGTTGAGCAATATGACGTTACAGAACTCTATCTGCTGTATCACCAGGCTCTCGATATCCTCCTCGGCCGGGCGTTTACCCTTGAGTGAGTCGCCGCAGTCAAACTCGCTCTGCATCCTCAGCGCGTCAACCACGGTGACGATACAGTCGAGGCGCGGTATCACCGCCCCGGGCTCGTCAGCCCCCTCGAGCTGCGACATCGCGCAGATGGTCTGGGCGATCGGCGCAGGGTCGCAGATGCCGCTGGCCTCGATGACGATATAATCAAACCGCCCCGACCGGGCCAGCGTCGACAGCTGGTCGATAAGATCGGTCTGTAACGAGCAGCAGATACATCCGTTCTGCAGGGCCACCAGATCGCCGTCACCCTCTTTTTTACCCACGATGCCACCTTTCTGTATCAGGGACGCATCGATATTCACTTGGCCTATATCATTGACAATCACCGCAAACCTGATACCCTTCTCATTGGTGAGGATGCGGTTGAGCAGTGTCGTCTTGCCGCTGCCCAGATAGCCTGTAAGCAGCAGCACCGGTATCTCTTTTCTTTCCATAGCTATTGCAAATTTACCGATAATTCGCGAATTAACAGCCACAATTTGGTCAAAAGAGCAAAAAACATTAAATTTGCAATCCGTTATGAAGTACGGTTTTGACAACGATAAATACCTCAGAATACAGTCTGAGCATATTAAAGAGCGCATCGCCCAGTTTGGTAACAAGCTCTATCTCGAGCTGGGCGGCAAGTTATTTGACGACTATCATGCCAGCCGAGTGCTGCCGGGATTCCAGCCCGACAGCAAGCTGCGTATGCTGCAACAACTCAGCGACCACGCCGAGATAGTAATCGTCATCAGCGCCATCGACATCGAGAAAAACAAGGTGCGCAACGACCTGGGTATCACATACGATATGGACGTGCTGCGCCTGCGCAAAGAGTTTATCAACCGCGGCTTTACGGTCAGCTCGGTGGTCATCACCCACTATAACGGACAGCGCAGCGCCGAGGCATTCCGCCAGCGACTCGAGCGCATGGAGATACCCACCTACTGCCACTACACCATCGAGGGTTACCCTACCAACGTCTCGCTCATCGACTCAGACGAGGGATTCGGCAAAAACGACTACATCGTCACCACCCGTCCCCTGGTCATCGTCACGGCCCCCGGTCCCGGCAGCGGCAAGATGGCCGTCTGCCTCAGCCAGCTCTATAACGAACATAAGCGCGGTGTCGAGGCCGGATACGCCAAGTTCGAGACCTTCCCCGTGTGGAGTCTCCCCCTCAAACACCCGGTCAACATCGCCTATGAGGCAGCCACGGCCGACCTCAACGATGTCAACATGATCGACCCCTTTCATCTCGAGGCCTACGGCAAGACAGCCATCAACTATAACCGCGACATCGAGATATTCCCCGTGCTCAACGCCCTCTTTGACGGCATCTACGGCACAAACCCCTATAAGTCACCCACCGACATGGGTGTCAACATGGTGGGCTTCTGCATCAGCGACGACGCCGTGTGCTGCGAGGCCTCAAAGGATGAGATCATCCGCCGCTATTACACCGCCCTCAACCGCCTGGCCTTAGGGGGTGACAACGAGAGCGAGGTCAACAAGATAGCCCTGCTGTTTAAGCAGGCACATATCGACACTGCCTATCGCCGCACCACCGTCGCCGCCAAACAGCGAGCCGAGAAATCAGGTGTCCCCTGCTCGGCGATCCAGCTGGCCGACGGCACTATCATCACCGCCGAGACATCGGCCCTGCTCGGCCCCAGCGCAGCCCTTATTCTCAATGCCATAAAGTATCTGGCCGGCATCGACCACGCCGTCAAGCTCATCCCGCGTGACATGATCGAGCCGATACAGTTCACCAAGACCAACTACCTGCGCAGCCGCAATCCGCGCCTGCATACCGACGAGGTGCTGGTCGCCCTCTCAGTCCTCTCTACCCATGACGACAACTGCCGCCGCGCCCTCGAGAAGCTCCCCGAGCTCAAAGGGTGTCAGGTACACTCGACCGTCATGCTCGGCGAGGTAGACCGCAAGATCTTCCATAAACTCGGCGTGGGCCTCACCTGCGACCCCGCCCGACGTTAATACCATCTCTTCAACTAATAATTACATTCATCTATAAAATTTCCATGAAAAAGTATTTCTTGCTATTCTTTGCAGTAATGCTATGCGCCATCGGCGCCAGAGCATGGACTGTAAAGTTCACCAATCCTGAGAATTGGTCAGAAGTGGCCGTCTGGGCCTGGGACAATTCTCAAAATTATACCGGTGGCGTATGGCCCGGTAAAAAAATGACTAAGGCCGGAGATGTCTGGACTTATACAGGCGAGGGTAATCCCGTCAACATCATCTTCAACAACAATGGCAACGGTGCACAGACCGGAAATCTCGACTTTGTCGACGGGGCCACATACAATATGACCGGCGTCGTATCTAACGGCGGCGGTGGCGGTGACGACCCCATCGTCGAGCACACCCCCATCTATATCAGCTATAATTTCGGTGCGGGCTCTGCCTCTAACTGGCAGATGGACGCCATCGAGATGAATTATGCCGATGGTGTATATACCGCGACGGTCACCAACACCGGCGACACCGGCTGGATGACCTTTGGTATCGGAGGCAAACTCGGTAGCGGCTGGAACAGCAATTACCGTTACGGCCCACAGAATGATAACGAGTTGCTTACCAACAGCACTGCCGGTCATCGTATTATAAAGACTAATACTTGCTTCACGGTTGCTGTCGGCACCTACAACGTCACCGTTAAGCAAGAGAACGGCAGCTG
Organism: uncultured Porphyromonadaceae bacterium; assembly: GCA_947175215.1. GTDB lineage: Bacteria > Bacteroidota > Bacteroidia > Bacteroidales > Muribaculaceae > UBA7173. The sequence continues at coordinate 4,250 of CAMWLR010000063.1, forward strand.
GATGGTCTACTTTGTCACCTCAGGTGGTGGTGGCGGTGACGACCCCGACCCCACACTCTGCGACAACCGTAAGGACGGAATGTCACCCACCGGTACACTCCCCGTTATCTATATTAACACTGCCGAGATAATGATCGACCGTAATCTCCGTGACAAGGATTATCGCGATGCAACATATTATCTGGTCGATAACGCCAACCCCACCAACAACATCGGGTCAGAGGCTGAGCCACTCCCACTGACCATTAAGGCCCGCGGTAACTACACCCGCACCGGCTTCTCTAAGAAACCCTATAAGCTCAAACTCAATGCAAAGCAGGGTATGCTCGGCCTGACCAAGAGCAAGCACTTCGCCCTGCTGGCACACGCCGACGAGGAGCACGGCTATCTCAACAACACCGTCGGTTTCTGGCTCGGCAATGAGATCGGTCTGCCCTGGACGCCCCGCGAGATCCCCGTCGAGGTGGTCATCAACGGTGACTATCGCGGTCTCTACTTCCTCACAGAGTCTATCCGCGTCGGTGACAACCGTATCAAAATCGAGGAACTCAATGACAATGAGACCGATCCCGCGCTCTGCTCGGGCGGTTATCTGGTCGAGATGGACAACTATTCTGAGGAAGGCCAGATCGTGGTGGGCGGTTACAACGGCCGCAAGTTCACCCCCGACACCCCCGAGGAACTCTCTGAGCTGCAACGCAGATTCCTCACCGAGCAGCTCACCAAAATGGACAACCTCGTCTATCAGCACAGCAACGACCTCTGGAAATATCTCGACCTTGATGACGCCGCCAAGTATTATGTGGTGATGGAGATCATCGACCACTGGGAGGCTTATCACGGCTCGACATACATCTTCCGCAACCGCGGTAACGGCGAGAAATGGCACTTCTCACCCCTGTGGGACTGCGGCCACGCATTTGACTTCACCAACGCCGCCCACTATTTCACCGATGCCCCGGCCGACAGCTATGGCAACGACTGGATAGGCGACCTGCGTCAAAACGGCAAGTTTATGGAGAAAGTCAAAGCCTACTGGCAGTGGTTCTGGAGCACAGGCCGCTATGACAACCTCAAGGCGATGATCAATGACTTCTCCAATACCATTGCCGAGGCAGCCCGTCACGACCATGATCGTTGGGGCGATGTGGCCACCCCTGATCAGTATAACGACCCGATGAACGGCAACTACCCCACCAACCCCACCCCGGTCCGCGATAACAGCAACATCTCAGCCAAGAAAGCCAATGTCCTCGCGGCTCTCGATTCTAAGGTCAACTTCCTTGTCGGCAAGTGGGGTGACTACCACAATGACAATCCCGAGCCCGAGCGTGATACCACACCCGCGGCTGAGCTCCCCTCATATGTCGATCCCGACTATGTGACACCTATATATATATCGCATGACTTTTCGGGTGGCACGGGATGGAACAACAACCATGACCAGATGCAATATGCCGACGGTGTCTACACCGCCACAATCACCAACGACGCCGCCACAGGATATTTCTATTTCTCTATCGGCGGCACAAGCAACGGCTGGGGCAGCGAATATCAGTATGGCCCCCAGACCGAGGGTCCGGCCAATTGCGGTGAAGATAACGGCAATATCCTTTATAGAGTCAATACCTGCTTTACACTCGCCAAGGGTGTCTACGACGTGACCGTCAAGCTCGTTGACGGTAAATATGTCGCCTATCTGGTCAAACAGCCCGAGCCCGTTGACCCCTCTGACACCAAACCCGGCATGACCCCGACCGGCACACTCCCCGTGCTGTATATCACCACCTCTGACGAGATGCTCAGCCGTAACCTTCAGGATAAGAATTACCGCGACGGTTCATATTATCTGGTCGATAACGACAACCCCGCCAACAACCTCGGCTCAGAGGATGCTCCACTCCCCCTTGAGATCAAGGCGCGCGGCAACTACACCCGCACCGGTTTCTCTAAGAAACCTTATAAACTCAAGCTTGGCAAGAAGCAGGGTATGCTCGGTATGACCAAGAGCAAGCACTTCGCCCTGCTGGCACACGCCGACGAGGGTCACGGGTTCTATAACAACACCATCGGATTCTGGCTCGGTAAAGAGATCGGTCTCCCCTGGACTCCCCGCGAGACCCCCATCGAGGTGGTCATCAACGGTGACTACCGCGGTATCTACTTCCTCACAGAGTCTATCCGTGTCGGTGACGACCGCGTACCCATCACCGAACTTGATGATGATGTCACCGACCCCGCGCTCTGCTCGGGCGGTTATCTCGTCGAGATGGACAACTATGCTGACGATAACCAGATCGTAGTGGGTGGTACTTACGGGCGTAAGATAACCCCCGACACCCCCGAGTCGCTCTCATCGATACAGCGCCGGTTTCTCACCGACCAGTTTACCGAGATCGACAAGCTCGTATCTCAGCACAGCAATGACCTCTGGAGCTATCTCGACCTCGACGATGCAGCGCGCTACTACGTGGTGATGGAGATAATCGACCACTGGGAGGCTTACCACGGCTCGACCTATCTCTATCGCGACTTTGGTCACGGTCAGAAATGGCACTTCTCACCCCTGTGGGACTGCGGCCATGCGTTTGACTTCACCAATGCGGCCCACTACTTCACCGAGGCTCCCACAAGTCAACTCGGCTTGCAACACTATGGCAACGACTGGATCGGCGATCTGCGTCAGAACGGCAAGTTCATGGACAAAGTCAAGGCTACATGGCAGTGGTTCTGGAGCAACGACGGTTACAACCGCCTGCTGACCATGATGTCAGAGTTTAAGGATAAGGTATCAGCAGCTGCTGCCCATGACGCTGAGCGCTGGGGTAATGCTCCCCTGCCCGCCCAGTACGATGATCCGCTCAACGGCAACTACCCCACCAACCCCACCGCTGTGGTCAACAACAGCGACATGAACGCCAAGTATACCCACGTCAAGAAAGCTCTTGATTCAAAAATCAACTACCTCAAGGGGCTGTGGGGCGACTATAACAACGACAACCCCGAGCCCGAGCGTGATAATACTGCCCCCGCTCCGCTCCCCTCATACGTCGATCCCGACTTTGAGCCGGTATACTACACCGTCTACTTTATGTTTGAGGATCAGAACATCGATCAGATGCGCCTGTGGATCTGGAATAACGATCTCGGCGGCGAAACAGTCCTCGGTGTTGCCGACTGGAACGCCCGCCCGACACTCAACGTGCAGACTGCTTATGACGGCACCAGATACTTTGAGTACTCTATCCTGGGCAATGACTTTGACCTGACCCTCAATCCTTCGATCAAATTCGGCGGTGGCTCCGATGGCAGCTACAAGGAGACTCTACAGCAATTTGTCCCCGGTCAGCTTTATAAAGTCAAAAACAACGGCGCGCTCGAAACTATCCCCAACTGGAGCGTGCCTCAGCCCCCATACTCGGGCTCTCTGCCTGTGCTGACCATCACCGTTGATGACGGCTCTGACATCACTGACACCCTCACCAAGCATAAGTCTAAGGCATCGCTATCAAACGGTACCGGAGCTTTCAGCGACGCTGTGGTGACTGTCACCGGCCGCGGTACATCGACCTGGAACGACTTCGACAAGAAGCCCTATAAGCTTAAATTCGACAAGAAGCAGACACCCTGCGGCATCGCCCTGAGCAAGCACTTTGTCCTCCTCCCCTATGCCGCCGACACCGAGCTCAGCTATCTGCGCAACATCGCCGGACACGCCCTGAGCAAGCAGCTCGGCCTCGACTGGACACCCGCCATCGAGCCGGTCGAACTGATCCTCAACAACGAGTATCTCGGTCTATACTTCATCGTCGAGAATATCCGCCCCGCGGCTACCCGCGTGACAATCGAGGATATCGGTGACTATGATGCTACGACCATGCCCGAGATCTGGGGTGACTATATCGTCGAGCTCGACATGACCGCCGAGACTCCCGACTTCAGCTTCGGCGAGTATGATCCTGCCGATCCTCAGACAGCCGCCACCTCAGCCAAGTTTGTGCTCGATTCACCCGAGATGGCCGACCTCACCCGCGACAGCGACAAGGAGTGGATCGCCAACAGTCTCGGCGAACTCTTCAACGCCATGACAGGCACTGCAAACAGCATTGAGAACAACTTCCACACCGTCATCGACCGCGAGAGCTTCATCAAGTATTACCTCGTGCAGGAGATCATGGATGACGCCAACGCCTTCAACAAATCGATGTATATCCATCGCTCAGGCGTTGACGGGCTGTGGAAATTTGGCCCGGTCTGGGACTTCTCAGGCGCATTCGACCACAAGGATCAGAAGGGTCACCTGCTGACCGACCTCACCGAGCAACCCGACGGCCACTCTCACGCCCTGCCGCTGGTAAGCAACTTCCTCAAGAACATCATGGTCTTTAATGAGGTAGCCGTGGCATTCCGAACATTTGCAGGCACGCTCATCGAAAGTGAAATTTCGGGTATCCCCCGTTGGCCCGCAATAGAGGCAACCGCCGCTCCCCGCCGTGCTCCCCGTGATGGTGCCGCAAGCATCGACAACGTTTACAGCGAGATCGACGCAGCCGCCGCCAAATATAAGACAGCCCTTGACTATGATCAGGCCCGATGGAGCGACAACCCCGGCACCGCCAATGTCGATGACAGCGTTGACAAAGTCAAGAGCTATCTCGACAGCAACATGGCATATCTCAACAACGCCTTTGCGACCCTGATCCCCTCGGGCATCGAGACCGTGATGGCAACGTCAGCCGACAACTTCCCCGTCGAGTATTATGATCTGACCGGTCGCCGCGTGCTCACCCCCGTCAACGGCTTCTATATCCGTCGCCAGGGCCCCATCGCCATCAAGATCTTTATTCCCTGATAAACTATTATCTGACAATCATTTAATTGTTTCTCTGATAATCATTCATCCTCTATAACAAACGCGCATGGCCGGCGGCCATGCGCGTTTTCTTTATCTCACTTTTACTGATGATACTCTTTGGTGATTGCGAGAAACTTGGTGATGTGGTGTTACCTAAAAAAGTACACATCGCATCAGATACTTTTAACTACGCCAAAATGACCAAATAGTCTGTGGCCTGACGGCTATTATTTGGTCAACTTGATAAATATTCCTATATTTGCAATCGGCTCAACGGCCGATTGCTTTTTTATATCATATATCCGATTATCCCAAAGAGATGAACTCAGATAATGTCAATATCACTGTCGGCGAACATGCCGACGGGTTTGCCGAGCGTTGCAACGAGGTGTTTGACCGCGCCACGGCCGATTATCATATCACAGACTCGATAGATGTGCCCGCGCCCGTGCCTTATGAGCCGGATACGATCGAGGCTCTGCTTTATGCCAAGAATTGGATCGATGTGGCCCAGTGGCACATGGAGGATCTTATACGCGACCCCAATATCGACCCGGCCGAGGGTATGAAACTCAAGCACCGCATCGATGCCTCTAACCAAGACCGCACCGACCGGGTCGAGGATCTCGACACTTACTTCCGCGACCTCTACAAGAGGGTGACTCCGCTACCCGACGCGCAGATCAACACCGAGAGCCCGGCATGGGCTCTCGACCGTCTGTCGATTCTCGCCGTGAAGATCTATCACATGCTGGCCGAGACCGAGCGCACCGATGCGTCGCCCGAGCATATCGCGCGTTGTCGTGCCAAGCTCAATGTGTTGCTTGAGCAGCGTGAAGATCTCTCAAAGGCTATCAACACCCTGCTCGACGATATCGCGGGGGGCCGAAAGTATATGAAGGTCTACCGCCAGATGAAGATGTATAACGACGCCGACACCAATCCGGTGCTCTACGCCAAGAAATAATCACTGCCCCTTATCATTCCCTCGCGATGAGTCACTGTCATGACTTAGCCGTCTCTAATCCGCACGGTCTCAAGCGGGTGCTCGCCGTCAGGCTTTCGGCCCTGGGCGATGTGGCCATGACCGTGCCGGTGCTATACAGTGCGTGTCTCTGTTACCCCGATATTGAGTTTACGATGGTGACGCGCAAGTCGATGACCTCGGTGTTTCTCAATCCGCCGCGCAATCTCAGGGTGCTTGGGGTAAATCTCGAGGAGTATGAGGGCCTTGGAGGGCTGCGCCGCCTTTACCGCAAGCTGCGCGCCGACCTCGATTTCGACGGCTTTATCGACCTGCATGATGTGTTGCGCACCAAGGTGCTGGCCTTGCAGTGCCGCATGTCGGGTATCCCTGTGGCGGTGATCAACAAGGGTCGCAAGGGTAAGAGGGCGCTTACGCGCCGCAACAATAAGGTGTTGCTGCCGCTGAGTTCGTCGCGGGCGCGATACCGTCAGGCGTTCCATAAGATAGGATTACCGGTCGACACCCGCTTCGAGGGGCTGTTTGCCGACATTCCTGGAGGAAAGGGTGATCCCGAAGTTTTCGCCTCGGTGACCGCGCCCAAATCGCCGGGCGAGAAATGGGTGGGGATTGCCCCGTTTGCCAAGCATCAGGGGAAGATCTACCCGCCGGAACTGATGGAGGAGGTGGTGAGCGCCCTGTCGGCCCGCGAGGATGTGAGGATCTTTCTATTTGGCGGAGGGCCTGTCGAGCGCGAGGTGCTCGATGACTGGGCCGCGCGTTATCCGCGTGTGATATCGCTGGCGGCCAAACGGTTGGGCTTCCCCCTGGAGTTAGCGTTGGCGAGTCATCTCGATGTAATGGTGTCGATGGATTCGGCCAATATGCACCTGGCATCGCTCGTATGCACCCCGGTGGTGAGCATATGGGGAGCGACCCACCCTTACTGCGGCTTCAAGGGTTGGAGACAGCGCGAGGATGACATCATACAGTTGCCGATGACGTGCCGCCCTTGCTCGGTGTTCGGCAACAAGCCGTGCTATCGCGGCGACTATCTCTGCCTGCGTGGCATAGCACCCCGTGCGGTTGTCGCCAAGGTTGAGAAATATCTCTGATTATCAATGTCAATGCCATGAATATCTCAATACGCATACCCTTGGCGTGGGTTATTTTTTTTGCGGGATGTCTGAGCCTGTCGGCCGAGATCCCCGCAGGGTATTATTCGTCGGTGAGCGGCAAACGCGACGGCGAGCTCAAAACGGCCCTGCATAATCTGCTGTATAACCACACGCTGATCTCGTCATATTCTAATCTCCCCAACTATTTCCGCAAGACCGATGTCTACCCTCCGGGCGACCCGCGTTATGGTCAGTGGTGGGATATGTACTCTAATATCCCTCTCTATACATACTCTTTCAGCGGGCTCAACCGCGAGCACTCTTTCCCAAAAAGCTGGTGGGGCGGCAGCACCGACACCCCGGCATACGTCGACCTCAATCATCTATACCCCTCTGAGGCGGCGGCCAATATGGCCAAATCTAACTATCCGTTGGGCGAGGTGACCGGTAAACCGGCTTTTGAGAATGGTATCACCACCGTGGGTGCACCGGTGCCGGGTCAGGGTGGCGGTGCGCGTCAGGTCTTCGAGCCCGCCGACGAGTATAAGGGTGACTTTGCCCGCACATACTTCTATATGGTCACCTGCTATCAGAATCTTACCTGGCGGTATACATGGATGGTGAGTAACAACCTCTATCCTACGCTCAACACCTGGGCGGTGGAGCTGCTGCTCAAATGGCACAAAGAAGATCCTGTGAGCCAGAAAGAGCTCGACCGTAACGAGGAGGTGTATAAGGTGCAGGCCAACCGCAACCCGTTTATCGATTATCCCGAGCTGGCTGACTATCTCTGGGGTGACAAGCGGGGCACTCCGTTTATCCCCGCGGGGCAGACTCAGGGTGACCCGGTGCTGATTACCCCCGTGCAGGACATGGCGCTTGAGTTTGGCGAGACGGTCATCAATACATCAAACACGGCGTCGTTACAGATACGCGGTGAGAATATCCGCACCAACCCCGAGCTGACGCTGTCGGGTACTGACCGTGCTATGTTTTCGCTTGAGGTCAGCAGTGTCACCGCCACAAATGTCAACAAGCCCGAGGGGACGTGGGTGAGGGTGACCTATAAGCCCACATCACTGGGCGAACACACGGCACGTCTGATAGTGTCGAGCTATGACGGAGCCAAATCACGCGGCATCTCGCTGCGCGGCACCGCGCTTGAGAAACCGCTGTTGAGCGACATACGCGCCCTGCCGGCCACCGACATCACCGCCACCTCATATACCGCCATGTGGGAGCAACCCGCCAATGATGTCATAGACTATTACGTTATCACCCGCACTATCTACCCCGACAACTCCGAGACCTATTGGGAGGAGCAGGTTGCCGAAGAACCGCATTACACCTTTACCGACTGCGAGCCGGGCACACGCGAGAGCTATAATGTGCGCTCTTGCCGGTTAGGCTTCTATTCCGCCCCTTCTAACGAAATCTACGTTACGCTGCCCGCCGGTATCGACAACATTGCCGCAGATGCTGCCGTGCCTATGGGTTGGCGACTGGCCGACGGCGTCATCCTCACCCTCCCCGCCGGGGCTATCATCCGCGATGTCACCATCTATGACCTGCAAGGGCGTCTGATCACCATACTCAGCGAGGTCTCCGACGGGTATCACCTCCCCCTTGCCCCGGGCGCCTACATCATTAC
>CAMWLR010000064.1 GCA_947175215.1 uncultured Porphyromonadaceae bacterium
CACCCCTCTGTTAACGCTATTTAGTTAATAATATGCTCCACACCCCCTTTCACCCCCTCACTTCTGACCTTTGCTCTCTGACTTATCACTTACATCCGCCCTCTGCCTTATTCTTATCTTTTTTCAAAAAAAATCACTGCCGACACCCGCAAATCCGAAAAAAAGTATTACCTTTGCAAGCCTCTAAACCGAAACCGCCCTCCCGTAGCGGGGGCAGGTCGCGACAGACGCCCATCATCATCGCCGACACCATCGGCCGCCGGCATCCCCGCCGGCAGAATGAACGGGGCAAGGCAACTCGGGGTGTAGCACAGTTGGTTAGCGCGCCACGTTCGGGACGTGGAGGTCGGAAGTTCGAGTCTTCTCACCCCGACCAACTCACTCAAAAAAACGCTTGTAATCGCTCGATTGCAAGCGTTTTTATATTCATTTGCCCAAATCAGACATTATCTACTCCTGTGATATGACAAAAGGTGTATCGGCTGAGATACAGCGGAGACCAATGTGGTAATAGGGATAAAAATGGCGCAAAGGGGGGGAGCGGAAGTAATAAGTGTGAGGGCAGAGGGCAGAAGTAAGAGGATGGAGTGGCCCGGGAGATTAGAGCGGGGGGATTAGCGGCGGCGGAGGACTGAGCGGACGCGGGCTTTGAGCTCGCGGATTGAGAAAGGTTTTATCAGGTAGTCGTCTGCGCCGGCATTGAGAGCCTGGATGATGGTCTGGGGTGACATCTTTACCGAGTATGCTATCACAGCTACTTCGTCGGGCTCGTATATCTGTTTGATCTGCTCGACCACCCCGAGGCCGTTGTTGTCGTCGATACTCAGGTCGAGCAACACCAGCTCATATTGCGACAGGTCGAGATTATATGTCTCATCGCCTGTATAACAGCTCTCTACCTCATATCCCTCGCCGGCAAAGTTGTCGCGGATCATCTCACAGATGGCGGGGTCTTCGTCGACAACAAGTATGCGGGCAGAGACGGGGGTTCTGTCGGCATCAAGTCTGATATGTTGCAATACGTCTGTCATGTTTTATGTGACACAAATTTAGATATAATTTCTTGTAGTGCTTATATCAGTAACTGCATTGTAAATCTTTTGTTATCACAAATTATTTGGTTTCACAAAGGTGTTAACATTTGGTATCATCCCCGGTAATCGACTTGTATAATCTTTGATAAGCGGCAAGAAGGCGTGTCAACCGGGGTTGACACGCCTTCTTGATATTTACGAATTATGAAAAGCGTGATTATGCCTTGCCTGAGAGCTTCTCTTTGAGAGCAGCCAGAGCCTCGATATCACCGAGAGTGGTTTTCTCAACGGGGGCATTGAGCATGGGGGTCTCCTCCTTGCGGGGACGGTCGGCACGCTTGGCCTTGCGGGGAGCGGCCTCGGCACGGTCAGCCTTGTTGGCATCCTCAAAGATGCGGCTGTGGCTGAGGATGATGCGCTTAGAGTCTTTGTTAAACTCGATTACCTTGAAGTCGAGTTTCTCATCTACCTTGGCCTGGCTGCCGTCCTCTTTAACGAGGTGCTTGGGAGTGGCGAAGCCTTCGACGCCGTAGGGGAGCTGTACGACTGCGCCCTTGTCGAGCATCTCGATGATTGTGCCCTGATGTACCGAGCCGGGGGTAAACACGGTCTCGAATACCTCCCAGGGATTCTCCTCGAGTTGTTTGTGGCCCAGTGAGAGGCGACGGTTGTCTTTGTCGATCTCGAGAACGACAACGTCGATGTCAGCACCTATCTTGGTGAACTCTGAGGGGTGTTTAACTTTCTTGGTCCAGCTCAGGTCTGAGATGTGGATGAGGCCGTCTACGCCCTCCTCGATCTCAACGAATACACCGAAGTTGGTGAAGTTGCGCACCTTGGCGGTGTGCTTAGAGCCGATGGGGTATTTAACCTCGATATCCTCCCAGGGATCTTTCTTGAGCTGCTTGAGACCGAGGCTCATCTTGCGCTCCTCGCGGTCGAGGGTGAGGATGACTGCCTCGATTTCGTCGCCGACCTTGAGGAAGTCTTGAGCTGAGCGCAGGTGCTGCGACCATGACATTTCGCTGACATGGATGAGACCCTCGACACCGGGGGCTACCTCGACAAACGCGCCATAGTCGGCCATGACGACAACCTTGCCGTTGACCTTATCGCCAACCTTGAGCTCGGCGGCAAGTGCATCCCAGGGATGGGGCATGAGCTGCTTGAGACCCAGAGCGATACGCTTCTTCTCGTCATCAAAGTCGAGGATAACGACGTTGAGCTTCTGATCGAGCTGCACCACCTCTTCGGGATGGTTGACACGACCCCAAGAGAGGTCGGTGATATGGATAAGACCGTCTACGCCACCCAGGTCGATGAATACGCCGTAAGTGGTGATGTTCTTGACAGTACCCTCGAGTACCTGGCCTTTCTCGAGCTTGGCGATGATTTCGCGCTTCTGCTGCTCGAGCTCGGCCTCGATGAGAGCCTTGTGAGAAACAACGACGTTCTTGAATTCGGGATTGATCTTGACCACCTTGAATTCCATTGTCTTGCCCACAAACATATCATAGTCGCGGATGGGCTTGACGTCGATCTGTGAGCCGGGGAGGAAGGCCTCGATGCCGAAGATGTCGACAATCATACCACCCTTGGTGCGGCACTTGATGTAACCCTTGATGATCTCATCGTTTTCGAGTGCCTGGTTGACACGCTCCCAGCTGCGTGAAGCGCGGGCCTTGCGGTGTGACAAGATCAGCTGGCCCTTCTTGTCTTCCTGGTTCTCGATGAACACCTCTACCACGTCGCCGACCTTGATGTCGGGGTTGTAGCGGAATTCATTCATGGGGATGATACCGTCTGATTTGTAGCCGATGTTAACCACAGCCTCACGCTTGTTGAGGGCGATGATGGTACCTTCGATTACATCCTTGTCTTTGACGGTGTTGAGCGACTCGTCGTAAGTCTTGGTAAGCTCTTCACGCGACTTCTCGCTCTTGGTATCGCCATTCTCGTAGGCATCCCAGTCGAAATCGGCGATAGGAGAGTTTTTAACTTCTTCAGTCATTTAATTAGTTAATAAATAAAGTGATAAAATATTACCCAAAGATGATGTCACAGACCCTCGCACAGCCTGCAACTTGCTGACTGACTATAGGTTGCAGACCGTCCGAAGCGTTCATCACCCCTCGGGGTTGCCCAAAGGCTCGGCAAAGATACGACAATTATCCGTAATCTGCAACCCCCTGACACATTTATCAATACAAAAAAATGACGGCCGGCTATACGACTCCGCGATTTTTAATTATCTTTGTAACCGTCTATAATAAAAACATGATGCCATGAAGAAATTTATCCTTTTGCTTGTGACGGCCCTCTCATTTACAATAGCCGCCGATGCCTACACACTCTTTCCTCACTTTGTCGACATAGCCGGAGATTTTGAGGATGGCACCCCTGACAAATTCTATCAGCTCGACATCGCTACCAATCACTGGCGGGTGTCCCCCTCTTTCTTCAACTCCATTAAATCGGCTGACGATTTCCTCAAAAACACCCTGCCGTACTCAAGCTATGATATAACCCGACAAGCCCGGACACTCGACGACGACACCCAGATCATCATCTATACCACCTCGCTTGCAGCCGACGGCCTTTATGAAGATAAATGGTCGGTGCTTTATCTGGTGCAAACGCCGGGCGAACCTCTCTATGTAGGTATAGCCGAAGACCCGGTAAACTGACCTTAATCGAATATTGTAAGGCGACCGGTTTTTATAAACTTGAATCAGAACCGGTAGCCGGCTGACTCGATCAGAGGCTTGTCTTGTGCGACGGTCGAGCCGACGGTGGTGAGCAGGTCGCCCACGATGCCGCCATTCATCCCTATCTGCAACGCCTTGAGCTGGGTGTCGCGGCTCAGTCTCGCGCGCCCGCCCGCGAATCTTATATGTACACGCGGATGGACGAATCTAAACAGGGCGATAGTGTCGAGCACCTCCTCGTCACTCAGCGGCGCCATATTCTCGAGAGGCGTACCCGGTATCGGACAGAGTATGTTGACCGGTATCGACCGGGGCGACACGCGGCGCAGCTCCAACGCTAACTCGACACGCTGCCGCAGGCTCTCACCCATGCCGATAATACCCCCGCTGCATATCTCCATACCCACCTCGCGCGCCAGCTCGATGGTGCGTATCTTATCCTCGATGGTATGGGTCGAGCAGAGCGTGCCGAAAAATGACGGCGCGGCCTCGAGGTTGCAATGATATCGAGTCACCCCGGCGTCATAAAGTTTCTGCAACTCCTCGCGGTCGAGCAGACCCATCGAGGCGCAGAGCTGCAAGCCCCCTATGTCGCGCATCTCACGGTAATATGAGCAGACTGTGTCGAGGTCGGCGCCGCGCATCGCCCGCCCGCTGGTCACCAGCGAGAACCGTTTGATACCCTGACGGCGGTTATGGTCGGCCACACGCATACACTCCTCGCGGCTAACCAGTGGATAGACATCTATATCGGTCTTATGATGGGCCGACTGGGCGCACCATTTGCAGTTTTCGGGGCATTTACCCGAGCGCGCGTTTATGATCGAGCATGAGTCGAAATCGTCGCTGCACAGGCGGCGTGTTATCTCACACGCCGCCTCATACAACTCCTCGCGGTTGTCGGCCGCGATGTCGGCCAGAGCCAGTGCCTCATCGGCCGTAATATCCTCTCCTGAGAGTATCTTCTTTTTCTGAAACTCAATCTGATTCATTGCATCATGTCTAAAATATTCACAAAATTACAAAAATATGTCTTAACATTCCAACTTTTTTTGTACTTTTGCCAAATACCCTCTTACCGAGAAAATCACATTATCCGTTATCTGTTGACTTACATCAATCACCAATCATAAATTAACAGCTTATGTTCAAAAAGTTACCACTCTTGTGTGCGTCACTGGCCACAGCAGGGTTTCTTGCTGCCATCGGCCTTGCCGAGGAGAAAGACCAGGCGCTGACCGTCCCCGAGGCGGCTCAGAAGACAGTAACCGCCGCGCCCAAACTCGTCAAGTTAGGTGCTGCCAAAAACGTCCCCAACCGCGCTCCCGACGGAGGCTACACACCGCCGGTGACATTCGTCCCCACTCAGGAACAGTTTAACGAGTGTACTATCCTTGACCTTAACGGTGACAGCAAAACATGGTCTTATGATAACGGTACATTCAAATATACTTATCATGCATCAAATCAAGGTGATGACTGGTGTATCCTGCCGGCCATGAACCTTGAGGCAGCTACCTACAAAGTCTCTTACACATATTATACCAAGAGCTATCCCGAAAGTTTCCGCATCTGTCTGGGGACATCAGTTGACCCCGAGTCGATGACCGTGACTCTCCTCGACAAGGAGAATTATAAGAACACCGACGCCGTGACCGAGACAACAACAGTTGAGATAACAGCTGCCGGCGAGTATCACTTCGGTCTCTATGCTTACTCACAAAAAAATCAGTTCTACGCCTATATCAAGAATATCTCTATCGAGAAACTTGATATGTCGATGCCCAAGTCGCCCACACTCGAGATCGACCCTGTGGCCCTCGACTGCACACTCACCGTCACTCTCCCCACCACTAATATCGGTGACGAGCCTCTCACCGGCGATCTGACCGCTGTGGTGACAATGGATGACGTCACCATTGACGGCGGCACATACACCGCCGCCCCCGGCGATGTCAAGACGTTCAACATCACCGTCCCCAACAGTGGCTACCACACTTTCAAGGCCACCGTTACCTCTGGTGATGTCACCTCAGAGCCGGGTGTCGCCAGCCACAAGTTCTCTAAGGCTCAGCCCGTGCCCATCCCCATGGGTTACGTGTTCGAACCCGATGAAGATGAGTTTGACTGGTGTACTGTTATCAACAGCAACAATGATCCCTCGACATGGAAGTGGATGAACTCAGGTTATATCGGAGCCGAGACCCTCCACCAGGGTACATTCTGCTACCCTTACGCCATGTCATACGATGCCGATGACTGGATCATCCTCCCCGCCTTTGACGGCACCGAGGGTGGCGCCCATATGCTCAAATTCGGCGTGGCCACCAAATATGACTTAGAGGGTCTTGAGGTAGGCGTTGCATACGAGCCTACCGTTGAGGCTCTCAGCCAGAATATCATCTATAACAACACCGCGCTGAAATATATTGACGGTGGTTTCGATCCCCAGGAGGTTATCTTCTCTACCGAGGCCGGAAAGAACTTCTATGTCGCTTTCCACGCCATCTCAGAGCGTTACAAATCTTATATCTATATCAATGGTGTATCTGTCGAGCTGACCGACGGCTCTATCCCCGCCAAGGCCATCCTCTCTGACGATGACTTTGACGGCGGCGAGGGCACTGTCAAACTCACATTCCCCACCGTTGACATGAGCGGCGCTGATCTTGACGCTTCGTCAACCGTCTATGCTGACATAACCCTTGACGGCGAAACCTATGGTGACGCTGTCTCAGGCAATCCCGGTCAGACCACCACACTCTCCTTCTCTGGTCTCTCATTGGGTGAGCACACCCTCACCGCCACTACATACTGGCTTGATGGTGATCAGAAAAACGGTAATCAGACAACCACCTTTAAGTTCCGCATTCGTATCAGCTCATCTTTCTCATATCAGCTCCCTGCCGAGATGATGTTTAATCTTGAGACTTATGACAACTATAAGGTAATCGATGCCAACGAAGACGGCACGACGTGGACCGGCAAGACCGAATGGATCGAGTATAACTACTCACGCGAGAACGCTGCCGATGACTGGATCTTCACCCCGGCAATCGAGATCACCGAGCCCGGAATGCTCTATGACATCGCCATAACCCTGATGGGTGCGATCTACTATGACGAATTCATCGAGGCATATATCGGTCAGGCCCAGACCGTCGAGGCAATGACTATCGAGGCTCTCCCCAACACCACTGTCAAAGGTGCCAATTGGGCAGACTATGAGCACACCTTCTCTATCGCCGAACCCGGCCGCTACTACGTGGGTATCCACTGTACCTCTGAAAAAGACAAAGGTACACTCAAATTAAAGAAACTCACCTTAGGTTACAGCGCATCTGTCACCGCCAGCCCGGCAGCAGTGACCAACCTCACCGCTACCGGTAAGTCTAACGGCGACCTTATGGCCGATGTGACTTTCAACATGCCTGCCGTGACATTCGGCGGCGACCCCATCGATGCCGAGACCACCCTCACCGCTACTGTCGTATCGGCCGAGGAGACCAAGACTATCGAGGGCACACCCGGCCAGGAGCTCTCTCTGACCATCGCATGCCCCCGCGGCGAGAGCGAGATCAAGGTTAGCGTAAGCTCAGAGGAAGGCACCGGCCTCGCCGCTACCACTCAGGTTGTCTGCGGTCTCGGCCAGCCCGCCGCCCCCCAGATCACCGCCCTGACTGTCAGCGAGGATAACATGAGCGTCAAGATCGACTATGCAGCCGTCACCTCGGTTGTCTCGACCGGTGTAGTCAATGCCGAGGGTATGGACTACTATCTCTGGGAGTGGGACGAGGAGGATGAAGACTGGTATCAGGTAGACGTTGTCGACGCACTGTCGATGACCTACACCGTCGATAATCCCAACGTACAGACTGGTCTCACACTCGGTATCCAGGCCAGCAACGGTCTCAACTCATTCTCATCGATGACATCATTCACCGTCGTGCTCGGCAAGCCCTATGACCTGCCGATGAACGAAGACTTCGCTCAGGGTAAACTCCACTACTCACCGCTGATGCTCGGCTCATCACTCTCATCAGATTACGCACCCCAGTGGAGCATGGTAGACCCGACCACAATCTTCACCACCGCCGTATCACCCACCGGCACACCTGCCCTCTATGGCCACACCTCGTTTAACCGTGGCGACACATATCTCTACCTCCCCAAATTCTCTACCAAGAATATCGAGGACGCCCAGATCGAGCTGACTTCTTATCAGACCAATGCCGGTTGCGAACTGACATTCCTGGCCGCAGGCTACGGCATGGACCAGTATTCAGTGCTGGGCTCTGTCGCTGTCCCCACCACTACCGAGGGCTGGAAGACACTCACCTATCCCCTCCCCACCGAGCTGCAAAACAGCGACTGGGTCGAGGCAGTCATCTATGTCAACTTTGTAGGCGGCAGCAACTCTAAGCCCCTCTTTGACAGCTACGTCATCCGTTCTGCCTCACAGTCAGGCGTAGAGAACGTTACCGCGCAGGATGCAGCCGCAGGCACCGTTGAGGGTCTCACCGGCGCTATCGCCGTCAAAGGCTTTGCCGGCAACACCGCCCGCATCTTCACCCCTGCCGGTCAGCAGGCCGCCACTGTCACCCTCGCCGGTGACAACGTCACCGTGCCCGTCGCCGCCGGCATCTATATCGTCACCGTCGCCGACAAGACCTTTAAGGTAGCAGTCGACTGATAATACCCCTGGGCTAACCGGCCTCGCCGGCTAACCCTCTGATTACCCCCATCCCCACCCCTGTCACCGAACCTATCGGTGTCAGGGGTGTTTTATTATTAGACCAATTAGCCTATTTAGACCAATTCCCTATTAGTCTGATAACCCTCAATCTCACCAATATGCCAACTAAGCCAAATACCGCTAACTCCACCCCCGCCACCCCCTCAGGGGGATATTATGTTTTCCTGATCACCTATCTGGTGATGCTGAGTGCATTCGGGTCATTTGTCAATGACATGTATCTCCCCACCCTCCCCGAGATGGTGAGATCATTCCACACCACCACATCGGTGGTGCAGCTCGGTCTGACATTCGGCATGATCGGCCTCGGCTTCGGCGAGCTGATCTTAGGGCCGCTCAGTGACCGCTTTGGCCGCAAACCGATATTGATAGGTGCGCTGATAGTGTTCTGCATCGGGGCGATGTGCAGCGTATGGTCAAAGACAATCCACGTATTCCTCTTCTGGCGACTGATCCAGGGATTGGGTGCATCGGGCGGTTACTTTCTGGCACGTACCATCCCGGCCGACCTCTATAAAGGCCGCGCATTGGCCAAGGTTATGGCCCTCGTGGGGGCGATCAACGGCCTGGCCCCGGCCAGCGCACCGGTCATCGGCGGTTTCGTGGCCCGCTCTATCGGATGGCAGGGGATATTCTGGATCCTGTTTGGTTTCAGCGCACTGCTGCTGATCCTCACCCCGGCATATAAAGAGTCGTTACCCAAAGACCGCAGGGTGACGGGGCATTTCGGCGCAGCGTTTAAGAACTATGCCGTGCTCGCTCACAACCGCCACTTTGTCGTGCATACCATGCTAAAGGGCACGGCGTTAGGCGTGCTGTTTGCCTACATCGCCTCGGCTCCGTTTATCATTCAGGATCATTACGGCTATAATCAGTTGCAATTTGGTCTCTTTATGGGCTTCAACGCCCTGTTTGTGGCTGTGGGGTCGACACTGGCGCTCAAATTCAAACCGCTTAAGCAGGCAGCCCTCTTCGGTGGCCGCGCCTTAGCGGTGGTGGCGGTGGCGCAGCTGATCTGCTTCTACTTAGATGACAACATATGGGTGTATGAGGCGCTGAATGTACTGATGCTCTTCTGTCTGGGCATGCTCTTTACCGTCGGCAACACCCTGGCGATGAACGAAGGCCGACAATGCGCCGGCGATGCCTCAGCGCTTATCGGCCTTATGGGTTATGTGTTCGGGGCAACGGTCAGCCCTCTTGTCGGACTCGGTGACATACTGCACTCGACCGGTATCGCCATCGTGGTGCTCGCGGCCCTGGTGCTTATCTTCACACACATGACACGCGTATTGCCCGCCGACCTTGCCGCCGACCCCGTGAGCGCGACACGCGCGGGCACACCGGCTGTCAAGGACGCAGCTGCCCCTCGCCCGTGAGCAGATAGCGGGTGGTGGTGATCTCACGCAGACCCATCGGCCCGCGCGGCCCTAACTTCTGGGTCGAGATGCCGATCTCGGCACCGAGACCAAACTGCCCCCCGTCGGTAAAACTTGTCGGCAGATTGACATACACACACGATGCGTCGACCATCTGACGGAATCGGTCGGCAGCCTCCTCATCATTGGTGATGATACTCTCGCTGTGGCCCGATCCGTGAGCGGCGATATGGGCTATCGCCTCGTCGGTATCGGCGACCGTGCGGACTCCCATACGATACGACATCCACTCGGTGTCCCAGCAGTCATCGGCCGGCACAAGCAGGTCGGCGGGATACCTCCCCTCTAGAGCTGCCAACGCCTCGGGGTCGGCATGTATCTCGACATTCTTCTCGGCTAAGGGTGCGCAGATGGCGGCGAGATCATCGAGACGTCCGCGGTTGATCAGC
The DNA here is from genome assembly GCA_947175215.1 of uncultured Porphyromonadaceae bacterium. Classification (GTDB taxonomy): domain Bacteria; phylum Bacteroidota; class Bacteroidia; order Bacteroidales; family Muribaculaceae; genus UBA7173. Next base: position 10,327 of record CAMWLR010000064.1, read on the forward strand.
AGAGTGTCGAGGGCGTTGCAGACACTCACCCGGCGGGTCTTGGCGTTGGCGATAATATCGCGACCCATCTCAAGATCAGCTGTGCGGTCAAAGTAGGCGTGCACCACTCCGGCCCCGGTCTCGATCACCGGCACACGGGCGTTATCCCTGACGAAATCTATCAGGCGGCGTCCCCCGCGGGGGATGCAGACGTCGACATATCCCACGGCCCCCAGCAGCGCCGCCGTGGCCTCATGGGTCGAGGGTAATAGCGTGGCGGCCTCGACGGGCAGACCGTTGACCAGCAGGGCCTCATGTATCAGGGCGATAGCCGCGCGGTTAGAGTCATCGGCATCGCGGCCGCCCTTGAGTATCGAGGCGTTGCCGCTCTTGAGGCAGAGCGCAAACACGTCAAAGGTCACGTTGGGGCGCGCCTCATATATTACCCCGATAACACCAAAAGGCACTCTCACCCGGCGCAGGTCTATGCCGTTGGGGAGACGGCGGTGCTCAATCTCCTCACCCACGGGGGTAGGGAGGGCGGCGACATTGCGCAGGTCAGAGGCGATCGCCTTAAGGCGATCAGTAGTAAGCTGCAACCGGTCATATAGCGGATTGTCGGGACTCATGCGGCTCAGGTCGCGGGCATTGGCCTCAAGCAGTTGATCAATATGCGACTCGACCAGATCGGCCAATGTCAGTATCGCAGCCGACCGCATCTCATCGGTCGAGGCGGTCAGAACACGCGAGGCCTCACGCGCCCCGCTGAATATCATATCAAAATTGTCAGACGTTGTCATTTACTTTCTACTTAGCTAAAGCCTTAACGTTGTACTTCATACCTCGTAACTGATACCTCGTACTTAGTTCACCTTTATTCGAGATAAAGATAATCATAATGTATCAGAGGCTTGCACCCGTGACGCCCCACCGAGGCAGCGGCTGTCAGGCTATCGGTGGCTGCACGGCCCACGGCGATGCGTACACCCTCGGGGGAGAGCACCGAGACTATGTCTCCCTCCTCCCACTCGCCGCTTACACCCGTGACGCCCACCGGCAGCAGGCTCACGGCACGGTCACTGCGCAGCACGGCGGCGGCATCGGCATTGACACGGATCTCCCCCTTGGCGAAAGATGAACTGTGTGCGATCCACCGCTTGATGGTGCTCAGAGGTGCGGGCGACGGCTCAAAAACCGTATGCGGGACACTCGCGGGATCGTTTACCAGGTCGACCAACACACCGCGGCGGTCACCGCGCGCGATGATCACAGCGACCCCCTCGGCCGACACCTTGCGGGCGATACCGCACTTGGTGCCCATCCCCCCGCGGCCAAAACCGCTCTTGGCGGCGACCACATACTCCGACGGATCTTCGCCGGGGCGCACACGCGGTATCAATTCGGCACCCTCAGATGACGGTGCCCCTGTGTAAATACCGTCGATATTCGACAGGATAATAAGCATATCGGCATCGAGCATCGTGGCGATCAGCCCCGACAACTCATCGTTATCGGTAAACATCAGTTCGGTCAGACTCGCCGTGTCATTCTCATTCACCACCGGTATCACCCCGTTGCTGATCATCGTGAGCATACAGGCACGCTGATTGAGATACAGGTCACGCGACGAGAAATTCTCCTTCTGCGTCAGCACCTGCCCCACCAAAATACCATACTCGCCAAACAATTGGTTATAAAGATTTATCAGCCTGATCTGACCGATCGACGAATAGAGCTGACGCGAAGCCACACTATCGAGAGCCGGCAACGTGGCGAAAGCACCGCGGCCACAAGCCACCGCACCGCTCGACACCAACACCACCTCATGGCCGGCGGCATGCAGCGCCGCAATCTGATCAACCAGCGACGACATATTGGTCACATCAGGCTTTCCATCCGGTCGGGTCAGCACATTGCTCCCCACCTT
>CAMWLR010000065.1 GCA_947175215.1 uncultured Porphyromonadaceae bacterium
CCGGAATCCCCTGCGGATAAGTATCTTCGGTCGGCAACGCACCGGAATCCCCTGCGGATAAGTATCTTCGGTCGGCATCGTGGCCGGAATCCCGTGCGGATAAATATCTTCGGTCGGCATCGCACCGGAATTCCATGCCGATGCATTTGCGGATGCGTTACTTTGGTCGGCAATGCATCTATCTTCCCCATGCTGATGGATTATGGGGAGATCTCGTGGGGTGGGTATGAAAAAAGCCGGTATACTCACGTACTCCGGCTTCCAAGTTGGGGATTGTTTGTCCCCCCTGTGGGGAAGATTGGGGGGACAGGGGAATAGAATATAATGTTCAATAGATGGCCAAAAGTATTATTCGGCTACGACCTCAAAGGGTATCTCGACAGTGACCTCTTTGTGGAGGTTGAGCTTGGCGGTGTATTTGCCGAGCTCTTTGACTGCGTCTTTGAGTTCGATGGTCTTGCGGTCGATCTTGTGGCCGAGTGCCTCGAGTGCATCTGCGATCTGGATGTTGTTGACCGAGCCGAAGATTGTGCCGTTAGCGGCTGCTTTGGCGCCGATGGTGAGTGATACATCAGCGAGTGATGCTGCCAGGGCCTCGGCGTCAGCTTTGATCTGGGCGAGTTTGTGTGCCTGCTGGCGTTTGTTCTCGTCGAGCTGCTTGAGGTTTGAGTTGTTTGCGATGACGGCTTTACCCTGGGGGATGAGGAAGTTGCGGCCGTAACCGTCTTTGACTTCGACTACGTCGTCCTTGTAACCAAGGCCGCGCACGTCTTCTTTCAATATGATCTTCATAAGATGGGAGTTCTAATTGGTTGAAGTGAATGTGGGTAACTGAGCCTTTGGCTTATTTCATAAGGTCGGTCACGTAGGGGAGGAGGGCGAGGTGACGGGCGCGTTTAACGGCCTGAGCGACACGACGCTGGAATTTGAGAGAGGTGCCGGTGATGCGGCGGGGGAGGATTTTACCTTGTTCGTTAAGGAATTTCTTGAGGAACTCGGGGTCTTTGTAGTCGATGTATTTGATGCCTGAGCGTTTGAAGCGGCAGTATTTTTTCTTCTTGACGTCGACCGACAGGGGGGTAAGATATCGGATTTCGGATTGGGTCTGTGCCATGATTGTCGTGATTCTTTTAGTTGGTTGATTTGTAGATGGCTGCGTTGAGATTGCTGAGATTATGCCTCGGCGTTCTCAGCGGGAGCAGCAGCGGCAGCGGCTTTGCCGGCTTTGAGTGAGCGGCGTTTTGCGGCGTATTCAGCGGCGTATTTGTCGTTGCGGAACACGAGAAAACGGATGACGCGCTCGTCGCGGCGGAATGCTGTCTCGAGTTTCTTAACGAGTGTGGGGTCGCCGTCAAATTCAACCAGAGAGTAGAATCCGGTGGATTTTTTGTCGATGGGATAAGCGAGCTTGCGCAGGCCCCATAATTCTTCGTTCACGATGGTTGCGCCGTTGTCGGTGAGCACCTTGGTGAACTTCTCTACCGCTTCCTTCATCTGGGCGTCAGACAAAACGGGAGTTAAAATGAAAACGGTTTCGTAGTGGTTCATTTCTTAACCTATTGATTATTAATTTATTGATGTTGGCAGGGATGGTGTCATCCTCAAAACCGCGGCAAAGTTACAAATTATTTTGCAATTTTGCAAGAGTGAGAAAGGGTGGGAATGGGGTTCAGATGGTCATTTCGCCGCAGATGGGATGGAGCAGGCGCTGGGTGACTTGGGCGGGGGTGAGGCCTGAGCCAAAGAGGAACATCATTTTGGTCAGAGCGGCCTCGGTGGTCATGTCGTGGCCTGAGATGACGCCTGCACGGGCGAGGAGGTCGCCGGTGTAGTAGCGTTTCTGGTGGACTGCGCCGTTGACGCACTGGGTGATGTTGAGTATGACGATGCCGCGCTCGATGGCCCGCCGGATGGCGTCGTTAAACCAGGGGTCGGTGGGGGCGTTGCCTGCGCCGTAGGTTTTGAGGACGACGCCTTTGACGCCGGGGGTCTCGAGCTGCTGGCATAGCGAGGCTGGGGTCATGGCGGGGTTGACATATATTATAATAATGTCGGTGTTGAGGCCGGTATAGACTTTGAGGGGATGGGGGTCGTTGATGCGCCAGAGTGAATCGGGGTTGAAGTGTATCGAGAGTCCGATTTTGGCCAGCGGGGGGTAGTTGTTGCTCTTGAATGCGTTGAAGTTGTCGGCGCTCATCTTGGTGGAGCGGTTGCCGCGCCAGAGATAGTTTTCAAAGAGGATGGCGACCTCCTGTACCATCGGTTCGCCGTTGACGGGGTCAGTGGCGGCGGCGATCTGCAGGGCGGTGATGAGGTTTTCCTCACCGTCGGTGCGCACCTCGCCGATGGGTAGCTGCGAGCCGGTGATGATGACGGGTTTGCGCAGGTGTTCGAGCATGAATGAGAGGGCTGAGGCTGTGTAGGCCATGGTGTCGGTGCCGTGGAGCACGACAACGCCGTCGACATCGTCATAGTTCTTACCGATGGCCTCGGCGATCTGTTGCCAGTGCGCGGGGTTCATGTTGCTCGAGTCGATAGGGGGATTGAACTGTATGTGGCGGATGTCGTAGTCGAGCATCTTGATCTTGGGTACGTTGTCGATCAGGTGCGAGAAGTCAAACGGGCGCAGTGTGCCCGTGGCGGGGTCTTCGATCATCCCTATCGTGCCTCCGGTATAGATAATGAGGATGCGGGGTTTGCGTGAGAGTTTGTGTTTCATTATGGCAGCGACTGAGGGTAGGTGTGGCTGAGGATGTTATTTGACCTGTGAGCCGGGGGTGACGGGGGCTGAGGGGGTGATGACCACCAGTGAGCCGTCGGGGTTTTGCGCCGAGAGTATCATCCCCTGCGACTCGATGCCTTTGAGTTTGCGGGGAGCGAAGTTGGCCACGAAGCATACCTGCTTGCCGGTGAGGTCTTCGGGTTTGTAATATTTGGCGATACCGCTGACGATGGTGCGTTTCTCCATGCCGTCGTCGATGAGGAATCTCAGCAGTTTGTCGGCTTTGGGCACACGCTCGCACTCGAGGACGGTGCCCACACGGATGTCCATTTTCATGAAGTCGTCAAACGGTACGTCGGGCTGCTGGGGCTCGGGACGCCAGGCGGCGAGTTTGTTTTCCTCCTTGATGCGGGTCAGACGGTCGAGCTGACCTTGTATGGTCGAGTCTTCGATCTTCTCAAAGAGCAACTCAGGCTGAGCGAGCTTGGCGCCGGCGGGTACGAGATCCATGCATCCGAGCATATCCCAGGTGATGGTATCGCCGCCGAGCATCTTGAGGAGCTTAGCGCTCATAAACGGCAGGAAGGGCTCGAAGACGATGGCAAGGTTGGCGCAGATCTGTATGGCTGTGTTGAGGATGGTGGCCGTGCGGGTCATGTCGGTCTTGGCAACCTTCCAGGGCTCGGTCTCCTGGAGGTAGCGGTTGCCGGCGCGTGCCATATCCATGGCGAGCTTGAGGGCCTCGCGGAAGTGGAATGTCTCGAGGGCCTCGGTGATGCGGGCCTTGAGCGATAATATCTCGTCTGTGAGGGCGGTCTCGACCTCGGTGGGGCGAGCCTCGGGGAGCACACCGTCAAAATATTTGTGGGTGAGCACCATGGCGCGGTTGACAAAGTTGCCGAGGATGGCGACCAGTTCGCTGTTGTTGCGCTGCTGGAAGTCACCCCAGGTAAAGTCGTTATCTTTTGTCTCGGGGGCGTTGGCGGTGAGCACGTAGCGCAGCACGTCCTGCTTGCCGGGGAAGTCGCGGAGGTATTCGTGGAGCCACACGGCCCAGTTGCGTGATGTCGAGATCTTGTCACCCTCGAGGTTGAGGAACTCGTTTGAGGGGACGTTGTCGGGGAGCTGGTAGCCGTCGCCGTAGGCCATGAGCATGGCCGGGAAGATGATGCAGTGGAAGACGATGTTGTCTTTGCCGATAAAGTTGATTATGCGGCTCTCGGGGTCTTTCCAGTATTTCTGCCAGGTGTCGGGGAGCAGTTCCTTGGTGTTGGAGATATAGCCGATGGGGGCGTCAAACCATACATAAAGCACCTTGCCGTCGGCACCCTCGACAGGCACGGGGATACCCCAGTCGAGGTCGCGGGTGACCGCGCGGGGCTGTAGCCCCAGGTCGAGCCACGACTTACATTGGCCGTAGACGTTGGTCTTCCACTCCTTGTGGCCATCGAGAATCCACTCCTCGAGAGCCTTCTGATAATTCTCGAGGGGGAGATACCAGTGCTTGGTCTCTTTGAGCACGGGCACATTGCCGGTCTCGGCGCAGCGGGGGTTGATGAGGTCGGTGGGTGTCAGTGACGAGCCGCACTTCTCGCACTGGTCGCCGTATGCGCCGGGCGAGTGGCACACGGGGCACTCGCCGATGACATAGCGGTCAGCGACAAAGCGGCCCGCGCCCTCGTCATAGAGCTGCATCGATGATTTCTCGACGAATCCACCCTTGTCATATATGTGACGGAAAAACTCTGAGGCGGTCTCGCTGTGGGTCTCTGACGTGGTGCGAGAATATACGTCAAACGATATGCCGAGTTCTTCAAACGAATCCTTGATGATCTTGTGATAGCGGTCTACCACATCCTGGGGTGTGATACCCTCCTTGCGGGCGCGGATGGTGATGGGCACGCCATGCTCGTCGCTGCCGCCGATCATTATCACATCCTCGCCGCGCAGGCGCAGGAAACGTGTGTAGATGTCGGCGGGCACATATACGCCTGCCAGGTGGCCGATATGCACAGGGCCGTTGGCATAGGGAAGAGCAGTGGTTACGAGAGTACGTTTGAAGTTCTTGTCCATCTGAATATTTCTCTTATATAGATAGTACTTAGGGTGTCTGATTTAAGAGTGCAAAATTAGAAAAAAATAACTATATTTGCAACGCCATTTTTGCAAAAGCCAATCATAATGAAATTTTTACAAAATATCTTGGGTGTAGCGGCCCTCATCGCCCCCCTGACAGCAACCTCCTCGGTCGCCATTCCCGAGGGGAGCGTGCTGATAATGAATGAGGAGACGACAGGTAACCCCAACAACGGGTCGATCAATATATTTAATCCTGCGGGGGAAGGTAGCTGGGTCTACCGCGCCTTCAGGCAGAATAATCCCGGACGGGAGTTGCCCGGTGCGATATGTCATGCCCGCCAATACGGTGACAGGCTGTATGTCGTTTCAAATCACCCGGTTGCCCCCGGCAGTTATGAGATGACCGGCACGCTGACCGTGCTTGATGCTGAGACCCTCGGGTTCATCACCTCGGTCGAACTGACCAATGCCGAGGGGCGCGGTGTGCAGGGTCGTGCCGTTATGCCCGGCACACCCTCGGGAGCTATGGTGACCACCACCGACGGTATAGTCACGTTTGACGAGAGCGATAAAACGGTCAAGTATGAGTTCCCCCTCGAGTTTTCACCCGACGGCAACCCCTCGACCATCCCGTATCAGTACCCCTATCAGACGGGTATGATAGCCCGCAGCGGCCATACGCTGGCGATCGCTTCGCAGAGTTACGGGCTGTTGCTGCTTGATGAGAGTGCGCCGGCCGAGACGCGTGTGCTGAGTGTCAAGGATATGTTTCCCACCGGGATACCCCAACCGCTGACCGCCGATTGCGGCATCGGGTCAGTGGTAACCGATAACGCCGGATGTTTCTGGATGAGCGTCACCGCTGACATGAACGCCAGCGGTACGGCTGCGGGTGCGCTGATATGCTGTGATCTCAGGGAGGAGGAACCGTTCAGGGTGGTGCAGATTCCCGACGGTATCTATCCCCCCGCCAATTCGTGGTATGCGTGGACACCCGACGGTTTCCATGCCTCGGCCACATCCAGCAAACTGTATTGGAATGGCGGCCCTAACACGTGGTTCTCAAATCAGGCGGTGTTTAGCTATGATATTGACACCGATAGTTTTACGAAGATTCTTGACCTTACTGCCGAGGAGCTCGCAGCCGGTGAGACCCCATGGCAGATATACGGGTGCTCTATGCGCACGTCACCTCTGACGGGCGACATGTATCTGTCGCTCTTTAAGGATTACGGTCTGACGACATTTACCCTCAGACGCCTTGACGAATCAGGCGTGAAGATCGCCGACTATCCGATGCAGCCCGATATATGGTACCCCTCGCTGCCGGTGTTTGCCGACACGGCCTCTCCCGAGATGAATACTTTCGAGAAAATGACCCTGCCGACCGATGCAGTCACCGAGATAGACCTGACCGGGATGGCCAAAGATGCCGATTCGCCCAACAGTGAGATCGCTTATAATGTCATCGCCGCCTCGCACGGTTATGAGACCGGGTTTGAGTCTGTTGTTAAGGGTAATGCCTTGATAATTACCCCCTACGGTACAAAAAACAACGCCCCGGTGTGGATGGGGGCGCCCGACGGTTACAGCTATCCCGAAGATTGCTGGGTGGATGTCGAGGCAGATTCACAAGGAAAAAAGGCGGTGTCACGACTTAAGTTTGGCTTCGCATCAGCCGGAGTCACCGAGGTGTCGTCCGGTCATACGCCCGTATCCGCTGAAGTTAAGAGAAACGAGCTGACTCTCTGGCTGACAAATCCAACGACTGCAACGATATACAACACCTCGGGCCGTGTGGTGATGAGCATCAATGCACCTGCGGGTGAGAGTGTCCACACGCTTGACGGTCTCCCAGACGGGGTGTATATCCTGCGTATCGCCGGAGGGAATTTTACCCTGAAATTTGTTTACATCTCAGGGAGCGCGCAGGCGTGACCACGGCGGCGCGAGACCGCGCGTCACACTCTTATTGTTAAAACCGCTCAAAGATGAAAGATTTAGTAATATCAAAAGAGGCCACCGAGAAGGCTGTCATCGTAGGACTCGTTACCCCGCGACAGCCTGAGGGTAAGGTCAATGAATATCTCGACGAACTCGAGTTTCTGGCCGATACGGCCGGTGGTGAGGTCGTCAAACGTTTCACACAGAAGCTCGACAACCCCAACTCGGCGACCTTTGTCGGCAAGGGTAAGCTCGAGGAGATCAGGGAGTATGTCGAGAAGAATGATATAGGTATGGTGATCTTTGACGATGACCTGTCGACCAAGCAGATCGCCAATATAGAGAAGGAGTTGCAGGTGAAGATTCTCGACCGGTCGAGCCTCATCCTGGATATTTTTGCCAAGCGCGCCCAGACGGCCACGGCCAAGACTCAGGTAGAGCTGGCGCAGTATCAGTATCTGCTGCCCCGACTGACCCGTATGTGGACTCACCTCGAACGTCAGAAGGGTGGTATCGGTATGCGCGGCCCGGGTGAGACGCAGATAGAGACCGACCGCCGTATCATCAAGCGTCGTATCGCGTGGCTCAAGGAGCAGCTTGCCGATATCGACCGTCAGAAGACTATCCAGCGCAAGAATCGCGGCAAACTCACCCGTGTCGCGCTCGTGGGGTATACCAACGTCGGTAAATCGACACTGATGAATCTGTTGAGCAAGAGTGATGTTTTTGCCGAGAATAAGCTGTTTGCGACCCTCGACACGACGGTCAGAAAGGTGACCATCGACAATCTGCCGTTTCTGCTGACAGATACCGTCGGGTTTATCCGCAAGCTCCCCACAAATCTTGTCGAGTCGTTTAAGTCAACCCTCGACGAGGTCAGGGACGCCGACCTGCTGGTGCATGTGGTCGACATTTCGCATCCCCAGTTTGAGGAGCATATCGAGGTGGTCAACAAGACACTCGCCGAGATATGCGGGTCGGCAGATAAGCCTATGATAATGGTGTTCAACAAGATCGATAACTACAACCACGTGGCTAAGGATGAGGATGACCTCACGCCGCGCTCGCGCGAGAATATCCCTCTGGAGGAACTTAAGCAGACGTGGATGAACCGTCTCGACCCGGGTAACTGTGTGTTTATCTCGGCCAAGAAAGGGACTAATATCGATGAGCTCAAGCATATCCTATATGAGAAAGCCAAGGAGATACACACCGAGCGATTCCCCTACAATGATTTCCTCTACCAGAAATATGAGGATCTGGATGAGATAACCTCTGAGAGTGACGCTGATGTCTGACGCAAAGGAGAAAATGGACTGGGCGCGACTTGTCTCTGACAAGCGTTTCGGGCTTGAGGATTACCATGACCCGCGGCGTGGCACGCGCACTGACTTCCAGCGCGATTTTGACCGGTTGGTGTTCTCGTCACCGTTCAGGCGTTTGCAGAACAAGACCCAGGTGTTCCCGCTGCCGGGTAGTGTGTTTGTGCATAACAGACTGACACACAGCCTTGAGGTTGCTTCAGTCGGGCGGTCTATGGCCAACGAGATAGTCAGTCTGATACAAGACCGTCATCACGATACTCCGGCAGGCAAGGCCCTTGACTCGATCGGAGACATTGTGGCGGCGGCCTGTCTGGCTCATGATATGGGTAACCCGCCGTTCGGTCATTCAGGCGAAAAAGCTATCGCCACGTTCTTCTCAGAAGGTGCCGGTGCCGGGTTACGCGAGCAGCTCACCCCGTCACAATGGGCCGATCTGGTGCATTTCGAGGGGAATGCCAATGCGCTGAGAGTGCTGACACATCAGTTCCACGGCAGGCGTACAGGGGGCTTCGCGATGACATATTCAATGCTGGCCTCGATAGTCAAATACCCCTATTCGTCGGGGTTGTCGGGAGGTAAGGATAAGTTCGGTTTCTTCACCTCAGAGCGAGATACTTACCGCCGCATAGCAGGTGAGTTAGGTATCCCCGCGCTTAATGCCACTGATGGTGAGATGCGTTTTGCGCGTCATCCGTTAGTATATATAGTAGAGGCAGCCGATGATATCTGTTATGAGGTGATGGATCTCGAGGATGCGCATAAACTCAAGATTGTAAGCTCTGATGAGTTGATTGCGCTTTTCCTGTCGTTTCTCCCTGACGGGCGACGTGAGCGCAGCAGCGAGATTATGTCGCGGTTTGCCGACCCCAACGAGAAGATCGCTTATCTCCGCTCGGGTGTGGTGGGTGAGCTGGTGACAGCCTGTGCGCGGGTGTTTGCCGATAATGAGGATGAGATTCTGGCCGGAAAATTCAACGGGCGTCTGCTCGATGGTGTCTCTCCCCGCCTCCGTGAGGCCTATGAGCGATGCAATACTCTGTCGTGGAATAAGATCTACCGTGCCAAAGAGGTGGTGGATGTAGAGCTGGCCGGTAACCGCATCATTACTTTTCTGCTTGAGAAACTTGTCCATGCGGTGTGCAATCCCGAGCTGAATTATTCGCGGCTGCTCCTCTCGCAAGTCCCCGAGCAATATGATGTCAATTCCCCCGATCTGTTTACCAAACTGCAAGGGGTGATAGATCACGTTTCGGCTATGACTGATGTCTATGCCCTTGATCTGTTCAGAAAACTCAACGGCATGAGTCTGCCGGCGGTGTGACATTAAGATGAAAGATAGTGTTATGATTCGTTTACTTGTTTCAATTATATTGTTGCTGCCACTGACGGTTTCGGCGGTCAAGGTCGAGGATGTCGAGAATGTCCATGCCGCCAACCGCACGAGATACGTTACCGATATGGCCGGGATGCTTTCCCCCGAGGCTGTCTCGCGGGCTGACTCGTTATTGGCCGATGCCTGGAATCTGTCGTCGGCCGAGCCGGTGGTGGTGATTGTCGACAATCTCGACGGCGAGGATATCGATGAGTATGCCACGGCTCTTTTTGAAAGATGGAAGCCCGGCAAGAAAGATAAAGACAATGGCGTGATAATGCTTATATCGCGTGATGACCGCAAGTTTGTCATCCGCACCGGTTATGGTGTAGAGGGGGTATTGCCCGACGCTCTATGCTGGGTGATTCTCAACAAGACACTTAAACCCCACCTGGTCGATGGTGATTATGACGGGGGTGTGGTGGCCGCTGTCGACGACCTTCACAGCGCTCTGACAAGTGAGGAGGCCCGCGCCGAACTGATGTCGAAATATAACAATGATGCCGGGGCAGGCGATAAGGGAGACTTCTTTAAGGTTTATCTCACGGTCTGTCTGCTGATGCTTATTTGTATGACCGGCTGGTATTTTTCGCTTTGGTTTAAGAGCCGGGGAAAAGATACGGCCGAGGCATATCATCTGTTTGAGGAGAATAAACTCACAGTGATGGTGGTCACGGCCTTGTCGCTGGGTATAGTGTTGCCTGTGCTGATGACGTGGTTACTGACGATGAGGCATATCCGTACCCGCAAGCACCTGTGCTCCAACTGTTCGACCCCGATGAAGCGGCTTGACGAGGAGACAGACAACCTCTATCTCACGCCGGCGCAGGATGCCGAGGAGCGACTTAACTCGATAGATTACGATGTGTGGCTATGCCCTAATTGTAACGAGACCGAGGTGATTCCTTATATCAACCGTCAGAAGCATTACTCGGTGTGCCATGTATGCGGTGCTCGCACAGCTGCGCTGGTTTCAAACCGCGTGCTGCGTCAGCCTACCACCACGACTCCCGGTCAGGGGGTAAATACCTATCGCTGTTTTAATTGCAATAATGTTACCAACGTGCCGTATCAGATTCCCAAGGTCGTGGCACCCCCGGTGATTCTTGGTGGAGGCGGCCGTGGCGGCTTCGGCGGAGGAGGGGGATTCTCCGGCGGGTCGTTTGGCGGTGGTATGACCGGTGGCGGCGGGTCGAGCGGCGGTTGGTAAAATATTACCCGTCATCCGAACATTTTCATTCCCCCTCGTGTTATAAAGGCATAAGGATAATGATGATAATGATCGGGTGAGATAAGAAATCTCCCGTGAGATGTTGGAAGCGACATCTGCCCGCAAAATCAGGCTAATGGAGGATGACCCGCCGACGGGTCAGCTCCGTCAACAACAACGGCATCCGCCCCCTTTCCAGATAGGGTCAGCAGATGCCGTTGTTGTGTCTTGACCTGAGCTGCCAGAACGCGACAGCCGAGGCTGCGGCGACATTGAGCGAGTCGACATTTCTTGCCATCGGTATGCGGGCCACATAATCGCAGCCCTCGATGATTGAGGCGGGCAGACCCTCCCCCTCGGTACCGAGAATGATAGCTAAGCGCGGTTCTGAGACAAGACGAGGGTCGTCGATCGAGACAGAGTCGTCTCGCAGAGCCATCGCTACGGTCTTGAATCCTAATTCGTTACATTCGTTAAGATAGTCGGTGTCATTGAGATAGGCCCAAGGGATCAGAAAGACCGTCCCCATCGACACCCTGATGGCACGACGGTTGAGCGGATCGCAAGCAGTCGGGCTGAGTAATATCCCGTCTATCCCCAACGCAGCCGCAGATCTGAATATAGCCCCGATATTAGTGGTGTCAGTCACATCATCGATGACCGCTATACGTTTTGCCCCCTTGCAGACATCAGCCGGTGAGAGAGGCGTCGGACGGCGCATAGCGCAGAGCACACCGCGGGTTAAGGTATAACCCGTTAAGCGGCTCAACGTTTCGCGGCTACCCGTAAAAACCGGCATATCCTCATTCGCGGCGATGATCTCGGCGGCATCCCCGGCAATATGTTTCTCCTCACACAGCATCGACAAAGGGCGATACCCAGCCTGTATGGCTACTTTAATGACTTTCGGACTTTCGGCGATAAATACCCCATCTTCAGGATGTAGCTTATTGCGTAACTGCGCTTCAGTCAGTGACGAGTAAATCCTCACCCTCTCATCATCAGTCCTCTCTATCTTGATTATCCGGCTCATATATGTTGATTGCTGCATAATATGTTATTAGACGTGCACAGCTATTATTTATGGATACCATTATTATTTATGGAGAACATCCGAGATTGAGGTGGATGCTATGGGGATGTGCACTATCTGCAAAATTACAATAATCCCTGCTACCCTCAATAAATCTCCCGCTAATATTTTTATCACATTCTCTCAATCCTCATCAATTTGCCCAACTCGCCGGATTAGCCTTATTAGTCTAATTGGTCTAAATCGACTTATTAGTCTTATTAGTCCACTCAGACTAACTCTCTTATATTTATTAATGTACACCCTGAGGATTATAGCTGTTGATGAGCTTGTTAAATGGGTTGTCGCAAATTTTCCGCAAAATTTTCGGTGAAAAATTTGGTGGATTGAAAATAAA
>CAMWLR010000066.1 GCA_947175215.1 uncultured Porphyromonadaceae bacterium
TTGTATGGTTAAAAATAATGATTAGAAAGGTTACGCAAGTTTAGTATTTCCCTTGCAGGATAGTGCCGTTGTCGAATGTGACGGTGATTGTTGATGATGGTTGCAGGTCGAGTAATCCACACGATTCATGAGGGGTTGCCATCATAGAGGAATAGACATTTCCATCTTCATCCGCAACATCTATAATGGCGCAAGAATAAGGCATTGAGGTCGAAAGGCACGCCTCGGGGTAGGTGTAGAATAAATATGTTTGATACTTGGCTGGGATATTCTTTTTATTGCCTTTCGGAGGAAGTGCCGGGATGAGGATCGGATCGCCGTCTGGCGGTGGTTCTTCTGCAAATATGGCCTGGCTGCCAACAAATGGCAGAGACATGGCAAATAGTGTGAATAATTTGTTAAGTTTCATGTGTAGGAAAATTAGTATAAATAATATCACAAAGGTATATTTATTCAAGATAAAAATCCCTCATCCGAGCGAATAATAATCTCGCCGGAGAGGGCATTAAGATATTGATACACAATATAGTAATAAAAAATAATCTCGCCGCAACTTTTTGATACTTGAATCACAATGCCAAAAAGGTTAAAAATAGGCTAAAAGTTGCTGTTTACGGTCAAAATCAAGATTAGAGATTTTCTGTTTTAGTTTATATTTACGACTATAGATTATGGTCTTTGAGAGAGACATGAATAGGCTTATCGACCCGATTGAGAATCCTGATACGATATAAATTAGTAAGGCGAGGTCATCTTTAGAAAACCTTGCGCCATGTTTTTTAAGATCAGAATATAAGTGGTCTGACGAAATATCAAATTCTTCGGTTAACCGTTCTAAAAATTCAGGTTGAGCCTTGAGTTTTGAGATGGTATTATGAAGTAATCTTGCATATTGATATGGTTGTGTGTTGTCTGGTTTTTCAGAATACGCGCGACAAATCTCGTCAAGAATCGTATAACGATTTTGATAGATGGAATTGAGTATTTCTACCCTGGCCGTTCGGGCATTATTATCACTTTCAGATTGGCGTAGTTTTGCCTTAAATTCAGTAGAAAGAGTCTCTAAGGAGATGAGTAGATCTCGATTCTTATGTATTAAAGAGCGTCTATAATAAATAATTATGATAGGGATAATTACCGACAGAAGCCCCGTTATTATGCATGCCAGTATAAATCGCCGCTGACTTTTATTGGCTGATATTTTATGTTGTCTGGCTTCTGCTTCTTGTATAAGAATTGTTTTATGAATAATTTGCTGGCGAGAGAGTTTTGCAAACACAGAATCGGTATAGTGAAGTAATTTTAATTGAGAGTAATATGCGTTTTTATAATCACCTCTAGAAGCATACATGTGATGCAATCCGGCGAAAGTGTGTCCGTCTCGGGAAATTACAATACTTAATATCGAGTCTGCTTTTTGAAATTGATTAAGATAGTCATAACTGATAGCTAATAGCTGAAGATTATGAAGATCAATCTCTGCATCGAGAAGCCCGAGGGTGTCGGAGTCAGATATTACAGATGAGAAATCGCCAAGCGCATAATGAATTAGCATTTGTCCTGAAAAGGCGTCAATGATTGTTACCGTATCTTGTAATTCTTCTGCTTTTTGTTTAACTTGTGATAAGAGAGCTAATGCCTTTTCATTGTCGCCATTGAAATATGTAGACATTGCATAATTATATAGCTCATAGTTGGTGTATTCTTCATTTCCACTTTGTCTAAACGCATCTACAGCTTTTTCTTCATAGAGTAAATCGTCAGGGGCATCGTATGCTTGTTGGTATACGGTAGCAATCTGGCGATAGATTAGTCCGAGTTGGAATTGATTATCTAATTCGATCGCGATTTGTTTAGCGTCCAATAAAGGTTGTAACGCCTGCTCGTAGTCTCCGGATGTGATATAATAATATCCTAATAGATAGAGAGCGAGCATAAGATGTCGCTTATTGTCTGGGTGTGTGTGATAATAATCTACAAGATTCTCAAGCCGATAGTTGTCTGGTGATGGAGTGATGCCTGTTTTGACCTGGGCCTGGGTGAGCAGAAGGTGGTAGAGGGGATGGTCGGCAGGTGTGGTGAGGATGGAGGTGTCGAGATTGCAGAGGAGTGTAAGGGCAGAGTCGGGAGAGGTCTCCATCAGTGAGTCGGCGAGACTGAGGGCCGGGTGTGGCGGTGATGCTTTACGGCATGAGCCGCAAAGTGCAGAGAGTGTTATGATGAGGATGATATAGAGTGTGAGCTTGCGCATGGGGGAGATCAGAGCGATTGGTGGTCTGATGGGGTCTCTGTATCGGCAGGGATGCGGAAGATTGAGAAGTTGACCGAGCCGTATGACCGATGCTCGATGAAATGGGGTAATGATGAGAAGTCGTGTTTGGCCGAATGTTCGAGAATAAACAGTGAGCCGGGATGGAGGAGCTTTGAGGCGAGCACTTTCTCTGGAATCTCGGCGAAGCCGGGGAGATCGTAAGGGGGGTCGGCAAAAATTATGTCGAATGAGCGTGGCGCGGCCTGAATGTAACGGAGTGCGTCGCCACGGATTAGTGTGTGGTTGTCGGCGCCGAGCGTGTCGGCGACTTTACGGATAAAGTTGGCCTGCGTCGAGGCTTTCTCGACCGAGGTGACGGTGCGGCAGCCGCGTGACAGGAACTCAAATGAGACGGCGCCGGTGCCGGCAAATAGGTCGAGGGCATCGGGGGTGTCTTGGTCAAAGTCAACGAGGTTCTCGATGACGTTAAAGATGTTCTCGCGGGCAAAATCGGTGGTGGGGCGGGCGGTGATGTTGGTGGGGACGTCAAAGCGGCGTCGCCCGTATTTTCCTCGTATTATACGCATGGTGGTGTCTTGTGTTATTGAGTTAGTTGCTGACCCGTCAACGGTGTGACGGTGACCTCGAATGGTGCGCGCAGGGCATCGCGCCCGGCGCGGAACATCGAGGCGGGGAGTATGGCGGGGATGACGTAGCGGATAAACCGGCGAAGCTGTGGGGTGACGGCGGCGCGGGTGGCGGTGTCGCCCGCCAGAATCAGTTCGTCGGAGGGGAGCAGGCCGTAGGCCTGTCGGCATGCCATGATGTAATATAACGCGTCCATGGGGTCGCGTGTCGGGTATGAGTTTATTACCTGCGGGGCGTGCTCGCCGAGCATGACGATGTCGCAGCGGTCGGGGCGCAGGTTGGCGATCATCTTACCGCGGGCCGCCCCGGGGTGCTTGCTCTTGAAGTATAGTGCCGTGGGGGTGAGGGTATGGCGTAGCGCAGGGTTGTTGAATGTGCGGCGTGCAAACCCCACAAACTCGCGGTCGACACCCATGGTGATGACGGTGTGCAGGTCGGGGAGGGTCTCGGTGATCATCTCCTCCGGGGTGTCAGCTGTGGCCGGGGGGAATGCACTCAGGTATGTCTCACGGCGTGAGTCATCGTCGAGGATGTCGGGGGTGACCACAACGCGCCGCGAGGGTATCAGCAGGGTGGTACGGCCGAAGTCTCCCAACAGCAGCGGGTTGTCATAGACGGCATCCTGAAACGCTCTCAGGGGCGAAATGTCGCGCGCCAGAGGTATCTCGCGGTAGATCAGCGACTGATGCTCGCGCTGAGAAAACATCATGACCGAGAGGGTGTCGACACCCGCCTCGATCACCAGTTGCCATTCGCGGGGGTCTCTTATCATCTCTTTGTCGAGCATGGCGATCAGATATATGTGTAGTGATAAATGTCAGGATAAGGGGCTGGAGTGACGGGGGGCGGCCCGGGGTCAGAAGTCGCGGTGGGTGGCCATACCTGAGCCTGAGAAACCGCCCGAGCTCCGGCGGTTGCCGGCGTTGTTATATTGCGAGCCGTTACCCCAAGCTCCCTGGCCGGGGTCATAACTGTCTTCATATTCGTCGTCGTCATCGTTGCGCGGCTGTGGCCCGCGGGTCTTGGGCTTGTTGGTCTTGACTGCGTCGGGTTTCTGCTTGTCGACAGGCGTGTCGAGCAGCGCCCAGTCTTGCTCGAGATCCCAGTTTTTTCGCAGTAGCAGTTTCTTGGGGAAATAGAAAACGTCTTCGGGCAACCGCTTGTCGGCGACGTTGCCGGTGGTCCACTCTCCGTCGCCGTTGAGGTCAATATAGGCGCGGGCGTAATAGGTGGCGGGGTTGACGTAGTTAAATGTCGCGCTGCCGTTGATGACGGGGGCGGTGGCGGTCACGGCATCAGATCCCGTGAGCAGCTCGACTATGACGCGGGCACTGTCAGGCAACCCTAACAGCGGCATGTCGGTGATGTTGAGATAAATGTTGCCGTAATCGTCGAGCCGTTTGGTGGTAAACTCGTGCTTAAACTCTTTGATAAACTCGCCGTAGATGTTTGAGATACCGGTCGAGTCGGCCGTGAAGCGATATTTCGTACCCTCAGTCCAGGGGGCTGAAAGCACCAGAGTGCGGGCCGATGCCGAGTCGGGTGTCATGGTGGCCTCGGTGACTGTCTGCCACACCGTGTCGTTCATCATCTCGAGACGCCATACATCGGGCGCGACGGGCAGCAACGGCTCGGATGCCTGGAATTTGACGGGTTGGTTGAGCTCCTGTGCCGATGATGTCAGAGCCTTGAGGTTGAGGAATGTCGGCTGAGTGACGGTGTCGGCCAGGGCAGCGGCGAGAGCCACCGAGTCGTTTTTCTCGCGGGCCTCCTCAATTGCTTTGAGTTTCTTGGCCCAAGCCTTCTCGACAGCCTTTTCATCGATTTTGGGACGCCGCCAAAACATTTTCAGGGTATCTTGCTGCCACACCAGACGGTCGAGGGTGTCAGTCTTTTGGTAGCGTGCGGCGATCAGCAGTGAGTCTTGCTCGACCAGCAGCGAGTCTGAGAGCCAATAGACCAGCGAGTCGCGGTCGGCGCGGGTCTCGAGCACCGAGAGGTCATCGAGCAGCCGCCCGGCATGAGGGCCGTTGACGATGGTGAATTGAGGCGCCGTATCGACAGGTGCGCCGAACTTAAATTCGAGATACCGCTGCGACGGGCGTTTGTTGTCGCGCAGATACTGGCTGCGATAGTTCTCGTTAAACCATGTCAGCAGTATGTCGTCGGGGAGGTAATGCCATGCGCGGCGGGTGACGATCGAGTCGGTGCCGTCAGATCCCCGCAGGGTGTCGGTCACCTCGACGGGCTCGGCCGAGGGTGAAATCGTCATGGGGAAGAATGCGATATTCTCAGACCTGTCCCAGTGCCAGTCATGGTTCTTGTCATCGATGGCAAAGATGTTATATTGGCCGGGACGCAGACCACGGATGGTGAACTGGCCGTACTGGTTGGTCTTGGCCACGCGCTCGAGTTTGAGGGTCGAGATGGCCGAGTCGGCCAGGTTTGAGTACACCCCGACGACCATTCCCTGGGCCGGTTCGAGATTACGGGCCTGGAAGAGCATCCCCGAAATCATCAGCGTGTCGATATGGTCGCCGGTTGAGAAGTCAAAGGCAAACCCGTCGAGGATGTTCCCCTCATTGAGGTCGCGTATAGCGTCGGCAAAGTCGATGACGTAGGTGGTAGAGTCGATCATCGTGTCGCGGAACTCGACCGTCAGGTGTCTGCCGTTGGCGTTGACGCGGGCATTCTCAGTCTGCACGGGTGAAATAACCACCTTGTTGGCGGGGTCATCGAGCTTGAGGTTTTCGTCAAACCACAGGTCGAGGCGGTTGCGCGAGACATTCAGCTCGCCGATAGCTGGGTTAGAGCGGATAAATACCGGGGGTGTTTCATCGCGGGGGCCCCCCTCAGGCCTGCCGATCGAGGCGCACGCAGCAACCATCAGGGCGGTCGCCCCGATGAGGATTATGCGCATTATGACAGAGGGTGTCAGTTTCAATCATTACAGGAAATTAGTACCCCGGAGCAGAATCGAACTGCTATCAAATGTTTAGGAAACATCTATTCTATCCGTTGAACTACCAGGGCAAAAAGATGTCGCCGGAGGCCTCGACCACCGATTTCGCCTGCAAATATACAAATTTTTCTCTGATAGTCAATGGCGGGTCTGAAAATTATAAGTAACTTTGCAGGCCGATAATAAAGACGACAAGCAATGCCTGTCTGATAACCTTACCCGTAACTATTCCCGTATTTTAATAAACGTAATTTCATTCTGACAAAACATTTTCCAATCTTAATAAAACATTACCAAAAACATTATCCAAAATGAAGAAGTATTTCAAACTGCTTATGGTGGCTCTGTTTGCTACCCTCTCTTTCGCCCTCGTGTCTTGCGGCGATGACGATGATGACAACAGCGCCCTGATCGGTACATGGGAAAGCTCGAGTGTTGATCCTGACGATGGTTGGGTTTATTATGAGGCTATTACATTTAACAAAGATAACACTTTCTATGGCATGTATGCCGAGACTTATCATGGCCAGACCGAGAGTGAGGAGTTTGCCGGTACTTATACAGTTAACGGTAATCTCAAGGATGGCGCAGCCGTCACTCTCACATACGTTGAGGATGGTTACACCGAGTCTGTAACCAACATCGTGCGCATCGACGGCAAGAAGATGTATCTCATTGACGAGGATGGTGATACAGGCGTTTATACCAAGAAGTAATCACCGCGCATAAGCTACGATATAGCGGCGGCATCCGGGGGATCTCGGTGGCCGCCGTTTTTTTGTTTTTAGGGGGGGAGGAATTTGTTTTTAGTGGGTAGGAATGGGTAGAATGGGAGGGAGTGTGAAGGGATGAGGGGGTGTGGGGGTCACGATCGGGTGTCGAGGGTGAGGAAGCGGTAGGTGACGCCGGTCTTGTCGTCGGTCTGAGAGGCTGACTCGGCGGTGAGGGTCCACCGGGCTGGGTCAATCTCGGGGAAGTAGATGTCGGCATCGGGCGCGGTGGCCTCGATGGAGGTGAGTTGCAGGCGGTCGGCGTGCGGCATGGCGGTGTCATATAGCATGCCGCCCCCGATGATGAATGTCTCGGTCTCGCCGGCCTTGCGGGCCATATCGAGCGCATCGGTGAGAGATGGTGCGGTCTCGATGCCGGGGGCAGTGAAGCCGGCGGTGCGGGTCACGACGATATTGCGGCGATCGGGGAGTGCTCCTTTGGGTAGCGACTCAAAGGTCTTGCGCCCCATTATGACGGTGTGTCCGACGGTAAGTGCTTTGAAGCGGCGCAGATCGGCCGATATATGATAGATAAGGTTGCCGCCCCGGCCTATGGCGCGATCGGTGGTGACGGCTGCGATAATGGTTGTGATCATTGGTTGTGATGGTTTGGGTCAGACGCTTACGGTGGCTTTGATGTGGGGGAGGGGGTCGTAATCCTCAAGAGTGAAGTCTTCGTATTTGAAGTCGAATATCGACTTGACCTCGGGGTTGATCTTCATCACCGGCAGTTTGCGAGGGGTGCGCGACAACTGCTCATTGACCTGCTCGAAGTGGTTGTTATAGATATGCGCGTCACCCAGGGTGTGGATAAAGTCGCCGGGGCGCAGACCGCATACCTGTGCCATCATCATCGTCAGCAGGGCGTATGAGGCGATATTAAACGGTACGCCGAGAAAGGTGTCGGCGCTGCGCTGATAGAGTTGCAGCGACAGACGCCCGTCGGCGACGTAAAACTGAAAGAAGGCGTGGCACGGGGGGAGATTCATACGTTTGAGGTCGGCTACATTCCAGGCGCTGACGATAATGCGGCGTGAGTCGGGGTTATGCTTGATGGTCTCGACTGCCTCGGTGATCTGGTCGATAAATTCGCCGTCATAGCCGGGCCATGACCGCCACTGATAGCCGTAGATATGGCCGAGGTTGCCGTCAGGGTCGGCCCACTCGTTCCAGATCCTTACGCCATGATCCTGCAGGTAACGGGCGTTGGTGTCACCTTTGAGAAACCACAGCAGCTCGTAGATGATTGATTTGAGATGAAGTTTTTTGGTGGTGAGCAGAGGGAATCCCTCCTCGAGGTTAAAGCGCATCTGGTAGCCGAACACGCTGCGCGTGCCTGTGCCGGTGCGGTCTGATTTGTCTGTACCGTTATCACGGATATATCTCAGCAGGTCGAGGTATTGTTGCATTGTGGTTATTGATGAGTTAGACTATGCCGTCGACGATTATGGCCTTGCAGGGGGTGACGGGGCAGACATATTGGCATGTGCCGCAGCCGATGCACTCTGAGGTGTCGACACTCGCCACATAATGGCTGCGGCTACCCTTGTAACCGTCGGGCACGGGGCCGCGCCTGATGAGGCTGATGGTGTTGCGGGGGCAATCGTAGACACAGTTGCCACAGCCGATACAGTTGGCCGGCTCGACGCGGGCATGGCCGATGATGAATATATGTTTCTCGTCGACGGTGAGCGGTGTGAGAGCGCCGGTGGGGCAGAGGTCGGTGCAGCGTGTGCAGTCATAGACACAGCGCCCCTTGTCATAGTCCATGACGGGGTGGAGGGCGTGCACCCATCCGAGCTGACCGGCCGAGGGAGTGAGTACCTTACCCTGACAGTGTGCCACACAGAGCCCGCAGCCTGTGCAGCGGTCGAGATATGAGGCCATCGAGTGTCTGCCCGGGGGAGCGACCGGGTGAAGAGGTTTCATCGCTGTCATCCCGTCGGGTACTGCGCTTTTGGCAGCGGTGTCGGCGATCACCGACAGTGCCGGGGCGGCCGCCACTAATAGACCGGTGGCGAGGAACTGACGGCGGTCGATCCTCACGGGGGGTGATGACGTCTCTTTTCGGCAGGTCTCTTTTACGGCGTTATCTTTTACGGCGGGGAGGGTCGACCCGGCGCCGGGGGCGGTGTCGAGGGGCACAATGCGTTGCAGCATCGGTGTTGACAGACGTTTGCGCCGGGTAGTATAGCGAATGGCGTTTTCGCCGCAGGCGTTCACGCAGTCAAAGCAGACGACACAGCGCGAGTGGTCGACGACGTGATCGTTTACCGAGATACATTGTGACTTGCAGACGCGCTCGCATGCGCGGCAATTGATACATAGGTCGGTGTCGATGTCAAAGTGTAAGAGACTCCAGCGTGCCGGTACGCTCAGGGCTGCCCCCACGGGGCAGATGGTGTTGCAATAGAGTCGCCCCCTGCGCCATGCCATTATACCTACGCCAAAGAGTGTCACAACGGCGATCACTGTCGCAAGAGCCGACGCGATGAGGATGTTTCCTTTATCATCGGTGATCAGCGGCCTGAGCAGGCGCGTGACGATGCGCCCGTAGGCCGAATAGGGGTCGAGAATACCCGGTATGACCGATATGCCGGCGATGATGCAGACAAGCACCGTTATAGCCAGTGAGTAGCGGAGCTTGTTGTTGGGCATCGCGTAATGATAGGGATGATTACGGCGTGCGCTGCGGGTCAGCCGCGGTATGCGTGCAATTATATCCTGTAACGCCCCCATCGGGCAGACTGTCGAGCAGTATATGCGCCCTAACAGCAGTGTCACCCCGCACCAGACGGTCAGGGCGGTCACCGCTCCGGCCATCGCCAGGGGGAGGATCTGTATCTTGGCCACGAGGCCGGCAGCTATCGCTATGCGGGCATCCGCGACCGTGAATATCACGGTCATCAATGCCAGCATCAGCATTGAGATGACAATACGCCCCGAGCGTAAAAGTCGCCCGGGGGTAAGTCTTGCGTTATGTCTGCGTCTGAGGGTCACAGATATTTGTCGCCGAATGCGAGCTTGGCATCATTGACCATCTGCTTGATGCGCTGTTCCTCGGCTTTGGGACATATCAACAATACGTCGCCGGCATCGGCCACGATGTAATCCTTGAGTCCGTCGACCACCACCAGCTTCTCGCCGGTGACGGCAAAGATGTTGCCGGTGGCGTTGTAGGCCAAAAGGTTGCAGTTCTGGGCCACGTTGGCGTCGCGGTTTTTGGGTGAGTTGTCATAGAGGGCGCTCCATGTGCCTAAATCGTTCCAGCCAAATGACACGCACTCGACATAGACGTTGCGGGCTTTCTCCATGACGGCGAAGTCGATCGAGATGCCCATGCAGCCGGGGAAGTTCTCGTCGATAAATTTCTTCTCGGCCGGTGTGCCGAAATATTCGAGACCTTTCTCAAAACAGTTGGCCACATCGGGGGCGTTGGTCTTGAGTTCGCGGATGATGGTCTTGGCACTCCAGAGGAATATCCCCGAGTTCCAGAAAAATTCGCCCGACTCGAGGAAGACCTTGGCCAGTTCGAGCTTGGGTTTCTCGGTGAAAGTCTTGACATGATAGATGTCACCCTCGGCTTTGGGGCCGACCTGAATGTAGCCGTAACCGGTCTCCGGGCGTGTGGGGTTGATGCCGAGCGTGAGCAGGGCGTCATTCTTCTCAACGAAGTCAAAGCCGTTGACGATCGCCTCCTGAAAGAGAGCATCGCGGGTGATCAGGTGATCGCTGGGGGCGACCATGATGCTCGCCTGAGGGTCGATGGCGGCGATATGATAGGCGGCCCATGCGATGCAGGGGGCGGTGTTGCGGCGGGCGGGTTCGAGCAGTATGTTTGCCTCGGGGAGATCGGGGAGCTGCTCGCGGATGAGGGGCGCATAACGGGCGTTGGTCACCACCAGCACATTCTCGGGCCTGACGACGGGGAGTATGCGGTCATAGCTCATCTGCAATAGAGAGCGGCCGGTGCCGAGAAAGTCGAGAAACTGTTTGGGCTTTGATTCGCGGCTGTTGGGCCAGAAGCGGCTGCCGATGCCGCCACACATTATCACGCAATATCTGTGAGGGTTAACCATAATCTGAAGTAATAGTCAGTGGTAAGTGAATGTTACGGGAGGGCTAAGTTATAAATTATTGGTGAGATATGCAACTTTTTATTCCCGCGCCGTGTTTCATTATCAGTAAAAACATTCACCCCCGGTAAGTAAAAATATTCACCTATCTGTCACCTCAATGTCACGTTTTCTCAGCATCCTGACTCTCATACTGGCCGCCATCGGGTGTGCCCCCTCTGTCTGTTCACAGACCAATTACTCGCGTCTTGAACTCAAGGCCGACCGCTTTTTTGACCAGAAAGAGTGGGCACAGGCCTCAGCCACTTATTATCAGATGCTTGAGCTTAAGCCCGAGATACCGGCCACTTACGGCAAGGCTATCGTGGCCAATGCCATGCGCGGCGACTCTGACGCCGAGATGGCCCTGATGGTCAAGGCCCTCAACTCTAAAGTTCCCTTTGACTCGGTGCTGTCGCGTGTCAAATCGACAAGTTTCAGTCTCGGCAAGTCTAATCTCTACGGCGATTTCCTGCTGCGCGTCAGGGATGCTTACCCCTGGATGCGACGTCCGGTCGACAATTATCTGCTACGTTATTACACCTATCGACGTGACGGTGAGAAGATGATGGAATACAGCCGCATCATGTTGCAGGGCGCGCCGACCAACAGGGGATTCCTGATGTCGCTCGCTCAGGGGGCGATGCTCTGCGGTGACTATAAGACAGCACTCGGGGCCTACTACGATATTCTCGCAGAGACCCCGGATGACTATGACACCCTGTTGGCGCTGGGTAATTATTATCGGCTCGAGGGGGATATGCCGCAGGCTATACCGTTGCTGACAAGGGCTAACTCCATACATCCTACGCCGCACGTGACGGCGATACT
>CAMWLR010000067.1 GCA_947175215.1 uncultured Porphyromonadaceae bacterium
TGCACCCGTTCCTGACAAGAAAGATTATTTCCATGTTTATGGATAAGGATTTCAATAAGAATGGTGCACAGTTGATTTTTGCGACTCATGACACAAATCTTCTCAATATCCAATATTTGCGCCGGGATCAAATCTGGTTTACGGAAAAGGACCAAACAGACTCCTCAGAACTTTATTCACTTGTAGAGTTCCGTGATGAAGCTGGCAATAAAGTACGTAATGACCGCAATATAGAGAAAGACTATATCAACGGTAGGTTTGGTGCAATTCCTTTTATGAGTTAAGTGTATGGGACAACTTCCAAAATCAAAAATCGAACAGCTCAAGAGGGAGAAGCGTGAGGCAAAAGCTGCAAAGAAGCGTAAGGTCGCCACACGCGACAAGATTGTGCGCTTCCTTGTGGTATGCGAGGGCGAGCGTACCGAACCAAACTATTTCAAAGGACTTGTGAAGGACAGATATTCCGAAGTCCGGGCCGAGGAGATAGTAGGGGAAGGCCGTTCTACATGTGCTTTGGTAAAGAAGACAGAAGAGATACGCCAGAGACTGGAGCATCAGCGACAGTTGAAGTTTGACCGTGTGTGGGTTGTTTTCGACAAAGATGATTTCAACGACTTTAACGAAGCGATTGCCCTTGCAGAGCGAAAAGGCTTCGGAGCGGCTTGGTCGAATGAGGCTTTTGAACTCTGGTATCTTCTGCATTTCGTTTATCTTGATGCTGCAATATCACGGGCAGATTACATCGCCAAACTTGAAGCTGAGATTAAGAGATTTGAAGGATATAAGGATTTTAAGTATCGAAAGAATGACGAAGGCATCTATTCGCTCTTACAAAAGATAGGTAATGAAGAGTTGGCAAAGGAGCGAGCGCAAAAACTCCGCCGATTCTTTGAGCATACTCTTGATTACAAATCCCATAAGCCATGTACTACTGTTGATTTACTCGTAGAGGAATTGGAACATCCCGAAATTCTATTAACAGCGGTTAATTAACATATTTAACAGTTGGTGTTATTTTTATCTAAAATGAACCCACCGACTTGTTAATCAGGGCTATTTTGATTATCTTTGCATTATAAAACAGGCCACTGAAGAGTCAGGGTCAGGAAGACAAATCTATATGAGATTATTTGTCACCAAATCGTTTCAAAGAATTTTTAGCGCAAGCTAACTATCTGATAACACCATATTTGGAGCGTAAGGTTCAAGTCCCTCCAGCTCCACAAAAAGCCCGCAACTGCGGGCTTTTTATGTATAGCAAGAGTAGACTGAGAGTGTGGAGATCTGTATATTGTGTTCCTATTGAGGATACGGGTCTCATCGCGCAATCGCTTTGCCCTTAAATCCCCACGACTATTATAAGTTAACGTGAATTTCTTATATCGAACTCACGTTATTTATCAATGGCTTATGTCTCATAATCTTAATAACCCTGATCGGTCGGTCAATACTACCGTTGATGTTACTATGAAGATGCTGAATAATGCTTATAAAGGATTATCGCTGCGTGACGGATCGGCTGTCAAGCGTAAAATCCGCGCGGGGCGCCGCCATCACGAGCCCATGCGTTCACCGCGTGGGTGATTAATATTCGTGGATACGTCCGGGGTGAGGTGATATTCTGAGAAAAATCACTACCTTTGCAGATTTATCAAACCGCAGCCAAGATGAATCAAGAAGAAATCAATCTCCGGGCTAAGGCCGTAGAGGAGAAGGCTTATACCGTGATGTCAGCATCCGGAATCCCCCAGGTATGGCGTGATGCCGGATGCCGGGTAAACTTAATCGGCTCGTTGAGGATGGGACTGATAGTCAATCACCTTGATATAGACTTGCACGTTTATTCATCAGGGATAACCGAACAGTCATCTTTTGCCATTGCTGCAAAGATTGCTGCTCTGCCCGGTGTAACAGAGCTGACTTGTATCAACGGCTTGCACACCGAAGAACGGTGCATCGCCTGGCATATAAAGTATCTGGCCGATGAAGGTGAGTTATGGAAATTTGACGTCATACATATCGAGTCGGGCAGTAAATATGACGGATATTTTGAGCGAATGGCCGATCGGATCGTAGAGGTAATGACTGCCGGTAAGCGTGATACCATTCTGCGTCTCAAATATCAGACATCCGACTCTGAGGTGATTCATGGTGTAGAATATTATGAGGCGGTGATTGCCGATGGCGTCACCACACTTGAGCAATTACGCCTGTGGGTAAATGAGCATCGTGACAAAGAGCCATATTACTGGATGCCATAAATAAGACTTCGGGTATGACAATCGTCTAAGTTTATGTTATATACAAAAAAGCACCCCGATTATTGGAGTGCTTTTATTGTATCAAGCGGTTAAAACCGCATCAGATGATATCGATGGGTGAAGATGCTTACATCATTCCGCCCATTCCACCCATTCCGCCCATTCCGGCGGGAGCGGGAGCAGGGGTATCTTCTTTCTTGTCGGCGATAACGCATTCGGTTGTCAGGAACATACCGGCTATCGAAGCGGCGTTTTCGAGGGCTACACGTGTAACCTTGGCGGGGTCGATGACACCGGCTGCCATCAGGTTCTCATACACGTCGGTACGGGCGTTGTAACCGAAGTCGGCATTGCCTTCCTTAACTTTCTGTACGACTACCGCACCCTCGACGCCTGCATTGGCGACAATCTGGCGGAGAGGCTCCTCGATAGCACGGAGAACGATATGAATACCTGTGTCCTCGTCATCGTTTGAGCCACGCAGACCCTCGGCATTCTTCATCGCGCGGATATATGCCACGCCACCACCGGGCACGATACCCTCGGCGATTGCAGCGCGGGTTGCTGACAGGGCGTCATCCACACGGTCTTTCTTCTCTTTCATTTCCACCTCAGAGGGAGCACCGATGTGCAGCACAGCTACACCGCCGGCGAGCTTGGCCAGACGTTCCTGCAGTTTCTCGCGATCATAGTCGCTCTTGGTCTGCTCTATCTGAGCCTTGATCTGAGCCACGCGGGCAGCGATCTTATCTTTATCGCCGGCACCGTTTACGATAGTGGTGTTCTCTTTGTTGACAGTGACTTTCTCAGCCTTGCCGAGTACCTCGATATTGGCAGCTTCGAGACGCATTCCTTTCTCCTCGCTGACAACGACGCCACCGGTAAGGATGGCGATATCCTCGAGCATCTCTTTACGACGGTCACCGAAACCGGGAGCCTTGACGGCGCAAACCTTAAGTGAACCGCGCAGACGGTTGACAACCAGGGTAGCGAGAGCTTCCTGATCGACATCCTCGGCGATGATAAGCAGCGGACGGCCGCTCTGAGCGGTAGCCTCGAGAATCGGCAGCATATCCTTGAGGTTTGAGATTTTCTTGTCATAAAGGAGGATATAGGGTGACTCCATCTGACACTCCATCTTCTCGGCATCGGTCACGAAGTAGGGTGAGATATAGCCACGGTCAAACTGCATACCCTCGACGATATCGACGGTGGTCTCAGTACCCTTGGCCTCATCAACGGTGATTACACCCTCTTTCTTGACTTTCTTCATGGCCTCGGCGATGAGACGACCGATAGCCTCGTCGTTGTTAGCCGAGATACGGGCGACATCCTCAATCTTCTTGAAGTCATCGCCGACCTCCTCGGCCTGCACTTTGATACCCTCGACGACAGCTGCGACAGCTTTGTCGATACCACGCTTAACATCCATGGGATTAGCGCCGGCTGCCACATTCTTAAGGCCGTGGGTAATGATAGCCTGTGCGAGAACGGTAGCGGTAGTTGTACCGTCACCTGCATCATCGCCGGTCTTGGATGCCACCTCCTTAACGAGCTGAGCACCCATGTTCTGGAAGGGATCTTCGAGTTCGATTTCACGGGCGACCGATACACCATCCTTGGTGATATGCGGCGCGCCGTATTTCTTCTCGATGATCACATTGCGGCCCTTAGGGCCGAGAGTAACTTTGACGGCATCGGCCAGGGCGTCGACACCTTTTTTGAGCTCTTCACGAGCCTTGATATCAAATTTAATTTCTTTTGCCATTTCTTTATGAATTGTTGAGAGAGTTGGGTTTGTAGATTTAGATTAACGTGTCAATTATTCAAATACACCGAGCACGTCGGTCTGACGCATTATCAGATATTTCTCGCCGTCGAGTTCGATTTCGGTACCGGCATATTTGCCATAGAGCACCTTGTCACCCTCCTTGAGGATCATATCTTCATCTTTAGTGCCTTTACCGGCAGCGATGACAGTACCTTTGAGGGGTTTCTCTTTAGCTGAGTCGGGGATGATAATACCTGAGAGAGTTGTTTCTTCGGCCGGAGTGGGCTGAATCAGTACTCTGTCGGCCAGTGGTTTAAGTTTCATGATTATATATCGTTTTATAAGTTTGGTTTTATGACATGAGGCTCATGACATATTGCCTGAGCTTTCGGGATTATCATAAGCGAAAATTGTGCCAAACTCGTTGACACTGTCATTCTCACCTGTGCCAATCTGACAATTTAACGCATTTGTCAGTCTTAATGTTCAATTATGATGCCCCGGGGCTGACATAATAATCACCCGTGAGAGATCTAATATCCGGTCACGGGTGACTATTATATGTGTATATGCGGGGTAGATTATGATTACTCGGCCTCGGGGATATCAGTCGAGGGATTCTCAGCAGTCTCGGCGGCAGTCGGTTTGAGCCAACGGTCGAGCCAACGGAAGAATACGCGCTGCCAGAGGATTGCATTCTGTGGCTTAAGAATCCAATGATTTTCATCAGGGAAGATCAGCATCTCGGCAGGAACACCGCGCAGACGGGCGGCATTGAATGCCATTTCACCCTGTGATGAAAGGATGCGGAAGTCATATTCTCCGTGAGTGACAAGTATCGGGGTATCCCATTTATCAACAAACTTGTGGGGAGAGTTGGCAAACGTGCGCTGAGCCACAGCGTTATCCTTATCCCAGAATGCTCCGCCCATATCCCAGTTGGCAAACCACATCTCTTCGGTCTCAAGATACTGGGCCTCCATATTAAAGATACCTGCATGGGCGATAAACGCTGCGAAACGACCCTCATGGATACCTGCAAGCATATACACCGAGAATCCGCCATAGCTTGCACCAACCGCACCGATATGATCGGCATCGACATAAGGCTGCACTTTCATATAATCAACGGCAGCGAGGTAGTCGCGCATATTCTGACCGGGATAGTCACCCGAGATCTGTGCATTCCACTCAGTGCCGAAGCCGGGGAGACCGCGGCGGTTGGGGGCGATAACGATATACCCCTTTGATGCCATCAGCATCAGATTCCAGCGATAGCTCCAGAACTGGCTCACTGCCTGCTGCGGTCCTCCCTGGCAATAGAGTATGGCTGGATATTTCTTAGTCTTGTCAAACTGCGGGGGGTAAAGCACCCAGGTTGTCATCTCCTTGCCATCGGTTGTGGGTATCATCACTTTCTCCATCATCGGGGCATCGATCTGAGAGAGGATATCCTTGTTAACCTCGGTAATAGGGGTGGCTACCTGATCGGTCACAGAGAACACTTCGTTGGGGTAGAGGTATGAGTGACGCATTGTGATCAGGGTCTTGCCGTCAACCGGTGCGAGAGAGGTGTAATCGCAGATGTCTTTCTGACCTGTGACAAACTCCACCTTGTGGCTGTCGACATCAACAGAGAAAATCGGTGTCACTCCCTGATATGCGGCTATAAAGTAGATCTTCTTGCCATCGGGATACCATGCAAACTCATCTGCGGTATAATCCCACTCGGCAGTCAGGTCAGTCTTTTCGCCGGTAGCGAGATCCA
This sequence comes from uncultured Porphyromonadaceae bacterium, assembly GCA_947175215.1. Classification (GTDB taxonomy): domain Bacteria; phylum Bacteroidota; class Bacteroidia; order Bacteroidales; family Muribaculaceae; genus UBA7173. Next base: position 5,801 of record CAMWLR010000067.1, read on the forward strand.
TGACAAAGATCCGGTTCTTGTCACTCTCATACCCGTCGTGCTCCATTGAGAGCCATGCCAGTTTGCTGCCGTCGGGTGAATAGGCAGGGTTGGTGTCATAACCCATCATACCCTCTGTCAGGTTACGGGTCTCACCCGACTCGAGATTATAGCAATACAGGTCTGAGTTTGTCGATATGGCATACTCCATGCCGTCTTTCTTGCGGCTTACATATACCAGTTCGCGCGAATCGGGCGACCAGGCAAAAGATTCGATACCGCCGAAAGGTTTCATCGGAGATTCATAACGCTCACCCTCCATAATATCCTTGATATTGGTCAGGCGATAATTGTCAAACTCAGCGACAAAGGGATGGGGAATCTCGGTGACCCATTCATCCCAGTGCTTATACATCAGGTCGTCGATGATGCGACCGGTCGCTTTGGTAAGGTCGGGATAAACATCCTGTGCCGTGCGGTTGTATTTAACGGTAGAGACGATCACCACTTTCTTGCCGTCGGGCGATACCTTGAAGCCCGCTACACCATTTTCCATACGGCTGACCACGCGACGATTTGAGCCGTCGGCATTCATAACCCACAACTGAGGTTTGCCGTCATGCGAAGCGATGAATGCGATCTTACGACCGTTGTCTATCCAAACGGCTTCAGACTCAGAGACAGCTGTCTTTGTCAGACGTTTGACATCCGAGCCGTCGAGATTCATCGTATAGAGTTCGTTATTACTCTTGTTGAGTTCGACACTCTCATAGCTGACGCCATACAGCACCTTTTTGCCGTCAGGAGAGACCTGAGGGTTAGATACACGGCCCAGCGCCTCAAGGGCATCGATATCAAAGATACCTGTAGCCGACTGATAATCAGGTTTCTCGATCATGTCGGTCTGCTGTCCGCACCCCGAGGCTAAAGCCATAAGGGACGCAGCCGCAACCGGAAGAAGAGATTTGTTCATGGTGATATGCAGTTAAATTGTAAGAAATCATCGGGTCTCACCGCTTTGCGCGGGAGATTCTTCACGGCAAAGTTAGCGAAAATTCCGTTGAATTTTTGTAAATTTGCGGGCAAAATGAATTATATGAAAGAATTAGCTACAAGATACAACCCCGCAGAGGTTGAAGACAAGTGGTATGCCTATTGGATGGAGCATAAACTTTTCAGCTCAAAACCTGATTCGAGAGAACCATATACTATCGTTATCCCCCCGCCAAACGTTACCGGTGTCCTCCACATGGGGCACATGCTAAATGAGACTATTCAGGATATTCTTATACGCCTTGCCCGTATGCAGGGTAAGAATGCCTGCTGGGTGCCCGGCACCGACCATGCCTCTATCGCCACCGAGACAAAGGTGATAGCCAAACTCGCCGCCGAGGGTATTAAGAAGACCGACCTCACACGTGAGGAGTTTCTTGAACACGCATGGGACTGGACTCGTCATCACGGCGGTATTATCTTGCAGCAGCTGCGCAAGCTCGGTGCTTCATGTGACTGGGATCGCACGGCGTTCACCATGGACCCCCTTCGCTCAGAGGCTGTTACCAAGGTGTTCTGTGACCTATATGAAAAAGGCTTGATCTACCGCGGCCTGCGCATGGTCAACTGGGATCCTGTCAACCGCACCGCCATATCAGATGACGAGGTATATTTCGTGCAGGAGCAATCAAAACTCTATTATCTCCGATACTATCTCGCTGACGGCGAGACCTCAGATGCCGTGAGCGAGGAGGGGGGCAATGTGGTGCATGTTGATGAGAGCGGCCGTAAATATGCCGTAGTTGCCACCACCCGCCCGGAGACAATCATGGGCGACACCGCCATGTGCATCAATCCTAAAGATCCAAAAAACCATTGGCTCAAGGGTAAGAAAGTCGTTGTGCCTCTGGTCGGTCGCGTGATTCCGGTTATCGAAGACCGTTATGTCGAGGTAGACTTCGGTACGGGCTGTCTCAAGGTGACACCGGCTCATGACAAGAATGACTTCATGCTGGGTAATACCCACAATCTCCCTTCGATCGACATATTTAATGAAGATGCCACTGTCTCTGACGAGGCCGGTATGTATGTCGGTATGGACCGTTTTGAGGTCCGTGAGAAGATTGCCGAAGACCTACAGGCTGCCGGGCTGATGGAGAAGATTGAGGATTATGTCAATAATGTCGGCTTCTCAGAGCGTACAAAAGTTCCCATCGAGCCGCGTCTCTCACTTCAGTGGTTTGTCAATCTCAAACATTTTGCAGACTTCTCGCTCTCACCGGTGATGGATGACATTATCAAGTTTGTGCCTGAGAAGTATAAAACTACTTATCGTGTATGGCTTGAGAATATCCAGGACTGGTGTATCAGCCGCCAATTGTGGTGGGGACACCGCATCCCGGCATATTACTATCGCGATCCCGAGAATCCCGACAAAGAGGCTTTCGTGGTTGCCGAGTCTATAACCAAGGCTGTCGAGAAAGTGCGCGCAATCACCGGCCGTGCAGATTATTGCGAGTCTGACCTCACTCAGGATCCCGGGGCTCTTGATACATGGTTCTCATCATGGCTCTGGCCGATCACCCTCTTTGACGGCATCAATAATCCCGGCAATGAGGAGATCAGCTACTATTACCCCACAGCCACCTTGGTCACCGGGCCCGACATCATATTCTTCTGGGTTGCACGTATGATCATGGCCGGATATGAGTTCACCGGTAAACAGCCGTTTAAGAACGTATATTTCACCGGTATCGTCCGTGACAGTCTCGGCCGCAAGATGAGCAAGTCGCTGGGTAACTCTCCCGACCCGATCGAACTGATGGCAAATTTCGGTGCTGACGGTGTACGCCTCGGTCTGATGCTTTCGGCCCCGGCAGGTAATGACATTCTCTTTGATGAAAAGCTCTGCGAGACAGGTCGTAATTTTTCCAATAAGCTTTGGAATGTATTCCGCCTCATTGCCGGATGGCATCCCGAGAACGGTGAATTTAATCCCGAGATCACCTTGGCCGACCGCGCTGCCATCGACTGGATGCGCTCACGACTCGCCAAGGCGATAACCGAGCTCAACGACCTGATGGAGAAATTCCGTATCTCAGAGGCGGCAAACCTCCTCTACCGCCTTATCCGTGACGATTTCTCTTCGTCATATCTCGAGATGGTCAAGCCTGCATTCGGCACACCTGTCAATAAAGAGGTCTATGAGACTACTGTCGAATTTCTCGATGCACTGCTGAGACTGCTCCATCCGTTCATGCCGTTTATCACCGAGGAGATATGGCAGAATCTTGAGGAACGCCGTCCCGGCGAGTCGCTTATGGTGCAGCAGATGCCTGTTGCCACTAATGTTGACGAGAGTCTACTTAAAGAGATGGACTTCGCGCTCGAGCTCATCACCGGCATCCGCGGTGTACGTGCCTCAAAGAATCTGCCTCAACGCGATGCGCTCAAACTCCTTGTAATCGGTCGTGAGTCAGGTCTGTCGGCCGGTGTCGAAGCACTCGTTATGAAGCTCGCAAATATCTCTGAGATTGAGGTGAATGCAGCCAAGCCCGCCGGTCCGAATGCCGGACTGATTGTCGACACAACCGAGTTTGCCATTCCATTGGCTGACAATATCGACCTTGATGCCGAGCGTGCCAAAATCGAGAAGGAGATCGAATATCACAGCGGATTCCTGAGCAAGATTGAGGCCAAACTGGCCAACGAACGTTTTGTCTCCAAGGCTCCCGCTAATGTGATTGAGGCTGAGCGTCGCAAGCAGGCCGACACTATCGCGCGCCTCAGTGCACTTAAAGCCGCGCTTGCTAATCTCGGATAATTCTCGTAAGACGTTATAAAGTCTGACTCGGTCGCGGTATCATTGCGACCGAGTCTTTTTGAATCTAAACGTTGTAAATAAAAAAAGACACAACGTTATTATTAAAGCAAAAGCACGATCAAGAGATATATTTTTATGGAGGTTAGGACTCAGCAACTGACACGATATATACTGCCCATGAGAGAGGGCGGGTCATTGCCTGTGCTCGGAGAGGCTGATGACGGATTTAAGTACGTTGTCAAATTGCGGGGCGCCGGTCATGGCAAAAAGGCTTTGATAGCCGAATTTGCAGGAAGTCTGATCGCTCGGGCATTTAAGTTTAACGTGCCCGAGATCTTATTGCTTGATCTCCCCGCAGTCTTCGGGATAACCGAACCCGATCAGGAGGTGCAGGAGCTGATGCGAAACTCAGAGGGTTTGAATGTCGGCTTGCATTATCTCTCAGGGGCTGCTACTTTTGATCCATCTGTCAATAAGGTCGACGGCCTCACAGCGTCAAAGGTTGTGTGGCTTGATGCCTTCCTGACCAATGTTGACCGCACCCGTCTTAATCCTAACATGATGATATGGAATAACGATATGTGGCTAATAGATAATGGCGCGTCTTTTTACTTCCACCACTCATGGCGTGACCCTCATCAGGCAGCCCTTGATCCGTTTGCTTATATCAAGTACCATGTATTTTTGCCTTATGCCGACCGTATGGAGGAGGCAGATCGCTTGATGCGACAAGCGATAACACCCCGCACTCTGTCAAAGATTGTCAGTCTTATCCCTGAAGAATGGCTCGAGGAGGAGAATTCGGAGATCACTGCCATTGATCGTCGCAAGGCATACGAGACATTCTTACTTGAGAGACTAAAGAATACCTCGATTTTTGTAGAGGAGGCTGTCAAACAAAAGAAACTACTCGGGCTATGAACGATTTGAATAAAGTGTCAGGCCCTTGCGCCCCAGACAGCAATCTTTATGAATATGCTGTCATAAGATACGTACCCCGCGTTGAGCGCGGTGAGTTTATCAACATCGGCCTTATAATGATGTGTAAGCGTCGTCGCTGGCTCAGATGCGAGATTCTGATAAACGAGTCGCGCATCAAGTCTGTTTGTCCAAAGGCCGATATTGCATTGCTACGTAATCAGGTCGCACTCTTCAGTCGCCGTGACGTACCTGCAGCCGATCTCCCCGTCGAGGAGACCTATCGATGGCTTACAGCCGCCAAAAGTGCGATACTACAGACCTCACCCTCTCACCCCGGCATCAGTCACGACTCGATGGACAACACCTTTATGCGTCTCCTTAAAGAGTTAGTTGAATGATCGGCTGAAATG
>CAMWLR010000068.1 GCA_947175215.1 uncultured Porphyromonadaceae bacterium
TTCCCCGCGCCAACCCCCGGCTATTCATTAACGATTCCTCCGGAATCCCATCCGGCACGCCGGTCATTGGCTACCAGCCTAATGCCTATACTGTATCAGGATAGGAATCTTAGGGTGATGCGGAGCGCTTAATTCTTGACAGGGATGGTGAGAGTGGCGGGTTTGACACCGGGGGCGGTGGCGCGCAGGGTGACGTTGCCCAGGGTCTTGCCGCTGCGCACGATCGCCGTGGCTGCCCCGCTAAACAGTTTCATCTCAGGATTCTGGAACGGTAATATACAAGTGGGGTCGCCGTTGGCGGTTGCCTCAAATGTGCCTGCGCCGTCTACCTTAAACTTAACCATGCGGTCATCGGTCGGCACGATGTTGCCGTCTTTGTCAGCGACCTGCACGGTGACATAGAGCAAGTCATCGCCGTTGGCATCGAGGGTCTGACGGTTGGGGGTAAGTACCAGATGATGAGGCTTGCCGGCTGTGCGGATACTCTTCTCTGCCACCGGATTTCCGTCGTTGTCGTATGCGACAACTTTCACTTCTCCGGGCTCATAGACAGTCTCCATCCACATCAGGCGGTAACGGTTCTGCACGGTTGAGTCATTCTTCTCCCTGAGGCCCTGGCTCTTGCCGTTGATAAAGAGCTCGGCCTTGGGGAGATTGGTGTAAACCATGACGGGAGTTATCTGACCCTCGCGACCGGCCCAGTTCCAGTGAGGCAGAATGTGTAGGGTGGTATCGGCCTTGTTCCACTGCGAGCGGTAGAGGTAATAACGGTCTTTGGGGAGCGACGCCAGGTCGATGATGCCAAATACCGAACTGTGGCTGGGCCAAGCGTCAGTGTCATAGGGTGACGGTTCGCCGAGATAGTCAAAGCCGGTCCATACAAACTGGCCGAGCACCCAGTCGTGGTCATCATCGCGGGCAAAGTCAAGGTCGGGGATATTAGACCAGTAGCAGGTCTCGGTGTCATAGCTGCTCGACTGATTGTCGGGGTGCATCTCGACATAGTGACCGTCAGCACCAGGGAATGTCACGGGGAAGTGGTAGACGCCGCGTGACGACACGGTCGAGGCGGTCTCTGACCCCAGGACAAGCTGCTGAGGCAGCCGGGCGTAGATCGAGTCATAATACTGAGGCTTATAGTTAAAGCCGGGGATGTCGAGGGCGGCGGCAAAGCCGTTGTCGAGCACCGACCCTATCTGATCCATACCACAGGTGACGGGGCGGGTAGGATCGAGGCAGTGCACCATACCTTGCAGCATCTCAAGCTCCTCCATGCCTACGGGGCCCCACTGCGAGGGCACCTCGTTGCCGATCGACCACATCACCACCGACGGATTGTTGCGGTAATGCTCGACCATATTGGTGATATCCTTCTCGGCCCATTCGTTAAACACCGCACCATATCCGTTGGGCGATTTGGGGCGGAATCCCCAGTCGTCAAACGGCTCGATCATCATCATCATACCCATCTCGTCGCACAGTTCGACCAGCTCGGGTGCAGGCATATTGTGTGAGGTGCGGATGGCGTTGACACCCATATCCTTGAGCAGTTCGATCTGGTGGCGCAGGGCCGACTTGTTGACGGCTGCGCCGAGCGGGCCGAGATCGTGGTGATTGCAGACACCCTTGAATTTAGTGGGCTCGCCGTTGAGGAAGAAACCCTTGGAGGGGATATATTCGAGCGAGCGGATACCAAATCGGGTGGTGTAGGTGTCTGACACCTTGCCATCGACAACGAGAGTAGTCTCGGCGGTGTAGAGCGACGGTGAGTCGGGGCTCCAGAGCTGCGGCTTGTCGACAAGGAAATTCTGGGCGAACTCCTGACCGCGGGCGATGTAGGCCGAGTTGTCATGAGCCACCTCTTTACCCTCGGGCGAATAGATGACGGTCTTAACCTCGACTTTATCGCCGTAAGGCCACTCGGCAAACTGACGTGCGCCGTCAATGCGCAGCTTGAGATTGACCGAGGCATATTCCTTTGAGACCTTGGGGGTAGTGACGTATGTACCCCAGACGGGGACATGCACCTTGCCGGTCTCGATCAGATGTACGTTGCGATAGAGACCTGCGCCGGGATACCAGCGCGAAGCCTGCTCATAATTCTCGAGCTCGACCAGCAGGTCATTTGTGCCCGGCTTGAGGTCGGCATTATCAAGATTGACATAGAATGAATTGTAGCCGTAGGGCCAGTGACCGATCTCCTTGCCGTTGAGCGAGACACGCGCGTTGCTCATTGCGCCGTCAAACACCAGGGTGAACGCACGCCCGGCGGTGTCAGGTATCTCGAGGGTGGTGCGGTAAGTACCCTTGCCGATAAAGGGGAGACCGCCTGTACGCCCGGTCTTGAGAGTCTTCTCGGTCTCGCCGTTCTGCTCGACAGCCACTACCTGCAGGTCATTGCTACGGTCAAACGGGCCATAGATAGCCCAGTCATGGGGCACTCTCACCGACTGCCAGCTCTTGGCCTCGGCGTCGCTCCCCTTGGTAAACTGCCAACCCTCGTTAAGAGTGGTGACATTGCGCTGGGCAACGGCCGAGACCGCCCCCAGACCCAGTAAAATCACAAAGATCTTGCGTAGGTTTTTCATGCTATATTGATTTGTTGATTAGTTGTCTCATAATATAATACGCTCCAAAACCTATATTGTTGTATCATGACAGGTGAATTATCGCGGGAAATTTGGCGGTGTGGGATTTTTGAAGTAAATTTGCGGTGTCAACGTCTGACTCGATTGAATGTGGGTCTCGCCCGATTGAGGGCGAGGCGCATTGTTTTTCTGTCAGATAAGTAAGTCATGAAAATAATTTTCATGCTTATTTACTCTATTTTGTCTAATATTAAAACCTTAAATATCATGGCCTTAACTTATATGACCAAAGATGGCTACAAAAAGAAGATGGAGGAGATCGCTTACCTCGAGAGCGTAGAGCGTCCTCGCGTCTCGGCAGCCATCGCCGAAGCCCGCGACAAGGGTGACCTCTCTGAAAATTCTGAATATGACGCTGCCAAGGAAGCCCAGGGTATGCTCGAGATGAAGATCGCAAAACTCAAGGATCTTGTGGCCAACGCCCGTATCATCGACGAGAGCAAGCTGTCGACCGATGAGGTGGCTATCATGTCTAAGGTCAAGATGAAGAATGTCGCCAACGGCATGGAGGTGGAATACACTATCGTGGCTGACTCTGAGGCTAATCTCCGCGAAAAGAAGATCGGCGCATCTACCCCTATCGCCAAGGGTCTGCTGGGCCACAAGAAAGGTGAGGTGGTCGAGATCAAGGTTCCGGCCGGCACGATGAAGTTTGAAATCAAGGAAATCTCATTCTGACGCGCAATCTCATGGCAACCATTTTCTCACGCATAGCCGCCGGCGAGATCCCTTCTTACAAGGTGGCCGAGGATAAGGATCATTTCGCTTTTCTCGATATCAACCCCGTGCATCCGGGTCACGTGCTGGTGATCCCCCGCAAGGAAACCGACTATATCTTTGACCTGTCGGAAGATGAATACAGCGCTCTGATGCTCTTTGCGCGCCGCGTGGCCAAGGCCATCGGCAAGGCTATCCCCTGCAAGAAAGTCGGCGTGACGGTAATCGGACTGGATGTCAACCATGTGCATGTGCATCTCGTGCCGATGAACACGGGTGCTGATATGAACTTCTGCGGCGAGAAGCTCACCCTCCCCGCCGGGGAGATGGAGGAGATCGCCCGCAAGATCGCCGAAAATTTTGAGTGATCCGGGGTCAAACATTTCCTCAAGTCGTTTGCGTATGAAATCGTTAAAGAAATTTTTCGCATCCCTGGCGATGGCCCTCCCGGTGATGGCCGCAATGTCGCTGACCGGATGCTCTGACAGCAAGTGGAAAGTTGACGGCCATATCACGGGCGCCGAGGGGCGTGACGTGGTGGTCGAGGCGCCTAACGGTGCGGGCGGATGGTATCCTGTCGACACCGTGACGGTGGGTAAAGACGGGGCGTTCAAGATCTCCGGGACACCGTTCGGTCATCCCGAACTACTGCGTCTGACGTTAGACGGCCAGTCAGCTTACTTCCCCATCGACTCCATCGAGTCGCTCACGATAAACGCCGACGCATCGACGTTGCAGGCATCTGCCCGTCTGGCCGGTTCTCCCTCGGCTGAAAAGATGCAGGAGGTCAATGACCTGATCGCCGGCGTGGCCAAGGCAGCCGGTGACTCAGCCGTGGCTTTTAACCCCGATCTTAAGCGTAAGCTCGCCGAGATCATACTGCGCGATCCGGCCGACATCGTGGCTTACTATCTGATATTCCACCGTGTAGGGGGTAACCTGCTCTTTTCACCCTATGAGAAGAGCGACCTGCGCATCATCGGCGCAGTAGCAAACTCTTATACCCGTCTGCGCCCCAATGACCCGCGAACGGCGCTGCTCACCGACCTCTATCTGTCTAACCGCCGCATAGCCGCTCCGGCGCCCTCGGGTGACACCATCGTTGCCCGCGAGATGCAGTATCCCGAGATCTCCCTTATGGATGAGAAGGGGTCGACCCGACGTCTGTCAGATATCGCCGGCAACGGTAAGGTGGTGGTGCTCTGCTTCACCGCCTACGGAGCGCAAGGGGCATCGGCCCTCAATGTCGAGCTAAACAAAGTCTACTCGGCGCATCATGCCAACGGCCTGGAGATCTATCAGGTAGGTGTTGACGAAGATGAGTTCCAGTGGAAACAGTCTGCCCGCAATCTCCCCTGGATCACCGTCTACAACACTCCGGCTGACGGGGCACAGACTCTGCTCGATTATAATGTCAGCGTCCTCCCCTCGATTTTCATCCTCAACCGCAACGGCGACCTGGTCGAAAGGGTCGAGAATCCTGACCGTCTAAACTCGGCCGTAAGCCGCTATCTCTGACCCACCGGCTCTCAGTGTCATGAAAATCCTCCTGATGGGTGACGCCAGCAACTATCACCGCACTCTCGCCGGGGGGCTGCGGCAGTTGGGTTGCGATGTCACTGTGGCATCTTCGGGGGGCGGATTCATGAACATTGCCCGCGATATTGACCTCCGCCGTCCCCTCCCGGGGAAGGCCGGGGGGCTTGCTTTATGGCTCAAACTCAACGGCCCGTTGCGCAACCGCCTCAAGGGGTATGATATCGTCAGCCTCAGCAGCCCGATATTCACCGAGCTGCGCCCTGAGCTAAACCGGTCGCTGTTCCGACGGCTCAAACGCGACAACGGTGCGGTATTCCTCACCGCCCTGGGTACCGACCTCCCTTATATCGAGGAGTGTCTCGACCCGGCTTCTCCACTGAAATATTCAGAGTTCTGCCATTACGGGCGTCCCGCACCATATATGCTCGAGCATCCCGAGGTAGTCAACGACTGGATGCACGGGCCGCTCCACGATTGGTGCGAGGAACTGTATGACAATATCGATGGAGCAGTAAGCGCCCTGTTTGAATATCATCTGGCCCTGCGGCGACGTCTCCCCGATGATAAAATCGCATACGGGGGTATCCCCATTCAGGAGGAATTACTGCATCAACCCGCAGTCGAGATTCCCGAGTCTCCCCGTCCCGTCAGAATCTTTTTAGGAAGACACCGCCACCGGCAGACGATCAAAGGCACAGACCGACTTGAGACAGCTATACGTAACGCCATTGCGCAAAATCCCGGCAACGGTGAACTGATTGTGGTGGAGAACCGCCCCTATGACGAATATCTCGCCCTGATGAAGAGCGCCCACGTCATCGTCGACCAGGCATACAGCTACACCCCCGCCACCAACGCCCTGCTGTCAATGGCTTACGGTATCCCCACTGTCTCGGGGGCCGAACCCGAATATTACGATTTTATAGGCACACCTGCCACCCCCTCAGACCGCCCCATCTTTAACTCACCCGTCGACATCGACGGGATGACGGCCCTCTTTAACGACATACTCAACAACCCCGGCCAACTCAGGCAGCGCGGCCTCGACTCACGCACCTTTGTCACCCGCCACAACGCCGCCACCACCGTCGCCCGTCGCTTCCTCACTTTCTGGCAATCCCGCTAAATTAAATGTCACTCACCCCGGAGGCCCAAGGAGCTGATAGAGGATTTGGAAATAAGGGAGGTATTTTGTAATTTTACAACTCAAAAAAAGGAATATTATGGCTAAGATAGGCGACATTGTCAGATTCCTCAGCTCGACGGGCGGAGGGACTATTGTCAAAATCGACGGGCAGATCGCTCATGTCGAGGAGGAGGACGGTTTCGTTACTCCGGTTTTGCTCAAGGAACTTGTGGTGGTGACTCCGGCGGGTGAAAGCGCAGGCAGTGGCACACGTGATGCGTTCGGTGGCACCATGCAGGCTGCACAGCGCCGCGAGGCCGAGCGCCAGTCTAAGTTCGTGCCCACCGTGATGCCCGAGGTTGAGCGACCTCAGCCGGTGGTCGAGACCCCCACAGGCGACCGCATCAATCTCGTGTTAGCTTATCAGCCGGTCGAGATAAAACACCTGACGACAACCACTTATGAGACTTATCTGGTCAACGACTCAAATTATTACCTCTACTTCACCTATCTCTCGCGCGCCGATGGTGATGAGGGGTGGACCACCCGTTTTGCCGGAGTGATCGAACCTAACATCCAGCTCTTTATCGAGGAACTCGACCGCGATCAGATCGGCCTCCTCGACCGTATTGCCGTGCAGTATATCGCATTTAAGCGCGACAAGCAGTTTACACTCAAAGCACCCGTAGCAATAGAGCGTCCGCTCGACGTTACCAAATTCTTTAAGCTGCATTGCTTCCACGACAACCCCTATTTCGACACCCCAGTCATCGCTGTCGACATCGTCAAGAATGACATACCACAACGTCAGATGACTGTCGACTCATCAACGCTCGAGGATGCCATACGCCGCAAGAAGCATGAGGACACACGCCCTCTGCGCCGCCCCGTCACTCGCCGTGACATCAAGCCGGATGGTCCTCTGGTGACCGACCTGCATATAGGCCAACTGCTCGACACCACCCGCGGGATGTCTAACGCCGATATCCTCAACTATCAGATTGACACTTTCCGCAAGGTGATGGATGACAATATCCGCTTCCCGGGCAAGAAACTTATCTTTATCCACGGCAAGGGAGAAGGCACTCTGCGCCAGGCCCTGATGAAGGAGCTCAGCCACCGATACAAGGGGCATGACGTACAGGATGCCTCATTCCGCGAATATGGCTACGGCGCCACCCAGGTGACCATCCGCCGCCACTGACAACAGATATGATCATATATTTTTCGGGCATAGGTAATTCGCGACTGGTGGCGCAGGAGCTACATCACCGCTTTCATCCTGACGACAAGAGCGGTGAGTCATTATATCGCCTCGAGGGGGATCGTCTCCTCGAGCCGGCACGGCAATATATCGAGATACCCCACGGCGAGACAGTCATCTGGGTCTTCCCGATTTACAGTTGGGGAGTGCCGCCGGTCGTGTTGAAATTTATCGATAAAATCCGATTCAAAGGCGCCGAGCATGCCCGTCACTTTATGGTCTGCACCTGCGGCGATGACACCGGGCGCGCCGATGACCAGTGGCGCAAACACTTGGGACGCCGCGGCTGGACACCCATGGGCGCATTCTCTGTCATCATGCCCAACACATACGTTTGCATGAAAGGGTTTGAGGTCGACCCCGACGATATCGAGGCCGGCAAACTCGCCGCCATGCCCGCGAGAGTCGATGAGATCTGCAAGAAAATCGACCGCAACTTTGGCGGTGACGATCTCACCCGTGGCAGTTGGGCTTGGCTCAAGACCAATGTCGTCTATCCCGGCTTCAGAGCCTTCGCGATGTCGCCCATGCCGTTCAAAGCCGATGCAGCGCGCTGCATCTCTTGCGGTTTATGCGCCCGCGAGTGCCCCATGCGCAACATCACCATGCAAGACGGCCACCCTCAATGGGGCCCTGTCTGCGCCATGTGCCTGCGCTGTTTTCACCACTGCCCCGTCAGGGCCATCGACTACGGCACGAAAACCTCCGGCAAAAAGCAGTACAAAGCTCCATTAACATAAATTAACCTACTGTCCACATATATTTTTATTAATTTTGCAGAAATTCGGACAAAGCGATGTGACGCGCCCCGCCATGAAAAGAGATAGTATTTAACTTATATTACATCAATAATTTATCTATAACCATGAATTTATTCTCAAAGCTCGCTCTCGGGGTGTGCCTGACTGCCGCGGCAGGCTTGCAGGCCAACGCTACCGGATGGCCCGCCGACTATCAGGGCGTAATGCTCCAAGGGTTCTATTGGGACTCTTACACAGACAGCAAATGGACCAATCTTGAAAGTCAGGCTGACGAACTGAGCCAATATTTCAGCCTCATCTGGATTCCCAACAGCGGTCACTGTGGCGGCTACAACAACATGGGATATATGCCCCAGTACTGGTTTACAAACCATAACTCATCGTTCGGCACAGAGGCTGAGCTCCTCTCGATGATACAGACATACAAGGCAAAAGGTACCGGCATCATCGCCGACGTGGTCATCAACCACCGCAACGGCGTCACCAACTGGTATGACTTCCCCAAAGAGGAGTGGAACGGCCAGACATGGTCAATCGGCCTCGAGGGTATCTGCTCTAACGATGAGATGGCATACGCATCAGGCCAGCCCAAACCCACCGGCGCAGCCGACACCGGCGAGAACTTTGACGGTTGTCGCGACCTCGACCACACCAACGCCAACGTGCAGAACAACTGCAAGAACTACTGCAAGGCGTTGATCGAAAAATACGGCTACACAGGTTTCCGCTACGACATGGTAAAAGGTTACAGCGGTTACTACAACAAGATCTACAACCAGTACTCACGCCCCAAATTCTCGGTCGGCGAATACTGGGACGGCAACTATGACGCCGTGGCCTACTGGATCGAGCAGACCGGCAAGGAGTCGGCCGCGTTTGACTTCCCCGGTAAATATGCTATCAACGAGGCGTTCCACAGCAACGATATGACCAAACTCGTGTGGAAAGCCAACGGCACCACCGACCAGCCTGCCGGCCTCATCCACTTTGGCTACACCCAGTATGCCGTGACATTCGTCGACAACCACGACACATACCGTGACGGCTCGAAGTTTAACGGTAACGTAGTGGCGGCCAACGCATTCATCCTCATGAGCCCTGGTACTCCCTGTGTATTCCTCCCCCACTACAAACAAAACAAGGCCGCTATCCAGACCCTGATCAACATCCGCAACTCGGTGGGCATCCACAACAACTCGCCCGTCACCGTACTTCGCTCGTCACGCGACTGCTACATGGCCGAGATCACCGGTAAGAACGGTAAGGCAGTGGTGAAGATCGGTTCGGGCATGGCCTCACCTGCCGGATACTCAGACAGCGACATCAAAGCCTCGGGCAACGGCTACTGCGTATGGACCAAGACTGCCGTCCAGGGTGGCGGTGGCGGCGGTGGCAGCACCGTCGGCGGTGATACCCCCTCAAAACTCTATATCCTCGGCAACCTCGCCCAGGGGTCATGGAAGACTAACGTCGGCGTGACAATGACCAAGAGCGGCGACAAATTCACCGCAAACGATGTCGAACTCGTTGCCGTGACCGGCGAGACCAAAGCATTCTTTACATTTGTCACCGCCCTGGGCACAACAGGCGCAAGCACCGAGTGGGATACGGCCATCAACGGCAGCGACCGATACGGCGCAACCACTAAGGATGCCCCCATCTCAGTTGGCGGATCGGCTGCTATGCAGCTCTTTGCTGCAGGCGTTGACGCCTCATCAGCATACTCATGGGGCGTAGAACCCGGCAAATACACCATCACTGCCGACTTCTCTAACATGACCGTCTCAGTCACCAAGACCGGTGAATCAGGCGGTGGCGGTAACCAGGGCGGCGGTGGCGAAGTCACCGAGGGTAACTGGGTTTACTTTGACAACTCGGCAACCGCATGGACCACACCCCACATCTACTACTGGCCCGTATCATCACCCGCATGGCCCGGTGTAGCCATGTCTCCCGAGGCAGGCGCCATCTGGAAGTATCAGGTACCCGAGGGTACAACCGGCATCATCTTCAACGCCGGTGACGGCGACGCCACCAAGACAGCCGACCTCGACTTTGTTGCCGGTCACCTCTATGACAAGAACGGCGACAAAGGCGCATACACCGGCAACGGTGGTGGCGGCGGTGGCGGCGGCGAGACCGGCGACGCTCCCTCGCAGCTCTACATTCTCGGTAACCTCAAGGATGCAAGCTGGGTGACCAGTGCCGGCATCGAGATGGTTAAAGAGGGCAACAACTTCGTAGCCCGCGGCGTCGTCCTCACCCCCGAGGCCGGAGCAACCACTACCTCATGCTACTTTACATTCGTTACCGCTCTGGGCGCCGACTGGGATGCCGTCAACATGGGTGGCGACCGCTACGGCGCACCTGCCAAAGACACTCCCCTTACCCCCGGTCAGGAGAGCCCGATGACCAAGTATACCCTTAACGTCAACGCATCGGCAGCCGAGTCATGGATGATCCCCGCCGGCACATACACCATCACAGCCAACTTCACCAACATGACCGTCAAGGCCGAGGCCGGCTCATCAGCCGTTGAGGAGATCGTGGTAGACAGCGAGGCTACACCGGTTTACTACAACCTCATGGGTATCCGCGTAGATCAGCCCACCCCGGGTCTCTACATCGTCGTGCGCGGCAACAAAGTGACAAAAGAATTTGTCCGCTGATTTCCACTAAGCACTGAATAAACCAAACTCTATCAACGGGGGTCGTCGCCGACAACGCGACGACCCCCGTTCTCTTTTATCCTGATGGCACTTAGATAATGGCTCGCTATCCGAGAGATGCATGAGACTCTGAGAAGTT
>CAMWLR010000069.1 GCA_947175215.1 uncultured Porphyromonadaceae bacterium
ATATACAGAGAGTTGATTTAATTGTCTCTTCTTATCAGGCTTTTATTGAGTCAGAGAAGAGTGTGCGGTTACGCAGCGAACGGCCCAACGTCAATTCGTCGGTATACTCGATCTCGTTACCCAGGGCAACCCCGCGGGCAAGCTGTGTGACCTTGACATCGGGATATTGCGATATGCGTCTGTAAATATAATATCCCGTGGTGTCTCCCTCCATTGTCGCGCCGAGGGCCAGGATTACCTCTGAAATACCGCCATCGGCGATACGTGAGACCAGCGAGTCTATCTCAAGTTGGTCGGGGCTGATGCCGTCGATAGGGGAGATGACACCCCCCAGCACGTGATATAGTCCGTTGAATTGTCCGGTAGACTCGACTATCATCACATCCTTGACCGTCTCGACCACACATATTGTCGACCGGTCGCGGCGATTGTCGGCACATATCGGACATAACTCGGTCTCTGAGATATTGTGGCATACCTTGCAATACGTAATTCCCCGGCGCATATCGATGATAGCCTTGCCGAGCGACTCGGCTGCCGTGGGATCCTGACGGAGAATATGCAGGGCAAGACGCAGTGCGCTCTTGCGTCCGATACCCGGCAAGCGCGCTATCTCGGTGACGCAGTTTTCAAGAAGAGTAGATTCAAATTCCTGTCTCATATAAATATAAAAGGCCGCCCGAGGCGGAAAGAGTTGCAAAGTTAAGGGATTTGTTGCTAATTTTGGCGGTAAATGTTGAAAAAAAATGTAACTTTGCACCCGTAAAAATTCCGGACAGAATCAAATGGAAATCGTCAGAACTGTCAGCGGGCTCAAAGAAGCCGTAGCCCGCATGAAAGCCGATGGGCGTTCGATAGGATTGGTGCCAACTATGGGCGCCCTCCACGCCGGACATATCTCATTGGTCGATCGCGCGCGTCGCGAGAATGACGCCGTCATAGTCAGTGTCTTTGTCAACCCCACACAGTTTAACAATGCAACAGATCTGGCTACCTATCCGCGCACCGAGGAGGCTGATTGCGCGAAACTCGAGGCTGCCGGTGTGGATATTGCGTTTATCCCCACGGTCGAGGAGATGTATCCCACCGAGGATACCCGCGTTTTTGACCTTGGCGAGGTAGCAGCCGTGATGGAGGGCCCGATGCGCCCGGGACATTTCAACGGGGTCGCACAGATCGTCAGCAAGCTCTTTGAATATGCCGAGCCTACACGTGCTTATTTCGGCGAGAAAGATTTTCAGCAGATCGCCGTCATACGCCGTATGGTCGAGCTTGAGAAGTTCCCCGTCGAGATAGTCGATTGTCCGATCTGCCGCGAGGCTGACGGTCTGGCCATGAGCAGCCGCAATGTGAGACTTACGCCTGAAAACCGCGCCATCGCCCCGGCTATCCATGCGATACTCAGCAAGAGTGTCGAGTGGGCACGTGATCACAGCCTCGATGATACACGCAGGCTTGTGACTGACGAGCTCAACGCTTATTCCTCTATGGAGGTCGAGTATTATGAGATCGTTGACCCCCTGACGATGCAGCCCCTCAAAGAGTGGTCTACCCCTCATAACGGCGAGGCCGTGGGTTGTATCACCTGCTATTGCGGAGATGTCCGTCTGATTGACAATATCAAATATGAACGCTGACATGAATGTTGAAATACTGAAATCTAAAATTCACCGGGTCACTGTCACCGAGGCTAAACTCGATTATATCGGCAGCATCACTATTGACCAGGATCTGATGGATGCCGCCGACATTCTCCCCGGCGAACACGTCTATATCGTGGATAACAACAACGGCGAAAGACTCGAGACATACGCCATACCCGGCGAAAGAGGGTCAGGTGTGATATGCCTCAATGGAGCCGCCGCCCGCAAGGTACTCCCCGGCGATATTATCATAATAATGGCTTATGCTCAGATGCCTTATGAGGAGGCCCGCGGATTCAGACCTTCGGTGATTTTCCCTGACACGGCCACAAACAAGCTCCAAGCCCTTTAATCTGTTAAACACTCCCTCTCACCCCCGTATATGTTTGAAAATCTTAGCGAGAAACTTGAAAGAAGTTTCAAAATACTTAAAGGCCAGGGTAAGATTACCGAGATCAACGTGGCCGAGACCCTCAAGGATGTAAGACGTGCGCTGCTTGATGCCGACGTCAACTATAAGGTCGCAAAGAATTTTACCGACACTGTCAAGCAGAAAGCCCTCGGCCAGAATGTGATCAATGCCATCAAGCCTCAGGAGCTGATGGTCAAGATCGTCCATGACGAGTTGGCGACCCTGATGGGTGGTGAAACCGCCCAGGTCAATCTCTCGGGTAACCCGACGGTCATTCTCATGTCTGGTCTCCAGGGTTCGGGTAAGACCACGTTCTCGGGTAAACTTGCCCGCAAGCTCAAGAGTGAGAAGGGTAAACGTCCCCTGCTTGTGGCCTGCGACGTCTATCGCCCCGCAGCTATCGAGCAGCTCAAGGTGCTTGCCTCTCAGATCGATGTGCCGGTCTATACCGAGGAGGGTAACAAGAATCCCGTCGAGATCGCCAAAAACGCTATCGACTATGCCAAACGCAACCATCTCGATCTGGTGATCGTCGATACCGCCGGCCGTCTGGCTGTCGACGAGCAGATGATGGATGAAATCGAAGCCATCAAGAAGGCCATCAAGCCTCAGGAGACTCTCTTTGTGGTTGACTCGATGACCGGTCAGGATGCCGTCAACACCGCCAAGGAGTTTAACGACCGTCTTGATTTTGACGGCGTTGTGCTCACGAAACTTGACGGTGACACACGCGGCGGTGCCGCTCTGTCGATCCGCACGGTTGTCACCAAGCCGATCAAATTTGTCGGTACGGGCGAGAAACTCGATGCCCTCGACCTCTTCCACCCATCGCGTATGGCCGACCGTATCCTAGGTATGGGTGACATCGTGTCTCTGGTCGAGAAGGCGCAGGCTCAATTTGACGAGAAGCAGGCCCTCGAGATACAGCGCAAACTGGCCCGCAACCAGTTTAACTTTAACGACTTCCTCGCCCAGATCCAGCAGATCAAGAAGATGGGTAACCTCAAGGATCTCGCCTCGATGATCCCCGGCCTCGGTAAGGCGATAAAAGATGTCGATATTGATGACAACGCATTCAAGAGCATAGAGGCCATCATCAGTTCGATGACTGCCAAGGAGCGTGCCAATCCTGAAATCATTAACGGCAGCCGTCGTAAACGTATCGCTGCCGGATCAGGGACATCCCTGCAGGAGGTTAACCGTCTGCTTACACAATTTGAGCAGACCCGCAAGATGATGAAGGCTGCCACCGCGATGAAGAATCCTATGAAGATGATGCGCGCTATGCGTGGTCGCCGCTGATAGTGTAAAAAGTATCACTCGCTCATAATCTGTAATAATTTCCAAAACTTAAATATGACCCTGATAGATGGTAAAGCCACAGCCACAGCCATAAAGGCCGAGATCGCAGCCGAGGTGGCACGTATGGTGGCCGACGGGAAAAAACGTCCCCACCTTGCAGCAATACTTGTGGGCCACGACGGTGGCAGCGAGACCTATGTCGCATCTAAGGTGAAAGCCTGTGAGGAGTGTGGATTCAAATCTACCCTTATACGTTATGAGGATGATGTCGATGAGGCTACATTACTCGAGGCGGTCGACCGCCTTAACCGTGATGAAGATGTTGACGGCTTTATCGTGCAGTTGCCTTTGCCGAGGCATATCTCGGAGCAGAAAGTTATCGAGGCGATAGATTATCGTAAGGATGTCGACGGATTCCATCCCATAAATGTGGGCCGTCAGTCTATCGGTCTTCCCTGTTTCCACAGCGCAACCCCCGCAGGAATCATGACTCTGCTCGATCGTTATAATATACCTACCAAGGGTGCTAACTGCGTGGTGTTGGGACGCAGCAATATAGTCGGCAAACCGGTGGCCACACTGATGATGCAGAAAGGTTATCCCGGCGATGCCACCGTCACAGTATGTCATCGCGCTACCCGCAATCTCGAGGAGGTGTGCCGTCAGGCCGATATTATTATAGCAGCTATGGGCGTTCCCGGATTTGTCAAGGGAGACATGGTCAAGGAGGGCGCAACGGTCATAGATGTCGGCACAACCCGAGTCCCGGACGCTACGCGTAAAAGCGGTTTCCGCTTGCGTGGCGATGTGGAGTTTGATGAAGTAGCCCCCAAGTGCGCATATATTACCCCCGTCCCCGGCGGTGTAGGCCCGATGACCATTGTCTCCCTGATGCGTAACACGCTGCTGGCCGGACAGAAGGCTATCTATAAATGATCAACGATCTGATATAATGATCAACGGTCTGATTGCCGCAGCCATGGCATTGGCGGTCTCTGTGGCTACCGATGCCGAGATCGATCTTCTCTTTGCCGGAGATGCCATGATGCACGCCGGGCAGATCGAGGCTGCCAAACGGGGCGAAAAAGGGTATGATTACTCATATTGTTTCTCGACAATAGCGCCATATATACAGGCTGCTGACTACGCGATAGTCAACCTCGAGACCCCGGTTGCCAAGAGTGCATACTCAGGATTCCCTCAGTTTAACGCCCCCGTCAGTTATGTCACCGCCCTGACCGATGCCGGATTTGATCTCTTCCTGACAGCCAACAATCATACGCTCGACCGTCGTGACAAGGGACTCAAACAGACTGTTGCCGTACTTGATTCGCTCGGATTGACCCATATAGGGACATATACCGATGCCGCAGAGCGCGAGTCGCGTATACCGCTGATCGTGAATATAAAAGGATTCAAGGTTGGCTTTCTTAATTATACATACGGCACAAACGGATTCTCAGTGACCTCAGATGCAGTCGTCGACTATATCAATGCTGACAAAATCCGCAGCGATATCGCCCGCACACGCAACGCCGGGGCTGAGATAATAGTGGCCGCTATGCACTGGGGAGAGGAATATACACTTACACCGGTTGAGTATGAGAAACGTTGGGCCTCGTTTCTCGAGAAAGAGGGCGTTGATATTATCATGGGTGGTCACCCACATGTCGTGCAGCCGATGGAGCTGCGCGCAAACACCACAACGGGTAAACCGATTTTCCTGGCATACTCTCACGGTAACTTCATCTCAAACATGATGACATGCGACACACGCGGCGGTTTGCTGACCCGCGTGACCATCTCACGCGACAGTGTCGGGAACGCATACGTCAGTGATGCTGCATATCGGTTGGTCTTCACCGTGCCGCCGGTAGATACTTCATTCAAACCCGTACTCACTGCCACGATGACACCGGCAGGAGAGAGGTATGGATTTGTAAGAGACAATTATAAGGTGGTGCCCCTCGACTCGGTCCCCTCGGCATGGCGCAGCAGAGCATCAGATTTCGCCTCGTCAGCCCGTGCGATATTCAACCGTCATAATATTGGGC
Source organism: uncultured Porphyromonadaceae bacterium (assembly GCA_947175215.1). Lineage (GTDB taxonomy): Bacteria > Bacteroidota > Bacteroidia > Bacteroidales > Muribaculaceae > UBA7173. Next base: position 5,412 of record CAMWLR010000069.1, read on the forward strand.
CTGTGACTGAGGAATGATTACCCCTATATAAGTGTCCAACGCTATATCTATGAATGCCAAGTGTCGTCTGGGAAGTGTCGTCAGAATAAATTTCGCTAAAAATCGGTCTAAAGATTTGCAGAATAAAAAAAATGTCGTAACTTTGCACCGTCTTTGAGAGAGGCCCGGTAGCGGGATACTCATTGAGGATATTAATGGTGAGATTAGCTCAGTTGGTTAGAGCGTCGGATTGTGGTTCCGAAGGTCGTGGGTTCGAGACCCACATTTCACCCTGAGTAATTAGAGAAGACATCCCCTGACGGGATGTCTTCTCCGTTATTTACACTGCCCGACAAATATTTATGTCGGGAGGAAAGATAGGGGAGATTTAGTCTGGTCACTACGGGGCGGATAAAGAAAAATTGATTATAAGTTTTGCAGATTGCAACCAAAAAATTATCTTTGCAGTCAAAGAGAAAAATATATAATAATTATGAATCCAACTCAACCGTTTCAGCCGGGCGAGCAGCCCGCACAGGATTATAAGCAGCAACAGCAAGGTTACAACCAGCAGAGCTATAACCAGGGTTACAACCAGCAGCAGGATTATCAGCAAGGTGGTTATCAGCAGCAAGGTTATCAGCAGCAAAGTTACCAGCAGCAGGGTTACCAGCAGCAGGGTTACTATCAGCAGCCCGGAGGGTATTATCAGCAGCCTCAGACTCGCCCCTATGTAGAGACAACTGCCAACAATGCCTTTAACTGCGGTCCAGAGGGTAAATCGCGTGGGGTTTACGCAATCCTGGCATTGGTGCTCGGTTCGATCGGTCTGCATTATTTCTATATCAACAAGGTAGGTGCAGGTATAATAACCATCCTCGTGGTGGCAATTACCTGCGGTTTTGCAGCCATCATTCCTTTCCTGCAGGGTATTCTTGCTCTTTGGACTATGACTAACGAGGAATTTGACCGTAAGTTTGTGACCTCAAATTCATTCTTCCCCTTCTTCTGACATAGAGGATAAAAAATATTGGTTGTCACCGGATTCGGCAGACAGTAATATGCTGCGTGAATCCGGTGGCTGTTTTTTATTACGTAGACTCTTGGCAGCAACGGTCAATCGGTTTTTAGAAAATGAAGTTTGTCAGCGGGGGTGTTTCGCGATTTAGAAAAGTTTCGTAACTTTGTAGCATGTTAGGAATATCTAAGGAAACAGTACATTCTCTCCCCGAGGTGCATTATCCCGGGAGAGTGATTCTTATAGATTCCGCCGCCAAGGCCCGTGATGCCGTGGCTTACCTGATGAAACATAAGCAGATCGGGTTTGATACCGAGACGCGCCCCAGTTTTCGTAAAGATCACAGATATAAAGTATCTTTGGTGCAGTTGTCTGTGCCGGGTGAGTGTTTTCTGTTCAGACTCAAAAAGATCGGCAGTCTTGACGGGCTGATGTCGATATTCGAGAATCCCGACATACAGAAGATCGGTCTGTCGATAAAGGATGACTTTCACTCGCTTGCCAAACTCTGTGAGTTTACCCCGGCCGGATTTGTCGAGTTACAGACATTTGTCAAGGAATACCAGATCGCAGATAATAGCCTTCAGAAGATATTCGCTCTGATTTTTGGCAAGCGTATATCCAAGAACCAACGTTTGACCAACTGGGAGGCGCCCGAGCTCACCGAGAGTCAGCAGAGTTATGCTGCCATCGATGCCTGGGCATGTGTTGAGATATATAATCATCTCTGTTCGGGTAACTTTCACCCCGAGGAATCTCCCTACCACATTGATGACGAGACGGCAATGATGCTGCAAAGTTCGGTCGGAATACATCTGCCTATCAAACATGGTGATGAAGCCGGCAGTGACAATGGCGGCAGACCTTCACAGGCGATCGTAGAATCAACCGCGCTTAACGGTATGCCTGTCAGACGCGAAGATGAGCCTGCAGGTCATGACAGCACAGATATAAAGGTTAAGGAAAAAACAGGGAAACAGACACGCAAGGCTGCTGCCAAGTCAAAATCCCGCGGGACATCCAAATCCAAGTCTTCGGTTAAGGCAAAGACTAAGAGCAAGTCAACATCAAAGGGTAACTCTGCACCAAAGAGGCGCGCAAACTCAAAGAGTAAGACGGCGACAAAATCTAAAACAACAACCTCACAACCTAAGCCAAAAGCATCGGCTGCGAAAACGACAACAGATACTAAATCATCAAAGGTAGCCAAAACGCCATCGTCTAAACCTAAAAAGTCATCTAAAAAGGTAAGCGATGAAAGGTAAAATCAATATGGCCGTGGTTATCCCCGCCATTTTAGCCGTTTACCTAATAGTCATGATGGTTTTGGGGTGGGACTCATATAGAGCCGGCGCGACATCTCCGCTGCTTTATTTCGGTGGCAGCGCTGTGGTGATGGTCTGCATCATTCTGCTGCATTTTCATCTCGTAAAGCAGCGGCGTATACGTCGTAATAAAAAATGAATATCCTCGGAATATGAATAAAAATATAATCTTTGCCGCCTCAGCGGCAGCCGCTATGTTTTCGATAGCCATGGTAACATCACAGCATATCGATGCAAAAGGGAAAATAACTTATCCCCAAGCCCCGGTCGACGCCACCGTCGTTGATGACTATTTCGGTGTGAAAGTCGCCGATCCATATCGTCCTCTTGAGAATGATACTGCCTCCGCCACTCTCAAATGGGTCGAGCAGGAGAATAAAGTCACAGCCGATTACCTCTCTCAGATACCATTCCGCCCGATGCTGCGCCGACAGATCGAGGCCTTCAATAATTATTCAAAGCAGGGGGCACCGTCCCGTTGGAAAGACGGTAAGTATTATTTCTATCGCAATGATGGTCTCAAAAATCAGTCGGTGCTGTACCGTATGGATACTCTCGGCGCAGAACCTGTGGTAGTGCTCGACCCTAACGCCCTATCTGATGACGGTACTGTGTCCCTGACCGGAGTCTCGATGTCAAAAGACGGCAAGCATATCGCTTATACCATCTCGCGAAGCGGTTCGGACTGGACCGAGATCTATGTGATGGATGCAGAGACTCTTACCCCTCTTGATGATCATGTCGAGTGGGCGAAATTTACCGGCGCTGAGTGGCGCGAAAAAGGTATCGACGGCGAGAAAGGATTTTTTTACAGCGCATATCCTCGGCCCGAGGCAGGTAAGGAGTTCTCAAACGCCAACGAGTATCACAATATTTACTTTCATAAGCTCGGTACACCCCAGAGCGAAGATACATTGGTATTCACTGATGCAGAGCATCCGCTGCACTTTCACTCGGTCGGTCTGAGCGATGATGAGCGTTATATGTTTATCTCTGTGGGAGGTCAGGGATTTGGCAACGGACTGATGTATAAAGATCTCGAAGACCCTGCAGGCGAGTGGGTAGTGGTCGAGCCCTCTCAGGAGTATGAGGTAGGCGTGGTCAATATTGTCGGTGACTCGCTGATATTACAGACATCATATAACGCACCGCGCAATCGTGTCGTTACCGCTCCGCTGTCAACTCCGACCAAAGAGAACTGGCGCGACCTTATCCCCGAGGCTGATGATGCTGTACTGACAGGGTGCGCGCTGATTTACGGCGACCGCCTGTTTGTCAACTATGAGAAGGATGCCGCAGATCATCCGGCCCTCTATAAACTCGACGGCAGTAAGATCAGGGATATAAAACTTCCGACATTCGGGTCGGCCGGATTCAGTCTCTCAAAGGAATATCCTGATGCGTTCTATACATTTACATCATTTCTTTATCCGTCGACAATCTTTGGCTACGACCTCGATACAGATGAGAGTACCCTATATTTCTCACCCGAGATCAAAGGATTTAACCCGGATGATTATGTGACCGAGCAGGTATTTTATCCCTCGTCTGACGGGACTATGGTGCCGATGTTCCTCACCCACCGCAAGGATCTCAAACGTGATGGCACAAATCCTGTCTACCTCTATGGTTACGGCGGTTTTAACATCTCGCTTACACCCGGATTTTCGCCCAACCGTCTGGTATGGCTTGAGAACGGAGGTATCTATGCACAGACCAATCTGCGCGGCGGAGCGGAATATGGCGAAGCATGGCACGAGGCCGGCACGAAGATGAAGAAGCTCAACGTATTTAACGACTTTATCGGCGCGGCCGAGTACCTTATCAAAGAAGGCTGGACCAATCCGGAGATGATCGCTATCGAGGGGGGCAGTAACGGCGGTCTGCTTGTCGGCGCTGTCACCAATATGCGTCCCGACCTGTTTAAGGTCGCCATACCGCGTGTAGGTGTAATGGATATGATGCGCTATCACCTGTTTACTATCGGGTGGAACTGGGCATCTGACTATGGAACATCGGCTGATTCACCCGAGATGGCCTCCTATCTGCTGGGTTATTCACCTGTCCATACGATTAAGAATGACGGGACTCCTTACCCCGCGATAATGGTAACTACCGCCGACCATGACGACCGCGTCGTGCCCGCCCACTCGTTTAAGTATGCCGCAACATTGCAGGCTGCTGACACGGGTGACGCCCCCAAACTGATACGTATCGACTCAAAGGCAGGCCATGGTGCAGGTAAACCGATCGCCAAGGTCATCGATGAGTATGCCGATATCTACTCATTCATATTCTATAATCTGGGAATCGTTCCCGCAGGAGAGTAACCGCCGCTCAGGTGAGTTTCACCACGCAATTGGATAAGAATAAACACAATTATAACGGATGGCTGACAGGAATCTCGCGCGGGGTTCTTGCAGCCATTCTGTTTTTACCGCTGTCTCTGTTGCTCTCAGGGTGCTTTACGGGTATAGAGTCTACTCCTAAGATTACGTATAAAGATGTGAAGAAACAGCAGGCCGGGGAGACCCCCGAGCAGGTCTTCTCACGCAATTTTCGCAGCGTTACGTTTAACGACTGGCAGCCGGGACGACGATTTTTGGCAGGTGAGGGCAGACTCGAACTCTCTTATTCACCACAGCCCGGTAAACCGGCTATCTTGTCGCGTGGCGATACGCTCTGTTATCGAGGTATCCGGCAAGTGAAAGGTATCACCGGCCGGATGGATGCCGAGATGATTTTCACGGTTGGTAAATCTCTGACCGATACTGTTATTTACCGGCCTGGCACTGATGTCGCAACGCTAAGGGAGAGAGAAAATATTAAATTACCTTTTCTTGTCGACCTTGATCTTATCGAAGATGCCTCGCATTATCTCTTGGATAAAGAATTGTACACCCGCACCGACCGTTGGACAGTCGAAACACCCGTTGATACCGCTCCTCGAAAATTCCTCAGAGTGAAGATAACCGGAGTCACTGCCGGAAACGAAGATTATCCTTATCTGATAAGATTTATATCCCTCGAGCCGGGTGGCGAGACAGGCTCGACCCTGATGTCAGTAAATGTCGATGACGGGTCGCCGGCCCTGCGCGGATTTGAGAATCTGTTTAT
>CAMWLR010000070.1 GCA_947175215.1 uncultured Porphyromonadaceae bacterium
GTGGTACGGGTCTCGGACTCCCTCTGGTCAACCGCATCATCACCGCCATGGGCGGTCGTATTACCGCCGGGAATCGCCCCGAAGGTGGCCTTGAATTCACTTTCACCCTGCCTGTCGCGTGAAGTCTCAACCACTTCATATAAACTCAGCATATGATTAATCCGGTTTTATCGGGTGAGATCGGTGACAACTTGCTGTATGTTCTCAGTGAAAGAGATGGTGCATGACGCTGCGCACTCTCGAGACCGACGGATTTGTCGAGCGCCGGGTGTATGCCGACGCACCTCCGAGAATCGAATACCGCCTGACCGACCCGGTCACACTCACTCTTCCCGATAATAAATCAACTCATCCAGTGGGCCAAAGATCACATGGATGAGATACTGCTCGACCGCACAAAAGCGCTGACTAAACGTATGTCATGAAATAGGCATGGTGTGAACAAGACAGGGTGTTAGAACCTTTTAATAAGGTAAACCTCTAACAACCGACCCAGATACATCTATGAGCAACCGGACAATTTACAGCCGCTTTAAGGAGATTGCAGACAGATACCCCGACAACCCGGCGATCGTCGAGGATAACCGCACGATCAGTTACGCAGAACTTGATGCTATGGTTAATGCCATCCTTGCCAGGTTCTATAATCAGAAACAGGCGTTTATCGGCATTGTGATGCGCCACGGCGCAGAACAGATCGCAGCAATTCTTGCTGTTCTCAAAAGCGGAGCAGCATACGTCCCGGCCGAACCGTTCCTGCCTCAAGACCGTATCGACTATATGATGAAGACTGCCGGTGTGAAACTCGTCATAACTGACGATTACTGCCACAATCTTACACCGGCCAAAGTGACTTTTGATGATCGCTCAACTCCTGATAGCATTGCTTACATCCTCTATACCTCGGGGACGACCGGCAAACCAAAAGGTGTAATCCAGGAGAATCACTCGGTTGTGAACTATTGCGAGGCTTTTGAGGCTGAGATGCACACCGGGCCGGGCGATGTGATGCTCCAATACTCGGTATGCTCATTCGACATTTTTGTCGAAGAGGTTTTCACAACCCTCCTTAACGGGGCTACACTCGCCATACCGACGATAGAGGTACACAACGGACCGCTCAGCGGGCTGATGGACTTCTGCAAACGCCACAACGTGACCATCATCGACGGATTCCCTTATCTTATCGCCGACCTCAACAAGCGACCCGAACTGCTCCCCCATTCGGTTAATCTGATAATCAGCGGCGGTGACGTTATCCGCGAAAGTTATATCACCAACCTGCGCGATAAGGGTATTAGGATTTATAATACATACGGCCCGTCGGAGACGTGCGTATGCTCAAATTATTTCCGTGTCGATAATGCCAAGCCACTTGAAGACGGCACATTCTCGATCGGCAAAGCCATCAAAGGTGTCGAGGTGAAGATTCTCGACAAGAATCTCAACGAAGTGCCGGCCGGCGAGATCGGCGAGATCTGTATTTTTGGTGAGGGTGTCAATCAGGGGTATCTCGGTAACCCGCCCGAGCAGGCCAATTTCGTGACACTCCCCGACGGTACCTGTCTTTATCGCAGCGGCGATATGGGTTATGTGCTGCCTGACGGTAATATGGCATTCCTGCACCGTCGTGACGAGCAGGTGATGATTCTCGGCAAACGTGTCGAACCAGAGGAGGTGGAGAATGTGCTCAATGATTACTCTGAGGTAGAACGCGGTATCGTCAGAGCTTTTCTTGATGACGGTGGACTGCATTATCTTGTAGCTTATATCGTGCCGCGCAAGGGGTTCTCGCTGCATGATGTGCGCGAGTATCTCAAGTCTAAACTGGCCGACTTTATGGTGCCTGAGTTTTTCGTTGCCGTCAACGAGCTTCCGCTAACACATCGCGGCAAAATCGATATGAAATTGCTACCAAAGGTGCTCAAAGAGGGTAACTACAAATAATCAACTAAAGCAATTAAGTAATAAACAACTATTATAACACAAACGAGATAGAGGGATGCTCACCAGTGGTAAACTCGGCTTCTGGGGTTTGACGGCACTTGTATTCGGCCTGATGGTTGGTGTGGGGATATATAATCTCCCCCAGAATATGGCGGCGGTTGCTTCACCCGGTGCAGTACTGATCTCATGGATCATAACCGCACTGGGGATACTCCCTCTTGTGCTCTCATTCAAGTGGCTGAGTCTGCATTATCCCCAGTATAACGCAGGGTTATATCAGTACGCACAGGCCGAGTTTGGCAACTACGCCGGATTTAATATTGCATGGGGATATTGGCTCTGCACGGCATTCTCAAATGTCACCTATGGAGTGATGCTCAACGACTCGGTCGGTGCTTTTTTTCCTGCTCTGCTCAAGCACGGTTGGGAGACCGTCTTGTTTGGGTCTGTGCTGATCTGGGTCATGTTTTATATTGTGTCGCAGGGAATAAAGACCGCTAAAATCATCAACACTCTCCTGGCGGCAGTAAAGATCGTGATGCTGATATTCATTATCACCGTCTTTGCGTTATTCTTCAGACTTCGTTTATTTGAGAGCGATATATGGGGAAATCTTACAGGGCTGGACGGACTCGCCACACAGGTTAAGAGCACAATGATGGTGACACTGTTTTGCTTTTTCGGCGTCGAGGGCGCAGTGATGATGTCGGCCCGGGCAAAACGCGTGTCGGATATCGGGCGCGCCGGTATCGCCGGATTTCTGATTTCGCTGGTGCTGTATGTCGCCGTGACTCTGTTATGCTTCGGTCTGATGAGTCGCGGTCAGTTGGCCGGATTGCATAACCCCTCAATCGCCTATATTTTCAGTCATACAATCGGTGAGTGGGCCTATTGGTTTGTAATCTGTGCCGTTATCATTTCTCTGTTGGGTGGATGGGTAGCATGGACTCTCGTAGTGGCACAAGTCCCATACGAGGCATCAATCGTCGGCATCCTGCCACGTTCATTCCAACGCCTAAACCGGCATAAGATGCCGGCATATGGACTGTTTGCATCAAGTCTGGTGATGGAACTGTTTTTGCTGATGGTCATAATGGCCGATGATGTGTATATGGCAGCTCTCAGAATCACCGGCCTGATGATCATCCCGTGCTATTTCTTTACCGGATTATTTCTGCTAAAGAAAGCGACTACAATTCCCATACGCATCATGGCTATAATCACCGTGCTGTTTTGTCTGTGGATGGCATACGCCGGGGGGATAAAAGAGATAGTGATGACCTCTGTATTCTATATCCTCGGCACGGGATTCTATATCAAAGTACGCAAAGAGAACAATCGGCACGCACCTCTCTTCACCGGTGGCGAGAAGACTGCCATTTGTGTGCTGTCTGCCGCATCAATCCTTACAATTATCTTATATGTGGCTTGATAGATGCGATAATATTAACTTAAACTAAAAGAGACCAGAAAGCCGATGTCGTCAAACTTGCAGACGGTGTCTATAAAATTTCGTGGACCGAGCCGACCGGCACTGACGTGAGTCTTAACTTTATGCCTGATCAAAAATGGTTGCATGGCGTCATCTTCTTCCCCAAATGGGTACAGGAACATCCAGAGATCACGGTCTGCTATCAGGACGAGCATATACCTTTGATGGAGGAGAGCCGTGCGAAATACGACATCTATCCTTGTCGCGGATTGGCTGCATAATATACTCGTTAAAAAGATAGTCAACGATTGAAACCTTTAAGAATGAAAACGGCCTGACGATGATTGCCAGGCCGTTTTGCATATCAATAGTCCGTTGGTTCTGCGAGAGATTATTTGAGTTTACCATACAGTTCATCATCAACAAGCTCAAGCCACTCGTTTGAGGTGTTTTCTCCATCGAGCTCAAAAGCGAGATGAGCAAACCAACTGTCGGCAGCAGCGCCGTGCCAGTGCTTTACGTTGGCCGGGATGTGGATAACTGTGCCGGGGAGGATCTCAACGGCCGGTTTACCATCTTCCTGATACCAACCGCGACCGGCCACACCTATCAGCATCTGACCGCCGCCTTTTGTTGACTTATGGATATGCCAGTTGTTGCGGCAACCGGGGGCAAAGGTCACGTTAAAGATCTTGACCTGCTCGGTGGAGATTGGAGCGAGATAACTCTGCCCAACGAAATATTGTGAGTAAGCGTTATTGGGTTCTCCGATAGGAAAGATCATCTGTTTCTGAAACTCAGCCTTGGCATCGTCACCCCTAACATCTTCATTCCACACGTCTTTTGCCAATCTGAATGCGGCCCATGCTTTAGGCCATCCGGCATAAAACGCTATATGCGTGATAATCTCTGCAACTTCTGTGCGGGTGATACCGTTCTTTTTGGCCTCTTGCAGGTGAAAGGTGAGAGACGAGTCGGTTATGCCCTGAGAAATCAGTGTGGTAATGGTTACCAGACTGCGGTCTCTCAACGACAGGAGGTCATTGCGACTCCACACTTCGCCAAAGAGAATGTCATCATTGAGATGTGCGAATTCGGGGGCAAAGTCGCCTAACTGGTCTCGACCTGCGGTTTGTTCTATCTTCTGTTGTGCCATAACGCTTAATGTTAATGTCATTAATAATGAAAGTATGCTGTATCTTTTCATGTCTTTATTTTATCTTGTTAGTAATTTTTCCGGTGGATGTACATTTCTGTCGATTGTCCAAACTGCAAACTTAGTGAAAATATCTTTGCCTGGCATACCAATAATCTCACTTCATGTATCATTTTTACTGACAATACCCAATTGAGTTATTAAAAATCAGATAATTATTTGTAACTTTGCCGTATGAGCAAGATACTGAAAGTCAACACGCCCGGTGATTACAGCACATATCTCGGCCAGCCTGTGCGTCACCCGCTGGTGAGCGTGATTGATTATAATGCCATCTCCCCTATCCGCTCGAGCCTCAATCATTACGGAGTCTATGCAATATTTCTACGAGATGACACCTCGGTGAGTCTCCAATATGGCTGCGGTAAATATGATTACCGCGAATCGACATTGCTGTGTGTGTCGCCGGGCCAAATAGGCGGTAAGCAGGATGACGGCGAGAGTATCACTATTTCAGGATGGGCGTTGCTGTTTCATCCCGATCTGTTACACGGCACACCGCTTGAGAAACTTATCCACCGGTACTCTTTCTTTCAGTATCATGTCAATGAGGGGCTGCACATGAGCAAGCAGGAGCATGACATAATCGTCTCATTGCTCAAGGCCATACAGCGTGAAATAAATGAGGAGCATGACAACGATCAGGATGATATAATTATAGGATATATCAACCTGCTGCTTAAATATTGCAAACGATTTTATAACCGCCAGTTTGTCACTCAAAAGCATGATAACTCTGATATCCTCACCCGCTTTCAGGAAACGTTGACAAAATATTTTGCTGACGGGATGCAGTTTGAACATGGTATCCCGACCATACAATACATGGCTGATAAACTATGTATGTCGCCCAACTATCTCGGCGACCTGATAAAACGCACCACAGGCGAGACTGCCGGCAATCACATCCGCAACGTTCTTGTCATCCGGGCAAAAAACGGCCTGGCATCAGGTAAGACAATATCAGAGGTTGCCTTTGACATCGGCATCGAGTACCCCCAGCATCTCAGCCGTATGTTCAAGAAACAGACAGGCATGACCCCTACAGAATATATAAGGCAATTACAACATCAGATCATGTAGTAGCGTAAACCATTTGTCAGACATATCTGTTGATTAAACAGAAGTAATTAAAAACGATCTACATTATGTTTAAGTCAACAATGATTGCCGGTGCCGGCGGATTCTTAGGCACCTGTCTTCGTTTCCTCTCGGATAAATTGGGAGCAGCTATATGTCATCTCTCTTTCCCGTTAGGGACATTCATGGCCAATATGGTCGGCTGTATTATTATCGGGATGCTTTACGGCTATCTCAATAAGACCGGTCGTCTGACAAAGACTCAGAATCTACTTTGGATCACCGGTTTCTGTGGCGGTCTGACAACATTCTCGTCATTCTCAGACGATATGATCTCACTTCTTGAGAAAGGTGACAGCGGTATGTTTGTATTCTACATGGTGACAAGCCTTGTTTTTGGTATCGCAATGGTAGCCCTCGGAGCCGCCTGCATCCGCAAACCCGATGCAAAAAATCAAAACGCTTAACTAACCTTTTTATTACCGAACAATTATGATGATCGAATATATGCTTATTGCAGGCTTAGGTGGTTTTGCCGGTACCTGCGGTCGATATCTTACCGGGGTAGCCGGAAAGAAACTTTTTGGTGACAAATATCCCGCCGGCACATTTGCAGTCAATGTGATCGGATGTTTTATTATCGGTATTTTTGTTGGGCTTTGGACGCGCCATGACATGAGCCCGTTAGTCAACGCACTGCTCATCTCAGGCTTTTGCGGAGGTTTCACCACATTCTCCTCTTTCAGCCATGACAGTTTCGCCATGATTCAGAAAGGTCAGTGGTGGAAATTCATCTGCTACATCGTCCCGTCAGTAGGTCTCGGACTTCTGATGGTTTGGCTCGGTATCAAATGTGTTGAGTGAAACCCTCTCTTTTGCAGCAGCCTCTCTATTTACAGACACTGCGAAACTGTGCTGTAAATTGAGGCATATAGAAAATCAAGCAGTCAGACACAGTGGTCTGACTGCTTGATTTTCTGCGATCCGCCTGAAGCCGGATGTTATCGTCTTAACTAAGTAGTATTCAGAATATTGTAATGCCGCACTTCCAGTTGTTCACGAATTGTACACGGCACAATTTCAATGTTCTTCCCCATTATTTCCATTGGGTAGTACAAAGTTAATAAAAATTTGGACATATAGCCAAATCCATCTATCTAAAAGTCATACACTTTCAGAGTAGTTATTCCCTTGCCATTCCATGTATTGAGTATTCGAATGACATCATGCATGCCAAAGACATTTACATATGCTCTTATTGCAATTTTCCAATTATGAGGCTCATATCCTCTGCAAATGAAATAGTTCTGCCGGCAATCTCTCTCGCTCCATGAGGCCAACTATCATTCATACGAATAAGGGTTGCCTTCTTATCAGAATAAGTTATCCTTTCAAAAGGATATCTGATGATTGACGGCGTATTCATGCCGACACCCAGTTCAAGCAAGACAAGCCTGGAGTTGATACGGTCAGTCACGAACTTTTCATATCGTTCTGCGGATTCGTGCCAGTTTATATCCTCTACGAAATATTGATTTATTCGCAGATTCACATCCATTGTTCCGCCACACACGGGGCATACCGGAACATATTTCCGGTCGACAGTCATGTCATGAGCATGCGCATTGATATTATTGACTACCGCAGTATCATCATAAGTCTTGTCGTGGCAAGCTGCAGAGCATTGCATCCTGCCGTAATCCCCCTGCACTTCAAAAAGACGGTCTTGGGGAAATCCGGCTTTACGGAATTGTTCATCTACATTCGTTGTGATAACGAAGAAGTCTTTACCTTCCACTAACTGTAAAAGGTCTTTATAATGCGGCATACCCTCTCGGCAGAGAAGCGTAAAACGAATATGACGTGCCCAGCGTGTCCACCGTTCCTCCTCTGTCGGAAATTCATAGAAACCGGATGAATAGAGGTCTCTGAAACCATATTTCTGAATATAATCCGCAAATTCCTTTCTGAACTCGGGTCCGGCATAATTGATTCCGGCGGCAGTCGATAACCCGGCACCGGCGCCAATGAGTATTGCATCTGCCTCTTTTATTTTAAGCCGGGCCTGCTCTATTCTCTCGTTCAAATTCATTATACAATAACCCTTTGTAAATATCGTAATCTATATCTTTGAAGACATTGAATACCACAGTAGTAATCGTAGAGTCGGGATGCGTCTCGAAATAGCTCTCTACGGAACTTAACGCGACTTGCGCCGCCTCTTTGTTAGGATAATGAAACTCACCTGTCGATATGCAACAGAAAGCTATGGATGAAAGATTATTTACTTCGGCACATTCAAGGCAACTGCGATAGCATGAAGCGAGTAAGTGACGATCTTTAATCGTTGGTTCAAGAGTGTATACGATCGGGCCTACGGTGGAAAAACTCATTGAAATTGCCCCCCGGTCGACCAAATAAATTGCTCCCCGGAAAATCATTTAAACTGCCCCCCGCCCGGTCAAGCAAATTGACCCCCTGAAAAAGGTCTGCGGGAGTTGACAAAAAGAGTTTTTGAGTTATCTTGTATGTTAAATAACCTTAAACATACAACTGATGGCAAATCGAAAACTGAGCATGAACAAACTAAGACAGGTGCTCCGGTGCCACGCCAACGGCAACGGAGCCAAGAGTATCAGCAACCAGACGGGCATAGCGCGCAACACGGTGCGTAAATACCTCCGGCGGTTTATGGAGCTGAACCGGGACATCGAGGATCTTCTGAAACTGGAGGATCCGGATCTGAATGAGATTTTCGGAGTGAGAACAGTCGGTTCGGAACCCGTGTCAAGCCGCTACCAGGAGCTTATGGGACTTATGCCTGATTATGTCAGGCGTCTGAAAAAGAGAGGGATGACTCGGCAGAAGCTGTATGACGACTATATCGGGAGTCACCCGGGAGGCTATTCCCGGTCGACGTTCAGCCGTCTTATGCGTCTGTATGTGGCGCAGATGCACCCTATAGCGCATCTGGAACACAAGGCCGGCGACAAGATGTATGTCGATTACGCCGGCGACCGTCTGGAGCTGGTCGACCGTGACAGCGGCGTGATCATCGCCGTCGAGGTGTTCGTGGCCATACTGCCTTGCTCACAGCTTACATATGTTGAGGCAGTGATGAGCCAGCGCAAGGAAGACTTCATACGGTGCTGTGAGAATGCGCTTCACTTTTATGGCGGGGCACCGGCGGCCATCGTGCCTGACAATCTCAAGGCTGCGGTAAAGAAGGCAAGCCGTTACGAGGCGGAGATCAATGAGGATTACGCGGCCTTCGCCGAACATCACGGTTGCACAGTCATACCGGCACGCGTGCGCAAGCCGCGCGACAAGGCACTGGTAGAGGGTGCCGTCAAACTAATATACCGCAGCATCTACCCGTTGGTGCGACAGCGCACTCTTCATGATCTTGTATCGTTGAACGCCGCTATCCGCACGGCGCTGGAGCTTCACAACAACGCCAGCATGAGCGGACGCCCTTATAGTCGTCGCGAGCAGTTCGAGGATCTGGAGCGTATGTACCTGCGCCCGTTAAATCCCATAAGGTTCGAGCTGAAGGAACGGCATACCGCCACGGTACAGCGCCACGGACACGTACGCCTTGACCGCCACTACTACAGCGTGCCCCACCGTCTTATCGGCCGCAAGGTCAACATGCTGTATGACTCACGCACGGTTGAGATATACTGCGGCGGAGACCGCGTGGCCGTACATCCCAGAGGATGGCGCCCGTACGGGTATACCACGGAGCCGGATCACCTTGCCTCGGCCCACCGGGACCTGAGCGGATGGAGCGTCGAGGGCTTCCTGAGGCAGGGGGCACGCATACATGCCGACGTAGAGGACTTCCTGCGGCATGTCATAGAGTCAAAGACCCATCCCGAACAGGCCTATAAATCCTGCAAGGGCATACTGTCGTTCGCATCCAGGGTCGGCAACGACCGTCTTGTCAGGGCCTGCCGCAGGGCCGCATCATCCGGACTCTACAACTACAGCGCCGTCGACTCGATACTGCGCAGCCGTCATGACTGCCTCGATGACGACATCCTTCCCGGGCAAGAGTGCGAGGAAAGCGCCCAGATGCCCCGGCATGCAAACATACGCGGAAAGGAATACTTCAGGTAAAACATCAATCCAACAATACATACAACAATGGAAATGAATCAACAGACACTCGCCCGGATGTCGCAGATGCGGCTGCTGGGCATGCACGCGGCCTTCCGCACATCAATGGAATCGTTCAAAAGCGAAGGCATGACCACAGACCAGTTCGTGGCGTGGCTCGTGGAAAATGAATGGGACGACCGCACCAACCGACTTATACAGCGCCTGCAGAAACAGGCCTCGTTCCGTTACCGCGCCTCAATCGAGGAGATAGACTACTCCCTTGAGCGCGGCCTTGACAGGAACCTGCTGATGCGGCTCTCCGAGATGACCTTCGTCACCGAGCCACGCGACATCTTCATCACCGGCAGCGCCGGCACCGGTAAAAGCTACATAGCAACCGCTCTGGGCTACCAGGCATGCCAGAAAGGGATGCGCATGCTATACGCCAGCACAGCACGCCTGATGGGCCAGCTGAAGGCCGCAAAGGCAAAAGGCACGATACTTACCGAACTGAAAAGGATCGAGCGTACCGACCTTCTCATCCTTGATGACTTCGGCATCCATCCATTCGACGCCGCCGCCCGTTCAAGCCTGATGGATATAATCGAGGACCGTCACGGACGACGGGCTACCATAATCACCTCGCAGGTCCCCGTATGCGACTGGCACGACATCATCGGCGAGAAGACAATCGCTGATGCGATCCTTGACAGGATCGTGCACCACTCTATCAGGATAGAGCTCTTCGGAGAGTCCATCCGTAAATTGCAGAATAAAATCAAATGATTATTTTTGTGAATAAATCTTAATTATCAACACGCCATCAGAAAACCCCAGACCCCATTGTCAACCCCTGTAAAAACTATCCAAAAATCACAGGTTATAAATGGGGGTCAATTTAAATAATCCATAGGGGGTCAATTTGTTGAGAATATCCATTTGGCTCACGATCGTGAGGACTCACGATTTACTCACGCTTGTGTGCCGAAAACC
>CAMWLR010000071.1 GCA_947175215.1 uncultured Porphyromonadaceae bacterium
GGGCTAAGACAGCGATCTGCTGATTGCAGGTTTATAAAAGATTCTTTCAGGATTGCCGCCTAATGATTTTTTAACCCCGGGTAGCACGTGGCAAAACCTCGCGCCAACCCGGAGTTATTCATTAAGGATTCTTTCAGAATCGCTTAGTTTTGTTGTATGAACATTGTGGGTTGTAGGAATCGCTTAGCCCTTGATCGTATTGGAGTTCTGGTTGTAGGCTTTGGCTACACATCTCCATTCGCCGTTAAGTTTAAGGAGCAGCAAGAAGTCGGTAAAGTCGATACGGCCGCCCCAGCCTTCTTCAAGAACTCGCACGACGGCAACTGTTTCCTCCACTGCAAGAACGTCAATGCGGGCTTTGAAATTATCACCGGCACCCACTGTGTCTACGTTATTATAGAACTGATTGATCGATCCATGCTCAAGCACGCCGTCAAGGATGCCGAAAAGTACTGCATCCTCGGTAAATAGTGCTTTGGCGTATTCGCTATTACCCTCAGCTACGCTTTTTACAAACTTTTCGGCAGCTTTTGCCACTGCCTCGTATTCCTTTATTTGATCTCTCATAATCTTTTGACTTTAACTTGTTATCTTTTGCAAAATTAATATACTGCTTTTGCCGTAGCAAGTACCGAAAAATTTTTCATATACCGAAAAATTTTTCGGTATACTGATTTTCAGAAATATTAGCTATTTTTGCAGGGTAAGAAATAATAACATGGCATACGAGAAGAAAATACCTGTTGATCTTGACTGCCCGCTGAGGCTGACAATGAGCCTGATTGAATCTAAATGGAAGTCGTGCATCCTCGATGAGCTACGGTCAGGCTCGCCAATGCGCCCGTGCGAAGTGCATAAATCTCTTCCTGAAGCTGCTCCGAGAGTGCTTGACATACAGCTTAAAGAGATGGTTGAAGATGGATTAATTACCAAAAAGATATTTCCCGAACTGCCCCCGCGCTCTGAATATATGATAACCGATCTGGGTAAATCATTGCTACCCATCATCGACCTGATGCTGCAGTGGGGAGAGGAGCATTTTGAAATCTTCGAGAAAAAATACGGTCCTAAGTAACTCCAGACTATCACAAAAAAAGCCGGCTAAGCTACCATCCCAAGCGCGGTCTGACAAAGTTTCATCAAGATTTGCACCTCTTTTGAGGTGGTATATTTACGCATCGGTGGTATGTTTGGCAATTGGTCAATGTGCGGGAAAAAACGACAGGAAACGATCACCGGCATGGGTGGTCGTCTCCTGTGTATCAGGGGGATTAGATGGGGGGATTAGAGGCGGGCTTTGATGGCTGCAGTCTCGGCTTCGTAGCCGGGTTTCTCGAGGAGGGCAAACATGTTCTTCTTGTAGGCCTCTACACCGGGCTGGTTGAAGGGGTTTACATCGAGGATGTAACCCGAGATGCCGCAGGCTTTCTCAAAGAAGTAGATGAGCTCGCCGAGATACTCCTCTTTGAGGGCGGGAATGGTGATCTGCAGGTTGGGGACGTTGCCGTCTACGTGGGCCAGACGGGTGCCGAGCTCGGCCATTTTGTTGACCTGGTCGACGTGCTTGCCGGCGAGGTAGTTGAGTCCGTCGAGGTTGGCGGCGTCAGTGGGGATGACGGTCTCTTTGGCTGTATTCTCTACCGAGAGTACGGTCTCAAAGATGGTGCGCTCGCCATCCTGGATCCACTGGCCCATAGAGTGGAGGTCGGTTGAGTTGTCGACTGATGCGGGGAAGATACCTTTGCCGTCTTTACCCTCGCTCTCGCCGTAGAGCTGTTTCCACCACTCAGCGAAATAGTGGAGTTTGGGGTTGTAGTTGACCATGATTTCGATCTTCTTGCCGGCGCGATAGAGGGCGTTGCGGGTAGTGGCGTAGAGCACGGCGGGGTTGTTGTCGTTGGCTTCTTTGGTGGCAGCCTCCATTTTGCGTGCGCCGTCGAGGAGTTTGCGGATGTCAAATCCGGCGACTGCGATGGGGAGGAGACCGACGGGGGTCAGCACTGAGAAACGGCCGCCGACGTTATCGGCGATGACAAATGTCTTGTAACCCTCCTCGGTGGCGAGCTGACGCAGTGCGCCGCGCTTGGCATCGGTAATGGCAACGATGCGCTTTGCTGCCTCGGCTTTGCCGACCTGTGCCTCGAGCTGCTCTTTGAGCAGACGGAAGGCGATGGCGGGCTCGGTTGTCGTACCTGACTTTGAGATCACCACGATACCGAATTTCTTATCTTTGAGGAAATCCTGCAGCTCGTTGAGATAGTCCTCGCCGATGTTGTGACCGGCAAAGAGTACGTTGCACTTGCGGGCGTCACCCTTGTCTCGGAGCATGGCGAAGCTGTCACCGAGGGCCTCGATGACGGCCTTGGCGCCGAGATAGCTGCCGCCGATACCGATGGCGACTACATACTCGCAGTTTTCGCGGAGATCCTTGGCCACGGCCTCGATATCGGCCACGAGGCTGTCAGGGGTCTCAGAGGGGAGGTTTACCCAGCCCAGGAAGTCAGCGCCTGCGCCTGTGCCGTTATGGAGTTTCTCGAGAGCGGCGGCAGCCTCGGGGTTAAGAGCCTGTATCTGCTCGCCGGTAACGGTCTGAAGGGTATCCTTCACATTGACTTTAATCGTTTCCATACTTTATGTCTTTTAGTGTGTTATTATTGATTCTGAGTAAGTTTGATAAGTTCGAGACGCGATGCCGACTTGCGGGTCACCTCGAGTTTAAGGTCACCCAGCTCGATGGTCACGCCCTCGCGGGGTATCTGGCCGGTCTCGTTAAGGATATATCCCGCCAACGTCTGATAGTCGTCAGACTCGGGGATGTCAAAATGATATTTCTCGTTAAGATACTCGATCTCGGCCCGGCCCGAGAACTCCCATACGCCGGGGGTCAGCTCGCGCTCGACAATGTCTGTCGAGTCATGTTCATCCTGTATGTCACCACAGATCTCCTCCATGAGGTCCTCAAGGGTCACCATACCCGCCGTACCGCCGAATTCATCTACGATCACCGCGATAGAGCGTTTGTCGGCCAGCAGACGGCGCATCATCTTGCTCGCCAGCAGCGTCTCAGGGGCATACTCGACCGGCTTTAGGCGCTCTTTCCAGTCGACATCGGGGGTAAAGAGTTCGCTCACATGAATATATCCCAACAGATTGTCGATGTCATCGCGATAGACCAGTATCTTTGATCGCCCCGACGATGTAAACAGGGCCGACAGCGTGTCGCGGTCGGTGGTGTCGATGTCGACTGCCACAATCTCATTGCGGGGTACCATGCAGTCACGCAGGTGTATCTCTGAGAAATCGAGCGCGTTATGAAATATCTGCACCTCACGCTCAACCTCAAGATGCTCATCGGCCTTCTCGTCGATGGTCTGCTCGAGATATTCGTTAAGGTCGCCGAGCGATATGATCCCCAGGCGGGTATCCTTGTCTCGGACACCGAATATCTTCATCAGCATCTTTGACACCCAGGTCGAGAACAGTGATATCGGATAAAGCAGGCAATAGAGCACAGCCGTCAGCGGAGCCACCAGGCGCAGCGAACTGTTGGGATTGATGCGGAATATCGTCTTGGGGAAGAACTCGCCCGTAATAAGGATCACCAGTGTAGAGATAAATGTCTGGCACACAAGCACCCATCCCTGATTATGCAGCACGCTCTCGAGCCAAGGCTCGATCATCTTGGCCGCCCCGATACCGTATATCACCAGCACGATATTGTTACCCACAAGTATCGTGGAGATAAAGAAGTTTGGGTTTGAGAAAAAGAGGCTCAGGCATCGCCCTATCAGTCCTCCTTTTTGTATATCGAGCTCGACACGCACGCGGTCTGAGGTCACAAACGCGATCTCGATACCCGAGAAGAGCGCCGAGAAGCCCAGAGCTACAAGTGTCAGTATCAGCCAGGTAGGATCCATTGTCGGTCAGATGTTTAATTTGCTCGGCCGTTATCTCCCTCGCCGCGGCGGCTTACAAAGTCAGAGGTGGGGAAGATACCCGACGGCCGTCGGATAGTGTATTGGGTCATCGACTCGTCTGACTCAAATCCATACCCCTCGATGATGCGGTCAGACCGTTCGATATGTATGAATGAGTCAGAGTAGAATTTGCGGGCCGTCTGATCCCAGAAAAGCTGCTGGGTCAGGAAACGGTCGCCATTGATATTTTTCATCCTCACGTTACGGTCAAAACGCCACAACTTCAGTACACTCCAGTATGTGGCAGTGTCGGCCGTAAATGAGCCGTTCTCTTTCATATTGTTGTCAAACTTGACAACATATATCCCCTCGGGAAAGTTCCAGTGAGGTTCTTGCGCCTCCTCAAACATCAGCCACAGGGGCGAGGTGATATGATAACGGGTATATCCCGAGTCTGAGATAGTGGTGGAGACGTCTATCGTGCGCATCGTAGGGAAAGTCTCGGGATCGGCTGTAATGGCGATCGTCTCTCGCTTCTCTTCGCCGCAACCCGAAACAATGACACCGGGCACAGATGCCAGTAATGCCAGCATAAGCGGCACCATCCTCATGCTCTTGTGATTGCGCTCCATGTCAGACATCCCGCGGGTGAGATTAACGCAGCTTATTACGCCAGAACCACAACTCGTTGACGTTCACGCCGATCGTAAACTGGAAGTAGTTCTCGGTCACAAGCGCGGCGGGTGACGCGGCACGGTGGCGATATTCGGCCGAGAAGTTTATCATCGTCTTGGTCGACGGCGCGGGGAGTCCCAGGCCGACCGTAACGCCATATTCCTTGACCGAGTTGTTACCCACCATGATGTAGTCGTTGGTGTAGTAGCCGCCCACGCGGTAGTGGACGCGACGCATATAGCTGCCACGCAACGCAGGCACATACTCGGCCCCCACGGCCGCCTTCCAGCGGTTGTCAAAGCGCGTGGTGCCGACATTGGCAAACCCCTCGATATAACGGTATTTAACATCTTTCCAGGCCTCGTAAGTAAAGTCAGCCTCGACCGTCAGACTGTTGCGCCAGCACCATGAGACACCGGCGCCCCATGTGTCGGGCATGCCGTAGTGACCTTTCATCGAGCCGTAACCGATGGTGTCATTGGCTGTATCCTGACCGATCTCATATTTCACGCCGTAGGCATGACCATGGAAAGATTTGCGCGGCGAATAGATCGCGCCCACGGTCACGCGGTTATCCTTATTGACGTCAAACCCGTATTGCACACCCAGACGCAGGGTATAGTCGCGCACCTCAGTCACCTGCTCAAACAGTGAGGTAGATGACGCGCTATATATATATGTGTCGTTGAGTAGCGTGCCGAACAGGTAGCTGAAATTAAGACCGAGCGAAAAACCCTTGAACGGTTTGGCTGACAGACCGACAAACAGTTCGTTGAGCGTCCCCGAGCCTTGATGCTCGTTGGTGCCGTTGGCGATCTGATTGCCGAACTTATAGCCGACCTCTGAATAAGGTACCAGACCGATAGCCATGCCACCGTAGCGCGTCATCGGGAATTGCAATGCCACATAGTCGAGGCCGCCGGTAAAGTCTTTGCCCGACTTCTTGACACCATTGACCGTCTCATTTGTCGACAGGGTCTTGGCCGATGCGGCGATGTCAAACAGGAATGTCACAGAGTCGATGGCCGCGTATGAGGCCGGATTCATGAAGTTGATGTACTGACCCGAGCGTGACGCCAGCCCGACGCCACCCATACCGCGCTGCGATGCATTGGCGTGGTCATTGAGCATACCGTAGCCAAATCGCGAGTATGGCGAGATTTCGGTATTCTGGGCCGACACGGTGCCTGACGGCATCAGCCAGCACAGCGCGGTCAGCAATAGACAGGATATAGAGAGTTTTTTCATATTTGCTCTTTAGATAGATTCTCGTTATACAGGAGTATGCTCAGCAACCCCTTGGTCACCAGACAGCTGTCAATGGTCACGTCAAAGTCGAGAAATGACCCCACACGCTTTGACCATCCGCCCGTGAGTACCACCTCAGTGTCGACCGGGAGCAGGCTGCGATAGTAGTTGATTTCGCCCGCTACACCGCGCACGGCCCCGGCCCTCATGGCCGTCATCGTGTCGTAGCCAAACTCGGGGGTCTCGCCATAGCCGTTGACCTCGGGGAGACGGGCGGTGAAACTACGCAGGGCACGCAGCCTCATCCCGACACCCGGTGCGATATTGCCGCCTGCATAATGCCCGTCGGCTGTCACCACATCGTATGTCACCGCGGTGCCCATGTCCACCACCAGACAGTTACGCCCGGGGTAGAGACTCCACGCCCCCACGGCGGCCGCGATACGGTCAGGCCCCAGGGTCTGCGGGGTGCGGTAATCGATCACCAGCGGCAGCGGCAGATTGCTCGACAGCTCCTCGGCCTCGACGCCTGCCTCCCTGAGGTGTCTCACCATCTCAGACCCGGTGCCCGTCACCGAGCAGCACAGAGCCTTGCGCGGTGTAAACCGCCTGATCACCTGCTCGAGATCATGATGTCGCAACCGACGCTGGAAGGTCTCCTCGTCGATCAGTTCCGGGCCCTCCCAGAGGGCTATTTTTGCGGAACTGTTACCTTGGTCGATAGTCAGCAGTGGCATATCTTGGGGGGTGGTTTGTCACCTGTCAGGGGCAGGTAACGGTCTTACTTACGTTTCTGCTGTTTCTGCTGCTCGCGCAAGATAGCCTGCTGCTTGCGCTGCGCCTCCTCGAGACGTGCCATCCAACCGGATTTTTTCTTGGGCTTGGCTGCATGAGCCTTCATGGCGGCGCGCATCTTCTCCTCGTCGGTGAAGTAGCGGAACAGATATGTCTGGATAATCGTAATGAGCAGTGACAGCAGGTAATAGTAGCTCAGACCTGACGCATAGTCGTTGAAGATAAACAGGAACATCACCGGCATCAGGTACATCATCCACTTCATACCGGGCATACCCGTGCTGGCCTGGTTCTGCATATTGATGCGGGTATACACGATATTGGTGACCGTCATCAGCAGACAGAAGAGGCTGACGTGGCTGCCATACCAGGGTATCGAAAAGGGGAGGGTAAAGATAACATCGGGGGCCGAGAGGTCTTTGGCCCAGAGGAAATGCTCACCGCGCAGCTCGATCGCCGAGGGGAAGAACCAGAACATGGCGATCAGCACGGGCATCTGCAACAGCATCGGCAGACATCCCGACATCGGGCTCGCGCCGGCGCTCGAGTATAGGGCCATCGTCTTCTGATTGCGCACCATCGCGTTCTCCTGACCGGGATATTTTTCGTTTATAGCCTTTATCTCGGGGGCGAGCAGGCGCATCTTGGCCTGCGACTTAAAGCTCTTGTAGGTAAAGGGGAACAGGATCAGCTTGATAAACACCGTCAGCAAGAAGATGATCAGACCGTATGAACTGATAAATTTGCTCAGGAATGTAAACACAGGTATGATGATCAGCGTGTTGATCCAGCGGAAGATCGGCCAGCCCAGAGGTATCAGGTTGGTCAGGTCGAGCGAATCTTTGTCTGCACCGGGTATCTCCTTGTCAAGCGCGCTCAACAGGGGATAGAGGTTGGGACCCATGAATATATCGATGGTCACCGGGGTGGGATTCTCAGAACTGTAATCGAGGATAGCCTCCGCAGCGAGATCCTTGACAAATGTCGGGTCATTCTTGAGATCCTCTGATGCCACCTCAGCCGAGGTGAACCAGGTGCGGGGGATCATCACCATCGAGAAGAACTGGTTTTTATAAGCGATCCACTTGAGTTTCTGATTGAGATCCTCGCTTTTCTCACCCTGAGCCGACAGATTATCGGGCGAGTCACCTACATATTTATAATAGAGGCCCGAGTTGCGTTCCTCAAAGGTGCGTCCGCGCTCGTTTCGGCCCATCGTCTGCGACCATATAAAAGTTGCGGTGGCTACCGACGGGGGGATGATCTTCTCCATACCCTTCTGGAATACCTCCATAGTCACGACATAGCTGTCGGCAGGCAGCGTGTAACGTATGCCCCACTCAGCGCCGTCACCCAGATCGAGAGCCATCTCCACCACCGAGTCATTGACCTCACGTGGAGTGAAGTATAGCTCATTGGTGTTGAATCGGCGCGAAGCCGAGGTCAGCTCAAACGAATATTCGTTATATCCCGGACGGCAGATCTCTACGTCAGCCGTGTCGATGACGTTAGAGTGCTCATTCTCGGGGAGATATGTCTTGTAATCGAGCAGTGTGGCGCGCGAGATATACGCGCCGCGGGTCGACACCTCGAGACTCAGCCGCGAGTTTTTGAGAGCGACGTTGCGCATCTCGCCCGTGCGGTAACGGGCAAATGAGCCGTAACGCTGGCCATCCTGTAACGCTTCGCGCAGATGATGTATAGCCTCGTTACGCACAGCCATCGTCACATCATCGCCAAAGTGACCTGTAGCCACAGTCTCGTATGGGAATTGACGGCCGCCGGCATTGACGGTGCCGTTGACCGATTTGCCGTCATAAGTCAGCGCCACATCGGCGGTCTTATATTCATAACGCACCACCGAGTCATTGCCGGTGACCGGGGCGCCGCTCTCGCGGAGTATCGCCGGTATGGCGGCCAGCTCGCCGGCGGTGAGCGAGTCGACGCCGAAAGCCTTGGCGTCGGCAGCCTCTGCCTTTGCGGCTGCTTCGGCCTGCTCCTGCTGTTGCTGCTCTAACTGCTTCTGCTTATTGTTGTTGATCCACATAAAGCCGAAGATCAGTACGCCCATCATTATCAGGCCGGTGATTGTATTTTTGTCCATTGCTAAGGATTAATGTTACGTGAGTCTTAGGATGATCTGGTTTAAGGTTGGGTGGGGAGTGTATTATTTCCCTTTCTCGGCCGCATACGCGATAGCGGCACTTACAAAGCTGAGAAACAGCGGATGGGGGTGCAACACCGTCGATGAGTATTCGGGGTGATACTGGATGCCGATATACCAACGCTTGTCGGGCATCTCGACCACCTCGACCAGATGAGTCCGGGGATTCTCTCCCACACACTGCATACCGGCCTGCTCAAAGGCCTGACGGTAATCGCCGTTAAACTCAAAGCGGTGACGGTGACGCTCGCTTATCTCTGTCGTGCCGTAAGCCTCGGCAGCTTTTGAGCCGGAGCGCAGCTGACAGTCGTATGCGCCCAGACGCATCGTGCCGCCCATGTTTGAGATACTCTTCTGCTCCTCCATCAGGTCAATGACGTTGTGAGGAGTGGTCGGATTCATCTCCGTCGAGTTGGCACCCTCGAGACCAAGCACGTTGCGGGCAAACTCGATAACCATACACTGCATACCCAGGCAAATGCCCAGCGTGGGGATGTCATGCTCGCGTGCCCACTTCAGGGCCACGAATTTTCCCTCGATGCCGCGCTGACCAAAACCCGGAGCGATCACCACCCCGTCAAGGTCAGCCAGCAAGTCATCAACATTGTCAGTGGTGACCTTTTCAGAGTGTATCAAGCGCAGGTCGAGCCGCCGGTCGTTATATGTCGCGGCCTGAAAGAGAGCCTCGTCGATCGACTTGTATGCATCCTGTAACTCGACATATTTACCCACCAGACCGATAGTCACCGGGCAGGTAGCGGCTTTGAGTTTCTTGAGAAAATGCAGCCACGGGGCCATATGCGGCTCACCCTCGGGGGTGACACCCGTCTTGCGCAGCACTATCTCATCGAGATGCTGCTCGTGCATCTTCAGGGGGACCTCATAAATCGTCGGCACGTCTACCGACTGGATGACCGCGTCGGGCGACACGTTACAAAACAATGCTATCTTCTTGCGGGCATCAGCCGTGATATCATGCTCGGTGCGTAACACCAATATGTCAGGCTGGATACCAAGCTCCTGCAACTTCTTGACCGAGTGCTGCGTAGGCTTGGTCTTGAGCTCCTTGGCCGCCGCGATATAAGGCACATAAGTCAGATGGATGCACAGACTGTCATTGCCGAGTTCCCAACGCAACTGACGCACAGCCTCGAGAAACGGCAGCGACTCGATGTCACCCACCACACCACCGATCTCGGTGATGATAAAGTCAAAGTCACCGGTCGTGCCTAACTTCTTGACCGAGCGCTTGATCTCATCGGTGATATGCGGCACGATCTGCACCGTCTTGCCCAGATAATCACCGCGGCGCTCCTTCTCGATCACAGTCTGGAAGACACGCCCCGAGGTGATATTGTTGGCACGGGTTGTCTGAATATCCGTAAAACGCTCATAATGACCCAGATCAAGGTCAGCTTCATGGCCATCGACCGTCACATAGCACTCACCGTGCTCATACGGATTGAGCGTACCCGGGTCGACATTGATATACGGGTCAAACTTCTGTATCGTCACACGATACCCACGTGCTTTGAGCAAATTGGCCAGCGATGATGATATAATACCCTTGCCAAGCGAGGATACCACACCACCGGTCACAAAAATATATTTAGTTTCCACGCGCGAAAAATATAAATCTGCGATAATGAATATCAAGCCACAAAGTTACAGAAATTTTTCGATTCCACCCCTCTGTTAACGCTATTTAGTTAATAATATGCTCCACACCCCCTTTCACCC
>CAMWLR010000072.1 GCA_947175215.1 uncultured Porphyromonadaceae bacterium
GTCTGAGGTCAATCCTATTGTCGACGGGGCTGCCAACGCTGCCAACGAGGTTTCAAATCAGGCTGCACAGCATCAGCAGTATCACCCCGCAGCAGAGATCACAGTCGAGAATGAAGAGCAAATCGAGAATCCCGACGATGAAATCATCGAAGATCCTAACGAAATACAGATAGATATCGAGGATATCGAGGAGGATGTGACTACCGGAGAGCCCACCGCCGGAGAGGACGTGCCTCAAGTGTTTGAGGTCACTCCTGAGGAGTTTACCGAGGAGTTATATATCGACGATCCCGAGGATGGATTAGGCGACGTGAGTATTTATGATGACCCCGATGGTACTCCTGAGATTTATGACCCCAATGATTTTCCCGAGGTCGGTGATGACACCTTGGCCTTTGACGATGACGCCCAGTCAGACATAATTGATGACATCCTTTAACCTCTAAAACATTGACTTGTTATGAAAAAGATCATAATAGCTCTGTCGCTGGCCTTTATCGCCGTCCTCTGCCCGACATCAATATCGGCACAGCAGACTCTCAGTGAGGCGACAGACTCAATCAAAGCCATCTTCAAGCAAGCTCAGGCGGGCAATGCCGCAGCACAGGTAACCGTGGGCACATGGTATTATCAGGGTCGTCATGTAGAGCAGAATTATGACCAGGCCGCTAAATGGTGGAGTCGGGCCGCCAAAGCCGGCAACGCCAAAGGCATCGGATTTTTCGGCCTGTGCTATCAGACGGGGCGTGGCGTAGAGAAAGACTCGCTTAGAGCGGCCGGTTTATACACCCGCTCTCTGAAAGAGGGAAATCCCGAACTGATGAAGAGCCTCATTGAATCAGCCGCTAAAGGGAATGTGTTCTCGCAAGTGTATGTAGCCACATGCTATCAGAAAGGTGTCGGAGTCAAAAAAGATCCATTCAAGGCTGCTAACTATTTCGAGAAAGCGGCCAAACAGGGATCGGTGGACGCTGATCGTGAACTCGGCCTGCTCCTCCTTAACAACAAACAAGACGTAGAGGCCGTAAAGTACTTCAAGGCAGGTGCTGACAAGGGCGACCTCCCCTCAACCTTCTATTACGGCAAACTTCTCGCTGAGGGTAAGGGTATTAAGAAAGACCCGACGCAGGGAATGATATATATGCAGAAAGCTGCCGAAGCTGATTTTGCCAATGCACAGCTGTATCTCGGGCGTGCTTACTATGAGGGTAACGGGGTACGTAAATCTCCCGAAACCGGTTACGGCTGGATCTATAAGGGCGCCCAAAACGGCAACTCCAACGCCATGTACCAGCTGGCGATGAAACAGGTAGAAGGCAACGGCACTCAGCTTGACTACGAAAAAGCAGCGTTATGGTTTGGTCAGGCTGTCGCCAACAATCACGGCAAAGCGTTTGCCAAGGCTTTTGAAGCCGATGGAGCACTCTACAAATCTCCGTTCATGACATTCCTGCAAGCTAAAGAAGCCATCGCTAAAAACGACTTTGAGGCTGCCCTCAAAAAAGCCAAGGAGTTAGAGAAATCAAAAGTTGAGGCTGTCGCAGCCACCGGCACAACCCTCGAGGGTATAATCCTTTGCGATAAAGATTACAGTAAACGCAACCTCAAGAAAGGGGTAAAATCTCTCGAAAAGGGTGTGGAGAAAGGAAATCTTACCGCCATGTATGTCCTCTCGGCAATGTATGAAAATGGCGTGGGGGTCAATAAAGATGCGACTAAAGCGCTCGACCTGCTGACCAAAGCAGCCAAGGGAGGTAACACCGCGGCTCAATCATACCTGGGAGATATGCTTTTTGAGGGGCGCGGCGTCAAGCAGGATTACACCAAAGCAGTAAAATGCTATCTTGCAGCCGGTCTACTTATATCAGAATCAGGTGCGAAGCATCTCGCATACTGCTATGAGAACGGTAAGGGCGGCCTTAAAGTTGACCAGGAAAAGGCCAAAGCACTCATTGACACGAAACGCACCTCTACCCTGCCGCTCCTTATCAGCAAGCTCCCCAAATAACTATCGCACACAAGCCTGAACAGACGGCTTATACACCATATTACTCACCACAAGTATTCCTTTCGGTATTTGTGGTGAGTAATTTTTATTGGTTGTATGGTTGCCAATCTACATTAGGCAAGTAAGCGTATATCAATAGAAGAGACGCGAGTGTAGGGTGAATATAAGGGGAGTTATTATCAGTATTTATTTGGCACTTTATTCCACGCAAAGGGTGTTTGTTTGCAAAAAAAACCGTACCTTTGTAGTCCATTTAGTCTCCGGACATGGGATCTTATCACATTTCGGATCATTTTGAACACCGATAAGATAAAAACAACCTTTGACTCTGAGCGTGTTACGGCAGCGCCATCGGGCGTTGGCGACGCCGTAGGCGTGGACAGGCGCAAATGGTTTGTCGCTATTGTCAACAACAATACCGAGAAATCTACGCAACAACGCCTCGAGAATATGGGCTATGTTAGCTATGTGGCCAAACAGAACGTCATCCGGGTCTGGAAAAACGGACGTAAGTCAAAGGTAGACAAGGTCGTCATCCCCTCGTTAGTGTTTATATACTGCACCGAGAAAGAGAGACGCGAGATTGTGACATATCCGTTCATAAATCGGTTTATGACCGACAAAGCCGCTACGACACTTCCCGGAGGTTCAAAGCCACTTGCAGTCATACCTCAGCAGCAGATAGACACTCTCCGCTTTATGCTTGGCCAGTCAGACGTACTTGTTGCTTTTGTCGAGACCCAATTTAAGGTACACGACAATGTGACCGTCATAAGAGGCGCTCTCAGCGGAATCAAGGGTGAAGTCATCAATGTCGAAGATGGCAAATGCAACGTACTTGTCTCAATCGGCATTATCGGAACAGCCAAAGTGACTATTGACTCGATTAACCTCGAGCATACCCGCTAATCGCTCAGAGGCTATCCATTAAGCTGCTACTTAATTAGCTATACTCCTGAATTTAATAAAAATACTACTCAACAATAAGACATTATGCGCGCAAAATTTTTAATGACGGGATTGTTGGCAGTGGCATTGCTTCTCGGCTCTTGCTCCACACCCACGAACATTGCCTATTTCCCAGATCTTCAAACCGGTTCAATCATTCAGGCCAACCAGATGCTTGATATCCGCGTAAGACCCGAGGATAAACTCTCGATTGAAATCACGACTCAGGATCCGGCCCTTTCCTCATTATTTAACCTTATTACGGCATCAAACAGATTACAGACTACAGCAACCGCCGGCTCGATTGGAGGCAACAGCTCATCATCAGGTCAGGTATCTTGCTATACAGTTGACTCTGCCGGTGATATTGACTTTCCCGTTTTAGGCAAACTGCATATAGCCGGCCTTACACGCGAGGAAGTGGCCCGCAAAATCACCAATGACCTTGTTAAAGCCGACCTCGTAAAAGATCCTATCGTGATTGTCGAGTTTGCCAACACAGGAATTGCTGTCATAGGTGAGGTAAACAAACCGGGTCGTTACTCTTTTAATAGAGATCATCTTACAATCATCGATGCTATTGCCATGGCCGGAGACCTCAAAATGAACGGTCTGCGCGAGAATATTCTCGTAATGCGTAATATCGGCAATGGCAAGCAGGAGGCTTATCGCGTAAATCTGCTGAATGCTCAGGAGTTGGCGTCATCGCCCGTCTTCTATCTCCAGCAGGATGACGTGATTTATGTTGAGCCCAACGATAAGGCTAAACGCGAGTCTACCCCCAACGGTAATACTCCCTACACTCCTTCATTCTGGATTTCAATGGGCTCTTTCGCCGTAACAATTGCTACATTAGTAATCACTCTTACCCGATAAGACAAATGGCAACTCAAAAAGTCGCTAAGCGTACTCCCCAAGCAGGCAGCACCTCGACGGTTATGCCGCTCTCAGACATCTTTTTCCTGACCCTGAGACACTGGCCCTGGATAATCGTTTCGGTGGTGGTATGTATGGGACTCGCCTACTTATACCTCCTCAGGACTCCGAACGTATATACCCGGGCGGCGGAGATATTGATCAAAACCGAATCTAACAGCCAGTCTTTTGGTGAGGACTTGTCAGCACTCGGCCTATTTCAAAATAACACCAACCTGCAGAATGAGATTCTCAATCTCAAATCTCAAGATATGATGGAGGAGGTCGTCAGACGTCTTTCTCTTGACATCAATTATTATAAGGAAGGTGGGTTTCACAACAAGGTAGTTTATGGTAATAAATTGCCTGTAACTATATCTGTGCCACATTTTCCCGAGGAAAACAAATTCTCTCTGACCTTAACCGTTGGCAAAGATGGTACTGTAACAATCGAAGATCTTAAGGATGCTGAAAACGAAGCATTTGACAAACCGTATAAAGGACGTCTTAATGACTCTATCACCACGCCAATCGGTAAGATTGTCGTTTCGCCGACAGCGGTCTACGAGCCCGGTGAGGAGATATCACTCCTTGTCAGGAAGATCCCTCTGACTGCTGCCCGTAACACTTATAACGGCAGGCTGAATGTGACAGTGTCTAATGAATATGCGTCTGTCCTCAGATTAACTCTGTCTGACCTTTCTAAGCAGCGAGCTGATGATGTATTGAACACTCTGATCGGCGTATATAACGAGAATTGGATTCGCGATCGCAATCAAATAGCTATCTCAACCTCAAACTTCATCAATGACCGTCTGGGGGTAATCGAGGATGAGCTCGGCAATGTCGACTCTGATATCTCATCATATAAGAGTGCGACTCTTGTCCCGAATCTTGACGCTGCCGCATCTATGTATATGAATCAGAATCAGCAGACTCAGAGCCAGATACTTGATGTAAACAATCAGCTCTCGATGGCCCGTTATGTGCGCTCTTATCTGGCCGCTGATGATAACCGTGATCAGCTGCTGCCCGGTAACTCAGGGCTTCTGAGTGCCAATATGCAGTCTCTAATAAGCAGCTACAATGAGAAAGTGCTCCAGCGCAATGCTCTGCTTGCCAAATCTTCGGATACCAACCCACTGGTAATGCAACTTGATGACCAACTCGATGCACAACGTCAGGCTATCGTGCGAACGATTGACAATGAGATCATCGCTCTCAACACACAGTTGAAATCTCTCCGCAACACTGAGGCTCATACTATCTCACAGCTCGCTTCTAACCCCACACAGGCCAAGAATCTTCTGTCGACAGAGCGTCAGCAGAAAGTTAAGGAGTCTCTATACCTCTTCCTGCTGCAAAAACGTGAGGAGAATGAGCTTACTCAGGCTTTCACAGCCTATAACACCAAGATGGTGAATAAGCCCGGTGCCGGTGGCCCCTCGACACCAAACCGCAAGAATATCCTTATGATGGCCTTCCTACTCGGGCTTGCAATACCGTTCGGTTTCACGTTTGTAAAGGAGACCCTCAATACAAAGATACGCGGCCGTAAAGATATCGAACATCTGGCAGTACCGTTCCTTGGTGAAATTCCCTTATATAAACCGCGTAAGGAGGAAGAAGCCGCTACTATGGTAGTTAAACCAGGTAAACGGGATATTATAAATGAGGCATTCCGTGTACTCCGTACCAATGTCGAGTTTGTTTGCAACTCTACTGACGGCGGGAACGTGATAGCTCTTACATCATTTAATCCCGGATCAGGCAAATCGTTTATATCGGTCAACCTCGGTATGTCTATTGCTCTCAAAGGTAAGAAGGTAGTGGTTGTCGACGGTGATATGCGTCACGGATCAGCGTCAGAGTATGTCGGGGCGCCGGAGACCGGTCTCTCTGATTATCTGAGCGGTATTGATACTGATGTAGATAAACTGATCGTCAAGGAAGACACCTGCGACTCTCTGTTCATCCTCCCCATCGGGTCGATCCCCCCCAACCCGACAGAGTTGCTCGAGACACCGAGATTTGTCGAACTGATCAAGAAACTAAAAGCAGAGTATGATTATGTGATAATCGACTGTCCGCCTATCGAGGTCGTCGCTGACGCTCAGATCATTGACCGCAATGCAGACCGCACATTCTTCATTCTACGTACAGGGCTTCTTGAGCGCTCTATGCTTGCTGACCTCGACAAGCTCTATGAAGAGAAGAAATACCGTAATATGGCAATCATCCTCAACGGCACGATGAACGAAGAGAGCCGCTATGGATACAGCCACTCTTACCGTTACGGCTATGGTTACGGCTATGGTTACGGTTATAATTACGGATCTGACGGCAAGAAGAAAAATAAAAAGAGCAAGTAATGTCACTGCTGTCCGGACTTTTCAAAAGCGGTCAACACCTTGATCTGACAGGTATCACCGATTGGCACTCTCATATATTACCGGGGGTGGATGACGGTGTGAGATCAATGGATGAATCATTGGAGATACTTGAGCGATACGAAAATGCCGGAATAAAGAAGCTGTGGCTGACCCCTCATATAATGGAGGATGTACCCAACGGTACATCCTCCCTAAAGAAACGTTTTGAGGAGTTAAAACAGCACTATCATGGCACCGTTGAGCTGCACCTCGCGGCCGAGAACATGATAGACAATCTCTTTCTCCAACGTCTCGAGTCTGATGACCTGCTTCCTATCGGCGAGGATGGTAAGACACTCTTGGTCGAGACATCCTACTTCAGCGCCCCCTTTGGGTTTCACGACACCCTCGACACGATTAAATCTAAAGGTTTTACCCCCCTTCTCGCTCATCCCGAGAGGTATAATTATATCAATTCCCCGGCTGAATATATCAGATTAAAAGATCAAGGCGTCAAATTCCAGCTAAACGTAATGTCTATCGGCGGTCATTACGGACCTGCGGTCAGGGATAAAGCGATAGAATTGCTAAAAGAAGGGATGTATGACAGAGTCGGCTCTGACATTCATCGTGTTGAGCATTTTGACATCATGACACGCATGAAATTGTCGCGCGAGACAAATTCATTGCTTAATAGAATTTTGCAGCAACCCTAAATCTAAATTAAATGATTTATTGGATTCTTATCGATTTCGCTGTATGTCTGGTGGTAATGGCCATCTCGGGATTCATCATTCCGCAGATTCTACTTATTGCCTTTAGAAAAAACCTCTTTGACGATACTGATCCCCGCAAAATTCACAAGGGGTTTGTACCCCGTCTCGGTGGCATAGCGTTCTTCCCCTCGATTCTTTTCTCGATAATGCTGATGCTCGGCATCGGCCGTCTTTTCTCCTCAGAGTTGATCAATGATGTCCTGCCTGCATCATTCACGGCATTCTGCTTTATCATCTGTGGCGTGATCATCCTCTACCTTGTCGGTATTGCTGATGACCTTATCGGTGTGAAGTATCGCGCGAAATTCATCGCACAGATACTGGCGGCCGCCCTTGTCGTCACAGGCGGCATTTATATGAATAATCTGCATGGGTTTCTGGGCTTCCACACATTCCCGTTGGCGGTATCTATTGCCCTGACTATTTTATTGGTCGTGTTTATAACCAACGCCATCAACCTTATCGATGGTATTGACGGATTGGCATCAGGACTGAGTGCAATCGCCTGCGCTTTTTACGGGTATGTATTCTTTCGCGTCGGGCTATACATTTACAGCATGCTCGCT
Source organism: uncultured Porphyromonadaceae bacterium (assembly GCA_947175215.1). GTDB lineage: Bacteria > Bacteroidota > Bacteroidia > Bacteroidales > Muribaculaceae > UBA7173. The sequence continues at coordinate 7,586 of CAMWLR010000072.1, forward strand.
TTCGCGACGCTCGGCACATTGATCCCGTTCTTTTACTACAACGTATTCGGCAATGTTGACAAACATCGTAAGATCTTTATGGGTGACACCGGCGCGTTGACGATTGGTCTGATTCTTAGCGCACTCTGCATTCGCATCACTCATATTGAAGATGTTCACCATGCCGTAAATATGGGCGTTGTGGCATTTGCTCCCCTGTTAATACCATGCTTTGACGTAGTGAGGGTTTATCTACACAGACTTAAAGCTCACAAGAGCCCTTTTATGCCCGATAAGACACATATTCACCACAAACTGCTCGCGTTAGGTATTCACCAGCGCATGGCAATGCCTATCATCATTGCCGCAAGTTTTATCTTGACGGCTCTTAACTATTGGCTGAGCATCTATATCAATATCACTTTGCTTTTCGCGATGGACCTCATCGTATGGCTGATCTGCAATACCCTCCTGAGCCGTGCCATACGCCGCAGGGAGATAAAGCTCTGTACCAAACTGTATGAGTAAATACCATAGAGCTATCTGAGGAATCAACTCAATGGAGCAAACACTCAAGCATAAAGCGGTTAACGGCGTACTCTGGCGAATAGCCGAGCAGGGCGGTAAACAGGGAATATACTTTGTTATCTCTGTTATCTTGGCCCGCCTCATCATGCCCGATCAGTTCGGTATGATCGCAATGTTGACTGTCTTTACCAACATTGCAGGTGTTTTTATTGATTCCGGCTTTTCGACAGCACTTATCCGAAAGACAAATCGCTCTCAAGCTGATTGTAGTACAGTCTATTGGTTCAACATCATTGTATCCGTAGTATGCTACTTTATCTTATTCCTATGTTCTCCTTTAGTGGCCAGATTTTATGATATGCCCCAATTGGCTACGATACTGAAAGTTACATCACTCAGCATAGTAATAGGGTCTTTAGCAGGAGTACACCGAACTCTCTTGGAGGCAGAGATGAATTTTAAGGCCCTCACAAAATTCAATGTATTGGCACTATTAGTCTCCGGTATTGCAGGTATTTTCTTTGCATATCTTGGTTTTGAAGTATGGGCACTTGTAATTCAGAATCTTGTTATGATGAGTATTGCGACAATCTCAGTATGGTATAAAGTCAAATGGCGTCCCTCATTAATAATCTCACGTAACAGTTTACGCGAATTTTTTGGTTTCGGGTCAAAACTTCTCGCCTCATCTCTTCTTAATACACTCTATTCTAACATTTATTCGATAGTTATCGGGAAAGTATATAAAGCGTCTGACCTTGCCTTTTATAACCGTTCATCCTCACTCACTCAGATGACGTCATCGTTACCCACCGGCATTCTTCAATCTGTCACATATCCTACTTTATGTAAGATGCAACATGATGATGAAGCACTGAAACAAGGATACCGACGTACACTCAGAATTTCTGCTTTTGTCATATTCCCCTTATGTCTCGGTGTAGGTGCCGTTGCTTTCCCTTTGATAAATGTACTTTATACCGATGTTTGGATTTTTTCGGCATCTCTATTATCCATAATGGTATTTTCTCGAATGTGGTATCCGATTCATGCCATAAATCTCAACTATCTGATTGTAAAGGGGAGAAGCGACCTATTTTTCCGTCTCGAAATAATCAAGAAAATTCAAGGGGTAATTATGCTTTGCATAACAGTCCCCTTTGGTATAAAAGCCATGTGTTATGGCTCAGTTGCAACCTCGATATTAGCCTTGATTTATAACAGCTACTATACCGGCAAGTTCCTTAATATGTCAATATTGTCTCAGCTACGTGATTTGGCCCACATTTTGATATTATCAGGAATTATGTTTATTGCAGCTCGTTGTTCTGCTAATTTATTGGGGAATAGTATAATTTCATTGATCTCTTCTGTTTCAGTTGGAGCGATAATATATATCGGTGGCGCATTACTTTTCCGCTTCCCCGAAGTCAAAGAATTGAAAAATCTCAAGAAATAAATGGAACAGATTACTGTTACCTCTCCTCTGCTGCCTGATCTCGATGAGTTCAACCAAATGCTCAAGGAGATTTGGGACAGCAAATGGATCACCAATAACGGCACATTCCACAAGCAACTCGAAAAGGAGTTGGCCGCATACCTCAAGGTGCCTTATATAAGCCTGTTTACTAACGGCACACTGCCGTTGATCACCGCCCTGCAGGCCCTCCGCATAACCGGTGAAGTTATTACCACCCCATATAGTTTCGTTGCCACAACCCATTCCTTGTGGTGGAACGGTATCAAGCCGGTCTTTGTCGACGTAGACCCGGCAAACTGCGGTCTCGACCCCAACAAAATCGAGGCAGCCATCACCCCCAAGACCACGGCTATCATGCCGGTACACTGCTATGGCAAACCGTGTGACACTAAAGCCATTCAGGAGATTGCCGACAAATA
>CAMWLR010000073.1 GCA_947175215.1 uncultured Porphyromonadaceae bacterium
GGGCTGCACGGGCTGCTGCGGTTGAGACGCCGGAGCAGAGTGAGCGGGCGCAGGCTGAGGTGTCGGCGCAGGCTGTGTAGATTGAGGCTGCGCAGGCTGAGGCTGATAGGGGTTGACCGTGGGCCCTGATGAGATCGGACGGCGTTGTGCGGGCTGACCCTGAGCCGGGGCGGCCTGACGAGTGTCTGACTCGGGCTGCGGTGCTACGCCCGACATATTGCGGCGGGCCATCTCCGCAGCACGGCGGAGTCGCTCGTTGAGCGACTCTGCGCCGGGTTGTGGGATAGGATTGGGATTGTTGTTATCCATATTGTAGCGAGTGATTAAGCTCCTTTGCCGCAGCAGTTCTTGTATTTTTTACCCGAACCGCAGGGGCACGGATCGTTACGGCCTACTTTGGGGGCAGCTTTGGCTGGCTCGGGACGGCGGCTGCCGCCCCCTGCACCGGCGGCGGCGGCGCGCTGGGCGTTCTCGCCGGGGAGTCCTTCTTTAGTCGCGGTGTACTTAGAGTAATCGTTGGGACGGCCGGGGGTGGCTTGTTTCAGTTCGGGACGCTGTGCGCGGGCGGCACGCAGACGGGCCTCAGCCTCGGCGACCGCCTTCTCGGCAGCGGCCTTCTTCTCCTCATCGGTCATGGCAGCCTTGCGACGCTCGCTCTCGAGGGTGGCTGATGCTGTCGAGGGGGTGGGTGCAGTGGTGGCGGCCGGACGCTGCTGCACGAATATCTGGCCTCGCATCAGGGCCGACAGGGCCTTGACGTTGAGGTTGTTGAGCATATTCTCAAAGAGGTGGAAAGACTCGACTTTGTAGATCACCAACGGATCTTTCTGCTCATATGAAGCGTTTTGTACGCTCTGGCGCAGCTGATCGAGTTCGCGCAGGTGCTCCTTCCAGAGTTCGTCGATGGTCACCAGCAGAACACCCTTGTGCCACTCCTTGATGATATTCTTGCACCCCGAATTGTATGCCTCGAGGATGTCGATGCCGAGGTTAAATATACGCTTGCCGTCGGTGATGGGCACAAGCAGTTTACCTTTGGCACCGCGATTCTCGACGTAATCTTTGACCACGGGCATAGCCACCTCGATGATGCGCTCGCTGCGTCGGTCGAGATTCTCGTTGGCGGCAGCTACGATACGCTCGATCTTCTCCTCACGGCTGAGGCTCTGGAACTCTTTCTCTGTGAAGGGCATCTCGAGGGTGAGGATGCGCATCAGTTCGAGCGACAGCTCATCATAGTCGGTGGGCTGGTCATAGTTCTGCACAAGATTCTCTACCAGGTCATATATCATGTTGGCGATGTCGATGCCGACACGTTCGCCCAACAGGGCATGATGGCGGCGGCTGTAGATATATGTACGCTGCTTGTTCATCACGTCATCATATTCGAGCAGACGCTTACGTATGCCGAAGTTATTCTCCTCAACGCGCTTCTGTGCGTTCTCGATGGCCTTTGTGACCATGCGGCTCTCGATCATCTCACCCTCCTTGAGGCCGAGGCGGTCGAGCATCTTCATGACGTTGTCGGTGGCGAACAGACGCATCAGCTGATCCTCAAACGACACGTAGAACACTGACGAACCGGGGTCGCCCTGACGGCCCGAACGGCCTCGCAGCTGACGGTCTACGCGACGGCTCTCGTGACGCTCCGTACCGATGATGGCCAGACCGCCGGCCTCCTTGACCTCGGGTGTGAGCTTGATGTCAGTACCACGACCGGCCATGTTGGTGGCGATGGTGACGGTGCCGGGTCGTCCGGCGAGTGCCACTACCTGGGCCTCCTTCTGATGCAGTTTGGCGTTGAGCACCTGTGACTCGATCTTACGCATGTCGAGCATACGCTTGAGCAGCTCAGAGATTTCGACCGAGGTCGTACCCACGAGTACGGGACGTCCGGCATCGCGGAGCTTGACGATCTCGTCGATGACAGCGGCATATTTCTCTTTCTTTGTCTTGTAGACGCGGTCCTCGAGGTCGTGACGCGCTACCGGGCGGTTGGTGGGGATGGTCACCACGTCGAGTTTATAGATGTCCCAAAGCTCACCCGCCTCAGTTTCGGCGGTACCGGTCATACCGGCGAGCTTGTGATACATACGGAAGTAGTTCTGCAACGTAATCGTGGCGAATGTCTGTGTGGCTGCCTCGACCTTAACGTTCTCCTTAGCCTCGATAGCCTGGTGAAGCCCGTCACTGTATCGGCGTCCCTCCATGATACGGCCGGTCTGCTCGTCTACGATCTTGATCTTGCCGTCGTCGATGACATACTCGTTATCTTTCTCAAAGAGGGTGTAAGCCTTGAGAAGCTGGGTGACGGTGTGGACACGCTCAGACTTGATGGCATAGTCGGCCATAGCCTCATCCTTGAGCTGCTGGCGCTCGGATAGATCGGCCACATTCTCAAGTTCTGACAGCTTTGCGGCGATGTCGGGGAGAACAAAGAACTGCGGATCCTGGTTGCGGTCGGTCAGCACATCAAAACCCTTGTCGGTCAACTCGACCGAGCGGTTCTTCTCATCGATGACAAAGTAGAGGGGATCGGTGACCTTGGGCATCTCGCGCGAGTTATCCTGGAGGTAATAAGCCTCGGTCTTGAGCAGGGCGTTCTTCATACCCTCCTCGCTGAGGAATTTGATCAGCGGGCCATATTTGGGGAGACCCTTGAAGGCGCGGAACAGCAGCAGTTCACCCTCCTTGCGGGTCTCTTTGTCGTCAGAGTTAATCTTCTGTTTAGCCTCGGCAAGAATCTTGGTGACGAGTTTGCGCTGAGCGTCGACCACCTTCTCGACATTATGCTTGTAGTCATTAAAGAGCTGGTCTTCACCCTTGGGCACGGGGCCTGAGATGATAAGAGGAGTACGGGCATCATCGATAAGCACCGAGTCTACCTCATCGACGATGGCATAGTAGTGCTTGCGCTGCACCATATCCTCAGGTGCCATAGCCATGTTGTCGCGCAGGTAGTCAAAACCAAACTCGTTGTTTGTGCCGAAAGTGATGTCGCACTCATATGCCTGACGGCGCTCTTTGGTGTTGGGGCGGTGCTTGTCGATACAGTCGACGGTCGAGCCGTGGAACATATACAGCGGGCCCATCCACTCAGAGTCACGCTTAGAGAGGTAATCGTTGACGGTCACCACATGTACACCGCGCTTTGACAGCGAGCGGAGAAACACGGGGAGGGTTGCCACAAGTGTCTTACCCTCACCGGTGGCCATCTCGGCGATCTTGCCCTGATGCAGTACGACACCACCTATGAGCTGCACGTCATAGTGGGTCATATCCCAGGTTATTTCGTTACCGCCGGCAAGCCATTTATTCTTCCAGATGGCCTTGTCGCCGTCGATGGTGACAAAGTCGCGGCCCTCGACGGCGAGTTTGCGGTCAAGGTCGGTAGCGGTCACCTCGATGGTCTCGTTGGCAGAGAAACGGGCAGCGGTCTCGCGCATTGTGGCGAAAACGATGGGGAGGTGCTCGTTGAGTTTATCCTCAATAGTGTCGAGGATCTTTTTCTCATGCTGGTCGATTTCGTCCCACAGGGGCTGACGCTGGTCAAAGGGGAGTTCCTCGATCTGCTGACGCAGCGAGTCGATAGCCTCCTGATCCTCTTTGGTCGAGGCTGCTATGTCGGCACGTACCTCGTCGATTTTACCGCGCAGTTCGTCATTAGACAATGATTTTAGCGTGGGGCCGATGGCGTTGATTTTATCAATTGTGGGCTTGATTTCCTTGAGGTCGCGCTGTGACTTGTTACCGAAAATCTTGCTTAGAAAAGTTGTCAGTGACATAAAACAGTTATATAATGATTGTATGGTGGTAGTTTATAATATGTTAGCTGTCATCGAGTTTGGGATGACACTATGCGCCAAGGAGTCTAACAAGTAAGTAGACGCAATTGTTCACAGCCTCAGGGGAGGCATGGCCGCGCCGTTGGGCGAGCGGATGCGCAGCAAGCGGCAGACGGTCGGGGCGATGGCCCGTGCATCGACCGGTGTGTCGATGGTTTTTGGGGCGACCTGCGGCGCGAGGATAAATGCCGGGGCGGTGGATGCGACGGCACGGCTCACGGTGACCGGAGCCTCGGTGTCAGAGTCGTCATCAATCTCCTGCCATCCGGGGGCGACCGATATGATAATGTCGCCGGCTGTTGCGGCCACGATGTTGCGGCGCAACGCCTCGGGATTCTCAGATGCCTGGCGGGACATCACCTCGTCGATCGACCATGCGTGGCTGACGCCGCTCATCCTCTCGAGGAATCGTGCGGCCTCAAGGCGTATATCCGCGAGATCCTTGCCGCGGTCTTTTATCAGCTTGTGGTTGAGGAATATCTGACTGTCATGGTAGCCCGACACCCACTCGCCGTTGCCGTGGATGGCCATCAGGTACATGTTGAGCAGCGACACCGCTTTGCGTGACGAAAATTCGCCGTAGGGGATCGCCCACTTCTCATCGTCGCGTCTCTGGCGTCGCGTCAGCGGTGTGCCGGTGACAAACACCAGTGTCTTATCCATCCCCGGGCCCGAGGCATCGATGGCCTCGAATATGCGGCTAAGGTCGCGGTCGAGGCGCAGATAGCTGTCCATCAGCTCGGGACGGCTGTCGGCATCGCGCGAATAGGGATATGGCATCAGCGTGAATGACAGGCTGAGCATGTCGGTCACGTCACGCTTGCCCAGCGGCATAGCCTTGAGATAATTGACAGCCATCGAGGCGATGTCGGCGTTTACGGCAGCCGAGGTCTTGTATGCCTTATAACGGTTGCGGTCGTTGCGGGGGAATCCGTGACGAAACGGGTAAGCCTTTTTATGTGCCGGCAGGTCGGGGTATCGGTCGATGGCCATCATCGGTACCCATTGCAGGGTGTCGAGACGATATTCGAGCGGAGAGCGGTGGTTGATCTCTTGCGGACGGGTGGGCAGGTCGCGGTAAAATGTCGTGGTGGCCCACTTGCCTGTCATGTCGTTGACCCAGAATGCCGAGTTGCCGGCGTGCCCGGCCATTATGATGGCTTCGGCGGGATTGGGCGCAATAGAGTATACATAACCAACACCGCCTGATGCGATGCGCAGTTCGTCTGAGATGGTCGAGGCCCACAGATGTGCGGGCGACAGGGTCTCGGATGTGAAATTACCGATCGTACCCTCGTCATAGAGCGACTGCCGCGGACGTTTCTCATCGCGGATATAGACCGTCTCTGCCCCGATGCCGTTGACCGACGGTGACGCGCCGGTAAAGAGCAGGGCCGTCGATGCTGCCCCGTCGAGAGGTGTGCCGAAATCGAGGTCGCGGATAGCAACCCCCTTGTCGGTGAGGCGGCGGAAACCGTTGGGCCCGAAGTGGTCACGCAGCAACGTGAGGTAGTCATCGGTCAACCCCTCGACAACGATACCCACTACCAATTGCGGCCGCCCGGCAATCTCCTGAGCGAGCGCGGGCATAGCCACAGAGACCCCTACTAAGATAAGGGCCGCGATATATGTGCGGGTAAATGTCGGCAGGTTTTTTGCCACGGTCGTTAATGTCTTACATAAATATATCGTGCCGAGAGCAGCATGTTGGCTGCAATCAGCATATAAAATGCGCTGTTGAGCCTCTGGATACCGATGATCGAAATAACCAACAGTAAAAACAATGCCGCAAAGTTACAAATTTGGTAGCAATAAACCACACGTTTGCAACTTTTTAACCAGATAAACACCGCCGGGATGATTGTCATGGGGTTGATCCATAGATAGAGCCAGTTGGGTGACGTGGCCTCATGGACACTGACAAAGATCAGGAATGTCAGAAGCAGGCTGACAATAAACAGGCAGGAGTATATGACAGAGTCATACCATCGGGTCACTTTACGGCGGCGTATATCGTGCCAAGCGACCGCAGCGGTGAGTATGAGCAGGATGCAGGCGACCGCATCGGGGGTCAGCCAGACAGGGGTCGGTGTAGCTGTTACCCTACTTTTGGCAGGGAGTATGACGCGGGTGGTGCTGACAATGGGATATTGTTGACCGTCAGGGGTCAGGTAATAGGCCTGAGTGAGTGCCTCCTTGAGAAAGAGAGGAGAATAGAGGCGCTCGCGCGTGGATATTTCACGATCGAGCCCGTTGCCCAGGGCGACATCGATGCCAAACTGATACCAGGGGTAATCAGCATGAGTGCGGGTCATCTCGGTGCGGAATGTGTGTCGCCCCGGAGTGTCGGCGATGCCGGTCTCTCCGTAAGTAAAGGGGACGGTGTCGGGGAGGATGATCTCGCTGCCGACGGCTTTCTCGACGAGCTGAAAGGGTCGGGTGGCGCAGTTGTCGTAGATGTAGTTGTAACGGTAGGTACGGTTCTGCGGCAGCAGATTCTCCTCAACCATCTGCTGCAAGGCTATAGCCTGAGCCGGTGTGAGATGAAAGACCTGCTCGGTGACTTCGCGCCCCTGCGTGCGGTACTCCTCGATAAAGTAACCGAACGGGAACGGGTAGGCCATATAGTCAGTCTCACCCTTTACAAACCGGTATAGAAAGTTGGGAGCGTTGAAGTCAAAGACACCCCAGTTGACGACATAATCATATTTCCCGGGTAGGTAAAAACGCATCGCCGTGTGACCGTCGAGCTCATATATCTCTGCCCCGGGTGAGACGGTGAGCAGCGACACCCGCGGGGCTGCCGATAGGGCGCTGTCGACCGGTTCACCTGTCGGCACATCGGTCGCCTTGACCGGCAGCGAGAGCACAGCGATGATCGCCGTAATTATTATCCGTTTAAGAAAATCAAGCACTTAAATAGTTTTTTCGTCCTGCAAAGTTACAAAAAACGCCGATGATACCCATTATTATTAACGGTAAATATTTTTTGAGTAACTTTGTGCCCGGCTATAATCATCACAAACTGACAATGAAGACTCATACAAATATCCCCGATGAGCATGAGAGGGCGTTGCCCGAGTTTAACGCCATGCAGACGGTCAAGCGCCGTTTCTTTGCCATGCGCAATGGCGATCTGGCCCAACAGATGGCAGAGCGGGGAGCACGGTATCGGATAAATTTCGGTCTCAACCTGCCACAGATCAGTGAGATCGCGCGGGATTTTATCGCCGGGGGGAAAGAGCGCATAAAGTTTGAGAAACAAGGTGAATCGTTTGATGCCGCTGACTTTGCGCGACGTCTGCGCGACAATACATCAACGCGCGAGAGTATGCTGATAGCCCCGATGCTCTTCCCCGTCGATATGCTGTCGCGTTATGAGGCTCTGGAGTGGGGGCGGTCTGTGCCAACCCCCGAGGTGGCTGATGTTTTGTGTCTCAAGTTGTTGCGTAATCACGCTGATGCCGAGGAGATTGCCGGGGAGTTGATAGCCTCGGATGAGGAATTACACCGATATACAGGTTTGAGATTGCTCCTCAATCTGTTGCAGCTCGGTAAGATCGGGGCTGACAGAGCGCGGGAAATGACGGTCGACTGTAAACCCACACCGATGACATCGGGGGTGCTGAGGGGGATTGCCGAGGAGATTGCTTTTATCAAGGATGAGGTGTGAGCCGGCATCGTTTTCAGCTCAGGCCTTAAAACGGAGAAACCGCGCCCGGATTGACTTATCCTGCACGGTCTCCTCTGAAAAAGAGTTTTATTACTCGGTTATATGTAGGTGTGTTTTTTGAAGCTGTCGTGTTGTTAATCGTTGACCACGAGTGTCAGTACGCCTGAGGGATCAAAGGCCACTGCCTTGAAAACAGGGTCTGAGACATCGATGCGGTAACCCGAACGGTCGCGGTGTACGGCCTCTACGCTCTGCTCAAATCCGTTGTGAATCAACAGGCGGTATAACTTGCCGGGAACGACTGCCTTGAGCAGGGGTGATGAGAGTGAGTAACCGTCGGGGGCATCGGTCTCAATCACGTTGCCTTTGGCGTCAAACTCAAATTCGATGCCGTCGGCAAGCTGTATCTTGTATTCACCCGAGGTGAAAAATTTCTGACATTTTACCACGGCATGGCCGTCGCAATGTTTTTCGAGGAATTTACGGGCCTTAGGGGGGAGGGCCTGATAGTCGACCGTACCTGATACCACAGGGCCTACGCCAGTAAATGTGTCGGCGATATCGGCGATGGGGGTGCGCTGACCGGTATAGTTGACTTTCTCCTCTTTAGGGGATGCCTCTGCGTAGAGAGACTGGACGCCGAATCCGGCGAATATGATGGAGATTGCTACTGCAAAAATGTGGTGAGATAACTTGATAGTTTTCATAACCTCGGGTTTTGAGGGTTAATAATGTTCTTTGATATTGAAACACGTTTGTAACATGAATTGTTCGCCGCGTCAACGCAAAAAACTTATTTTACGACCACAAATAAGGAGGTGTTAATTGGGATATGAGAGAGTAATGGTCAGACGTGAGTTGAGCAGATTGACAAACTGATAATTCTTGAGACCCCAGCGCGGTGCTACAAGCAGATCGGCAGGGGCTTGAGATGTAAATCGCTCGATAGCGGTGCGGGGTGACAGGCGGTTCATGATACCGATGATGTCGACACAGAGCGGTATGTAGCTCTCGGGGGTGAACAATTCAAACCGCTCGCCGTTGTGCCATTGACGGGCGAGGGCAGACCCTTCGATAATCTGCAACTGATGGAATTTGATGGTGTCGGGATGCAGCAGTGCCGCGCGCTCGACGGTTTGCAGTATCATATCGCGGTTCTCACCCGGTAGCCCCATGATAAGGTGTAATCCAACGGGTATCCCCGCCTCTTTTAGTCGGGTGACCGCCTCGACGGTTGTTTGCCAGGTGTGGCAACGGTTTACGCGGTCAAGGGTTGAGTCATGACTGCTCTCAGCTCCCAGTTCGATCATTATCCATTTCCCCTGATTAATGCGGGCTTTCAACGCCTCAATCAGTTTGGCGGGTAGGCAGTCAGGACGTGTGCCGATGATTATGCCGTCGACGCTGTCTGCTCTGAGAGCTTCATCGTATAAAGTGAGCAGGTGCGGCAGTGAGGCGTGTGTATTTGTATAGCTCTGGAAATATGCAAGATAGCGCATCGACGGGTATTTATGCGCAAAGAATTGCTTGCTGCGCTCGATCTGTCGTGAGACCGATTGGACAGTGCGCCCCGTGTGACTCCCCGGTGAGAATGAATTGTTGTTGCAATATGCGCAGCCGCCATAAGAAAGCGTGCCGTCACGGTTGGGGCAGCTGAATCCGGCGTCAATGGTCAGTTTCTGCATCTTCCGCCCGGGGAAATGAGCGGCAAGAAAATCGGCGTAGTCGGTATAAAATTTCCCCATCAGAAATCTTTTGCAGTAGTGTTGGCCAGCCATGCGTCGAGCATCACTATGCGGGCCATAGCCTTGACTACCTCAGCCCCCCTGATGGCGATGCACGGGTCATGTCGGCCACGGGTGGAGACAGTAGCGGGTTCGCCAGAGGTGGTGACGGTTGGGAGGGGGA
>CAMWLR010000074.1 GCA_947175215.1 uncultured Porphyromonadaceae bacterium
ATGCGATTTCTGACATAACTAATAAGGTGTTAAATTATTTGAATAATCAGTTTCAGGAACAAACACCGACCGACCGTCAGAGGTGGTCAATGCTTTTCGGATGCAAAATTACAAAAACTCATTCAATTTACAATATATTATACTGAAAAAATTCTCTAATTGGGCTGATTTACCCCTTGAAAGGGGTTAAATATTACGATAAGGTTACACTGACAGCTGTTTTTATCCACCTTACGGTCTAAAAAATAGAGCAAAAAATCATTAAAATTATGTAAATGGTCACTGCGGCTTAGGAAAAATCGGCAGGAAATTGTTAAATTTGTTGTCATACTTGAGTTGACCGACAAATATTCTTGAGTAAAGAAACTAATTATTCTTGAGTAGATGAACGAATTTTACCTCATAGCCGGAGCATTGCTGATGAGCGGGGCAATAGCCCTGTCACTGCGCAACACTACCCCGGGGGCGGTGGCCGCCTATGCCGGGGCTTGGGCGCTCTCGGCATCGGGGTATGCACCTGTCTCTCAACGGTTGCTGCTCTTTTGGGCGATCGCGGTGCTGATCGTGGTGAGTATCTCGATGACGCGCCGCAAGCCTCTCGAGGCCCCGTCACGGCTGAGATACTTTATCATCGGGGGCGCGCTTGCCGGGATGGCCGCCGGCCTGACATTCCATCAGGCGGGGGCAATTATCGGCTCGGCCTGCGGCGTCATTCTCGGTGCTATCGCCTGTAACGGGTTAGGCCGACGCGGAGACACAGCCTCAGTGGCGCGGCTGACGGTAGCCATCGGATTACCCGCTGTGGTGATAATGTCGCTGATCGCTACCTCAATACTGGGCATCCTTGCCCGCACGTCTGGCCTGTGACCTGGCCTATAAACTTACCCAACACAATGAGAAAACTCATTTTTGCCATATCATTCATATTGCTGATCGCCGGCGCTATAGTTGCCGCACCGGCTTCGCAAAAAAATTCCGCGGTATCCGATCCCCCCGATTTCGAGAAGATACGCAGGGATGTCAACGACCCGTCATCGCCCTACTACTATCCCAAACTGATGGCCCGTTATGAACAAAATGAGACGGTGATGAATGTCAACGACTATCGCTACCTCTATTACGGGTATCTGTTTCAGGAGGATTTCAATCCCTATCGCCACAACGAAGTCTCATCTAAAAACGAGAGCCTCTATTATAAGAGTTCTCACACCCGCGCCGAACTTGACTCTATCATCTCATACGCCCAAACGGCTCTCGATGACAACCCCTTTGACCTGTCGCAGATCAATTTTCTGATCTACGCCCTGCGTGCCCGTGGCAAAGTCAACCGCGCCAACATCTGGCAGTATCGACTCAACCACCTCATACAGGCCATTATCTCGTCAGGCACCGGTGCTGACGCCGACCATGCGTGGTATGTCATCAACCCCCGCCATGAGTATGACATCGTGAACTTTCAAAATGCTGTTGTCAAGAACCAGCACTACGAAGAACCCTATTATGACCTGATCGAAGTTGAGAAAAAAGGGGCTAAAGGCAAGGTCACCAACGAGACATACTACTTTAATATTCGCAATCTGCTCGAAGAGTATTACCGCAAATACCCCGACGGCGACTAACCACGGTGGATAAAATAAGACGGCAGCATGTTGTTAAACATAAAGCGGTTTTCAAAAAGACACTTAATTTTTAGTAAATTTGTAGCGTCCGGAAAAACATATTCCTGACGCTACTCTTCTTTTGTCCCAACCGCTTTATCTACACCAGCAGCATTTATTAACAGTATGAACGAGAATATGCCTACCGATTGTTATCAAACCAAAGTCAAGCGACTCCTGTTAGGTGATGAGGCCCTGGCCCTCGGTGCCATCAACGCAGGCCTGTCAGGAGCGTATGCCTACCCCGGCACCCCGTCTACCGAAATCCTCGAATTTGTACAGGGCAACCCTATCGCCCGCGACCGTCACATCCACTCACATTGGTCGTCAAACGAGAAAACCGCCGTCGAGGAAGCCCTCGGCATGAGTTTCTGCGGCAAACGGTCGATGGTGTCGATGAAACATGTCGGGCTCAACGTAGCCGCCGACGCCTTTGTCAACTCGGCCATGACCGGCGCCAACGGCGGGATGCTTGTGATCTCAGCCGACGACCCGTCGATGCACTCGTCACAGAACGAACAAGACTCTCGGTTTTATGCCCGCTTTGCCATGACCCCGTGTCTCGAGCCATCAAATCAGCAGGAGGCATACGACATGGCAGCCTACGGATTCACACTCTCAGAGCGATTGCGCATACCCGTTATGGTGAGACTCGTAACACGTCTGAGCCACTCTCGCGCCGAGGTCGTCACCGACTCCACAGCCACCGCCGAGAATAAACTGCAATACCCCGACAATCCCCGCCAGTGGGTGCTTATGCCGGGTAACTCGCGCATACGCAACCGCCAGCTAATCGCTGATCAGGTGAAGATGGTGGAAGAGTCAGCCACATCGCCGTTTAACCGTCTGATACCGGGCACTGACACCTCTCTCGGCATCATCGCATCAGGCATAGCATATAATTATGTAATGGAGTGCTTCCCCGACGGCTGCCCCTTTACCGTACTAAAGATTTCACAATATCCGTTACCACGCAAGCTGGTGTCTGAGCTGTTTGACAAATGTGACCGCGTGATGGTGGTCGAGGAGGGACAGCCGGTAATCGAGCAGACACTCCGCGGACTGCTTGACACAACCGTGCGCCCCGTCCTGGGAAAACTCGACGGATACCTCCCACGCACCGGCGAGTTAACCCCTGACTCCGTTGCCGAGGCTATCGGCAAGGCTCTCCCCTCTTTTGCCGCCAAACATGCCGCCGACACCCCACATCCGTCTGACCTGATCGCAGGGAAGCTCAAAGATCTGGTAGTCCCCCGTCCGCCCGCTCTCTGCCAGGGGTGCGGTCATCGCGACGTATATGCCGCCCTCAACGCCGCCCTCAAGGATTACGCCACACCGAAAGTATTCGGTGACATCGGCTGCTACACCTTAGGATGGCTCTCACCGTTCAACGCCATAGACACCTGCCTCGATATGGGTGCCTCAATAACGATGGCCAAAGGCGCTGCGGATGCAGGCCAGCATCCCTCGGTGGCGATCATCGGCGACTCGACATTCACCCACTCGGGGATGACCGGACTGCTTGATGCGGTCAACGAGAACACCCCCATGACCGTCATCATCTCAGATAACCTAACCACAGGTATGACCGGCGGTCAGGATTCGCAAGGCACCGGCAAACTCGAGGCCATCTGCCTCGGCTTGGGTGTCGACCCCGCACACCTGCATACGATCAACTCCCTCCCCAAGACCTT
The DNA here is from genome assembly GCA_947175215.1 of uncultured Porphyromonadaceae bacterium. Classification (GTDB taxonomy): domain Bacteria; phylum Bacteroidota; class Bacteroidia; order Bacteroidales; family Muribaculaceae; genus UBA7173. The sequence continues at coordinate 3,353 of CAMWLR010000074.1, forward strand.
TGAGGAGATGAAACAGATCTTCGGCTCTGAGTTTGAGTACCGCGGCCTGTCGGTCATCGTGGCGCGCCGCGAATGTATACAGACCGCCCGCCGTCACGCCAAGAAAGGGTAATCTATCTCATCACCATCCACAATCCACCCAACAACTCGCATCATCATGAAATCAGATATTATATTAGCCGGGGTCGGCGGCCAGGGTATCCTCTCGATAGCCACCATACTGGGTGCCGCGGCGCTGCGCGACAATCTACATCTCAAACAGGCTGAGGTACACGGCATGAGCCAGCGCGGCGGCGACGTAATGTCATGCCTGCGACTCAGTTCTGACCCGATCGCCTCAGACATTATCCCTACGGGCAAGGCTGACCTCATCGTCGCGCTCGAACCGATGGAGGCTCTGCGCCATATCTCATGGCTGTCACCACAGGGACGTGTCGTGACGTCGACCGTACCGTTTGTCAACATTCCCGACTATCCCGATCAGCAGCAGATACTCGACGCTCTTGCCGAGTTACCCAATGTCACCGCCTTTGATATGGATGAGGTGGCAAAAGAGTCGGCAACCCTCAGGGCATCAAATATGGTACTCTTAGGGGCGGCCTCACCTTACATCGACCTCTCTCCCGAAAAAATCGAGGCAGGCATAGCCGCCGTCTTCTCGCCCAAGGGTGAGAAGATGGTCGAGACAAATATCGCCGCGTTCCGTGCCGGACGCGCCAAAGCCCTCTCGCTCTGATATACAACAATCCCCAGACTATCACACGACACCCATGATACCGGTTTCAAACGATATATTCCGCAATGCGCTCGACGCAATGCACATCCCCAACATAGCCACCGCCACCATCCGCCAGATTGCGGCGTTGGCGGCACACCTGCAAGATCCTCTCGGCGAGGAGTTCGTACATCTTGAAATGGGTAATCCCGGCCTGCCGGCATCACCCCACGGCATCAAAGCCGAGTGTGATGCTCTCACCAAAGGGGTCGCCAACCTCTACCCCAACATCGCCGGCATCAAGGAACTCAAAGAAGCCGGGTCGGCATTTCTCAAAGCATTCTTCAACATTGACATACCCGGGCGTTGCATCGTGCCGACGGTCGGATCGATGCAGGCGACTTTCACCCTCTTTCTGCTGATGGGACAGCGTATCCCCGGCAAGGATACCATCCTCTTTCTTGACCCGGGATTCCCCGCCCAGCACAATCAGGTGAAACTGCTGGGCCTTGAGCAACGCTCGGTCGATATCTATGACTGTCGCGGAGAGAAACTTGAGGCACGACTTGAGGAAGCGCTGGCCGACGGACGTGTCACAGCCGTCATTTACAGCAACCCCAACAACCCGGCATGGACCAACCTGACCGAGACCGAGATGAAGATTCTCGCCCGTATGGCTGAGAAACATGACCTGATACTCATTGAGGATAACGCCTACCTGGGTATGGACTTCCGCCGCCGTTACGGTGTCCCATACACTGAGCCATTCATTCCCACCGTGGCCAATTATTCAGAACGCTGCATACTGCTGGTGTCAGCATCAAAAATATTTTCATACGCCGGACAGCGCATCTCGATGGTGTGCATGAGTCAGGCTGTCGCCGACCGTGTTTACAATGCTCTCAGAGATTTCTATGAGATGCCCACGTTGATCGATGCCTATATATATGGTGTGCTCTACTGCGCATCGTCAGGCACGGCACACTCGGCGCAGTATGCGTTTGCCGAGATGCTGCGCAAGGCTGTTGAGGGTGTACTCGACTTTGTCGCCGAAACCCGCGAATATGGTCGTAGGGCAGCTCTCGCCAAGAAACATTTTACCGATAACGGATTTCATCTGGTCTATGCTCTTGACGGTGACGAACCGATCTCAGACGGATTCTTCTTCACGGTCGGCTACCCCGGCATGACCGGCGACGCACTGCAGAGCGAACTACTCCGTTACGGTATCTCGACCATTTCGCTCCCCTCGACCGGCAGCCGTCAGGAGGGTCTGCGCGTATGCGTCTCGCTGCTCAACACGCCGGAGATATTCGACAGGCTCGGCGAGCGCCTTTCACTCTTTCATAAAGATCATCCCACGGGTTAACGATAATGCACAGCGATGAAACATGACATAAAATATATGTCGGCCGATGAGGCCGTCAGACTCATCAAAAGCGGCGACCATGTCTACATACAGGGGTCGACCTCAATCCCCGAGACATTGGTGGCGGCAATGACACGGCGCGGCGATGAACTCCGCGGAGTGGTGTTGTACTCAGGTTTCTCGGTCTCCGACCGTGAGGCCCCCTATTGCAAGCCTCAATATAAAGACTCTTTCCTGGTCGACACCTGCTTTGTTTCAAACAACGTGCGCAAGTGGATCAACGAGGGTTACGGTGCCACTACTCCTCGCTTCCTCGGTGAGGTACCCGCACTCTTCCGCGACGGCACTTGGCCCGTGGATGTGGTGCTGCTCAATTGCTCGCGCCCAAACGAGGAGGGGTATGTAAGTTTCGGCGTCTCGGCCGACCTGGCGACCTCGGCAACCGAGTGTGCCCGCACGATCATCGCCCAGATCAACCCCCATGTACCGTTTTCATACGGCGACCCGGTGATACATATCTCTGAGATAGATGCTGCTGTCGAGGTCGACGACCCGTTGGTTGAGGTACCCACGGCCATCCCCGGCGAGAAAGAGACCGCCATAGGCAACGCCATCGCCGAGATCATCCCCGACGGGGCTACCCTGCAGATAGGCGTGGGCGGCATCCCCAACGCCGTCATCCGCGCCCTGGAGAATCACAAGCATCTGGGACTGCACACCGAGGCTATGACTGACGGTGTCCTCCCTCTTATCGAGAAAGGGATCATAGACAACTCGATGAAAAAGGTTATGCCCGGCAAGTCGGTCGCCTGTCTCGCTCTCGGTTCGCGCCGCCTCTATGACCTTATGGACTATAATAAAGAGATGATCTTTAAGGATGTCGCCTGGACCAACGACCCGTTTATCATCGGCAGCAACCCCAAGGTTATGTCTATCAATTCATGCCTCGAGATCGACCTGACCGGGCAGATATGTGCCGACTCTATCGGGCAACGTCTCTTCTCGGGTGTCGGCGGCCAGCATGACTTTGTCTACGGCTCATCACGCAGTGAGGGTGGTCTCTCATTCCTGGCCATGACTTCGTCGACCAAAGGTATCTCTAAAATCAAACCCGTACTGACACCCGGGGCCGGTGTGGTCACCACCCGTTTCCAGACCAACTATGTAGTCACCGAACATGGTGCCGTCAATCTGCGCGGCAAATCTTTGCCCGAGCGAGCCCGTCTGCTCATCTCGATTGCAGACCCGGCATTCCGCGAAGAACTCGATCGCGCGGCAGCCGAGCGATTCGGTTACTCATATCTGCGCCTGAGATAATCCCCGGCCGACAAATCCTCCGGCAACCTCTCTGACAACCCTCTTATCAACTAATCTTAAGCAAATTCCCCGGCACGCATCGGGGTATTTGCTTTTTTTCGTATATTTGCACACCCAAAACATCCCCTCTATGGCAGATAAAAGCACACCCTCAAGAATATCGCGTCTGTTCCCAAAAAGTCTGTGGAGCCACCGGTTCACCGTTGCATGGATCGGCTGCTTCGTCACCATATTGCTGTTTGACCTGCTCTGGAGCACGATTACGAGCTATCGCGGTCTGAGCTACGTAACCACATATCTCTACGGTGCGTTGCTGGCGCTGCTGATGGCTGCCCCCGCTCTCTGCCGCCGTGGCCGATGGTTGCTCGCGGTGATAATGCTGATAGCCGACGGCCTCGCCATCTCCAACCTAATGTACGGGCGCACATACTTCTACCCCATCCCCCCGGCAAGTTATATGTTGGCCGGGAACGTGGCTGAGTTTGGTGATGCCATAGTCCACTCGATGAGATGGTTTGACATCCTTTTCCCCGTCATCACCATCGTGACGCTGTGGCTGATGGGTAACCGGAAACAGTCTGAGAGGAAGTGTTGGCAGGCATATGCAGCCACAACCGGTGTCGCGGCCCTTTTATGCGGGATGTGCGCCATATTTTACGGTGCGCCGTTAACTCATATCGAAGACCTCAAATCAAATTGCTATCACCGCACAACACCGGTGGTGGCCTATACCCTGCCGATGTCGATACTCTCTGACATTCTCGAGAGCAACGTCCCTGTCACCGATGAGGAGAAAGCCGCCGCACTTGCCTGGGTAGACCGGCACAATACTGAGAACCGTCAGTCGGTGACAATGCCTTTGGCCGACGGACTGGTGCAACGTGACTCGGTCACACCCCGACGGATGGTTGTAATCATTGTCGAGTCACTCGAGGCCTGGCCGATAGGCAAGAGTATCGAGGGTAAAGAGATTACCCCTTATCTCAACCGGCTTATGGCCGACACTACCCGCGTGCTGTATGCGCCGCAGGTGATGACCCAGGTTGGTCCGGGCCGCAGTATCGACGGCCAGTTGCTGATGACGGCGGGGATGATGCCGATGAGAGATTATGTCTACTCGATGCGATTCCCCGACCACACCTATCCCCATCTGCTGCAATCATTCAAGGCCAAATATCCCGATGCTCAGGCATACCTGCTGAGCGGCGACCGCGCCACGACATGGAATCAGGGCGCTGTCGAGCAGTCATTCGGCTTTGACCGTATGCAGTTCCGCGACTCATGGGACAACAGCGAGTCGTTCGGTCATCCCCGCAACCCCTCTGACGGTAGCCTGCTACGTCAGATTGTGGCACGCATGGAGGATGGCGATATAGCCCCGGCCGGCGAGCCGTCATTTGTCGAGGTGATCACATACTCAAGTCACTTCCCCTTTGTCATCCCCGAGGAGCATCGCCGCATATCATTATCTGAGAACTATTACGGCCACATGGCCGACTATGTCACCGCCATCAACTACACCGATTATGCCATCGGCGAGTTCATCACCTATCTGCTCAACCGCCCCGATGGCGACGAGACCATGATTGTGGTGGTGGGTGACCATGACGGACTGGTGTCTGAGCGTTATCCGATACGCGACAGCTCGCCCGAGTTGGCCGAGCTTGTCGATCTCGACCTCTATGTCCCCATGATTGTCTTTAACTCACCCGTCACCGGGCGGATCGGTTATCCTATCGGGCAGCTCGATGTCTACACCACTGTCCTTGACCTTGCATCACTGACATCATCGGCACGGTTTACTGGTATGGGCGCATCGGCCGTCAGATCAGGATTCACCCCCTACTCACCCGAGGCCCCCGATCTCACACCGATCTCATCGACCATCATCCGCGCCGATCTGCTCAAGTAACCCGATCTGCTGAAGCAATCTTCTCAAGT
>CAMWLR010000075.1 GCA_947175215.1 uncultured Porphyromonadaceae bacterium
CCCGCGACCCCGACCTTGGCAAGGTCGTGCTCTACCAACTGAGCTATTTTCGCAAAATTATAATGTTCTCTCGGGGTTTAAGATCCGTTTGTAGGGGTCGTTTTTCCCGTTTGCGATGCAAAGTTAGGCATTATTTCTGAACTGACCAAACGTTTTTGATAAAAATTTCAACAAAAATTTCGATATGTAATTTGTGTCGTATTTATGAGTTTGGTTTACAATCTGTTAGATAACGTTCGTGAAGTGTGATGCCATCCGGTATCATATAGGTCCGTAGGTGATGATGCGAAAAATTTGTAACTTTGCGTGGAAAATAAAATAATTTTCACGACATATTTAAGAAGATCTGAAAAATGGTTGATATCATTGTCTCACCCATTGGCAACAAGGCCGACGGCGTTATATGGTTTTGCTGCGCTGACCATGATGCCACGCTGTTTGAAAAACAGTATCCCGTCACTGACGGCATGACCTATAACTCCTATATTATAAAGGATAAGAAAGTCGCGGTGATGGATGCGGTAGATCATGCAGTAGAGGCAAAATGGCTCGATAAGGTCAAGGAGCATCTTACCGGCTCAGGCATAGAGTCTCCTGATTATCTCATCGTACAGCATCTCGAGCCTGACCACTCGGCCTCAATCGGAGAGTTTATGACAACTTACCCCGATTGTCTGTTGGTCTGCTCTGCAAAGGCTGCAACCATGCTACCGCATTTTGCAAACGGTATCTCACATGAGAGGGTTGTAGAGGTCAGAGAGGGGGAGGAGCTTGATTTAGGGTCACGCCGTCTCAAGTTCATGATGGCCCCGATGGTACACTGGCCTGAGGTGATGGTCACTTATGACTCCCGCAGTAAGATCTTATTCTCGGCAGACGCCTTCGGTACATTTGGCTCGACACTCCCCGTTAAGATTGCCGGAGGAGGGCAGCTTGTCGAAGATGAGTGGCGTGATGAGGCCCGTCGTTACTTTATTAATATATGCGGTAAATACGGCGCGCAGGTGCAATCGCTTCTCAAAAAGCTAACTACCGCAGATGTCGAATATCTTTGCCCGTTACACGGCCCTGTCATTAAGCTCGATGAATTTAATCCGGTGCCGCTCTATGATCTCTGGAGCAGCTATCGCGCAGACGAACCGGCCAAGTGTCTGCTCGTTGTCGGCTCTTTGCACGGCAATACAGTGACGGCTGCCGGCAGGTTGAGTGAGATGTTAAAAGATAGAGGTGTGAATTCAGAAGTGCTGGATCTGTCGAGAGTCCACAGTTCAGAGGCAGTAAGCAAGGCTTTCGGAGCCGGTACGGTCGTGTTTATGTCTGCGACCTATGATGCCTCGGCGGTCCCCTCAGTCACCGAGTTGCTGGCGCGTCTCAAATCAAAGAACTGGCAGGCACGCCACGCCGCCATTGTCGAGAATGGCAGCTGGGCACCGGTGGCAGGGAAAGTTATAGCTGACAATCTCGCCGGGATGAAAGATATATCAGTCATCGAGCCAAAAGTCACGATACGTACTCGGCTTGATGAAGAGTCAGAATCGGCCCTTACCACTCTTGCCGATGAGATAACAAAGAATGTCAAGACCATAAACCAATAATCGTTGCGCCATGCGAATCGTAATACAGCGCGTGCTCGATGCCTCTGTCAGAGTTAACGGCGAGTTGATAAGTGAGATCGGTCGCGGCATGATGATACTGGTCTGTGTCGAGCAGGGAGACACTCAAGCTGATGTCGAGTGGCTCGCACGCAAGACCGTCGGGTTGCGCATATACGAGGATACCGCCGGCGTGATGAATCTCGATATAAAAGCCATCGGCGGAGAGATATTAGCCATCAGCCAGTTTACTCTGGTCGCATCGACACGCAAAGGTAACAGACCGAGCTATATCCGGGCCGCCTATCCCGATCAGGCCATAGAATTGTATGACGCATATTGCCGTATGCTCGAGTCGCTGACCGGCAAAAAAGTCGGTCGCGGACGCTTCGGCGCCGACATGAAAGTCTCCCTGACCAACGATGGCCCCGTCACCATCCTCATCGACTCCCGCCTCAAGGAATAACTGTCTGCAAGATCTTTGTTTTTTGATAAACAAGTATGATCCCAGGTTGATCTGTTGTGAGTCTTGAGGATGATATTGCAAGTGAACTTATTGAACAATACGGTGTTATTATGAATATAACATTAAAATCAAGTAGTGTATGTTCAAGAAGATTTTTATTGCTCTTATCGCGGTGATCGGGATTGCCGCTGTGGGCCAGGCTAAGGATAAGTATGCGCATGACGCATCGGTGCTCCCTAAGGCAGCGCAGACAGTGATTGCCAATAATTTCAAGGCTAAGGTTAGTCTGGTTAAGATTGACAAGGATTTTGGCCGCGTGTCAGAGTATGAGGTTATCCTCACGGATGGCTCTGAGGTGACTTTTGACCGCGATGGCAACTGGAAGAACGTCGAGGTAAAAGTCTCTGGCTCTGTGCCCTCGGCGTTTATTCCTGCAGGTGTGGCAAACTATGTCAAGGCGCACCACAAGGGTCAGAAAGTGATCGGTATCGAGAAAGAGGGTAGTGGCTATGAAGTCGAACTATCTAACGGCATCGATATGAAATTTAACAAGAACGGCGAGTTTGTTCGCTATGACGATTGATTGCAGCCTAACCGAGTACTGATTAAGAAACGTATAAAACAGATTAAGAAACGTTTCTATAAGATAATAAAATCAGCTATTTAGTAACTCACTAAGTAGCTGATTTTGTTGGTGATAATTTGAGTGCTATTGAGCTGTCGCAAGCTTACTTTTACTTATGATGACCGATACTGCAGGCAGCCGGGCCGATGCAGGCCGAGTATTCGGGATGCCGTCGAAACCAAGCGATGCCATAAGCACACGTTGCAGCGATCTTGTTGCCGTCAGCAAGTATTTTATCCGCGGCAAGTTTTACCAATGTACCGGCTACGCCTTGTCCGCGTAATGATGGATCGACAAATGTGTGATCTATTGTCGAGATGCCGTCTTTAGTGGGGAAGGTTACTTCGGCTATCAGTTTGCCCGATGAGTCGGTTGCGTATATTCTGTCAGGTTCGGTAATATAATCCATAGTCTTGCAATTTGTTTCAATATATATTGTCTAACACACTCTCTTGTCTCTTGGTTGAAGCATAAATCAAGAATTGATGCCTGGTTAAATCTGTGTTTGAGATATTTTGCAATTTTTAAGGAGGGGAGAGGTGTGGGTGTTTGGCTAAACGGCAGAAATTTTGTAACTTTGCAAGTTAACTGAAAGCTCCGAAAATGAGAGATCAACGTATATATATTTTCCTGATATTCTTCACTTTGATGTCGTTAGGCGCGAAGGCTCAACTGACGTTTACGGGTAACCGCTTGCCGGTGATTACCGAGTCGGCTGACGCTTCAACGGGTTTGTCTGCGGTCTATGTCGTAGATGACGCCACAGGCGTTACGGCAAGCTATACCGCATCATCGGCCTCGACACCGGTAAGGTGGATGAGATACAGCACTCTCGGTGGCGGATATGCCGAGGAGATCGGGTCAGACAAATCGGGTAATGTCAGCAGCATCACGCTGGGCAGCGATGATATGGGGTATATCGTTGAGGAGGGGAGCAAACGTATATGCTTCTGGATTGTCAATTATGCTAATCACCGGTGTACTCTCGACAATCTATCCATCGGCCCTGAGCAGGATTGCACTTCGGCCCAGTTGATTTTCAACGGTAATGCTGACAGGATCGTCTATTATACCATTAACGGAGTGCCCCGTACCTTGTCACGCGGTCTCACGCTCGAGTACTCGACCATGGAGTATAATCAGGAGCGTAACAGCTATGAGCAATGTTACCGTACTCAGGTGTTTGAGTATCTCTCGCATGAGATACATGTGGCTGCTCCACTGTGTCAGACAGATTTTCTGCTCACCGGCGACAGATTTCAGATCAGTTGGGGGAGCGGTAAGACTATCGCGAGCGAGGGGATGGCGCCCCGAGCCGTCGAGGCAGTGACTACGGCCACACAGACATCACGCGAGATTGATAATGAGCAGAAAGGTGGCGGCGACTCGTCGGGTGCACTCGGCGGATCAGCTCCGGTCGAGATTACTTTTGAGGCCGTGGTAACAGATGCAGCGATCTTTCATGAATGGGAATTTGCAAACGACCCGCAGTTTGATATAATAGATATAAGGGTTAACGGCACCACTGCCACAAAGGTATTCAACGAGTATGGCACGGTTTATGTAAGGTTTGTAGCCGGTGACGCCACCGGCGACTGTGACTGGATCTCAGAGACCTATACGGTCAATATCGGCGAGTCAAAGCTCGATTGTCCCAACGCATTCTCTCCCGGTTCATCAGAGGGTAGTAATGATGAGTGGAAAGTATCGTATAAGTCGATCATCAGTTTTGACTGCCAGATATTCAACCGATGGGGTGTTGAGGTGGCTCATCTCACAGATCCGTCTCAAGGTTGGGACGGCCGTCATAATGGCAAACTCGTAAAATCGGGTGTGTTTTATTACGTTATCCAGGCCGAGGGCGCTGACGGCAAGAAGTATAATCTCTCGGGAGATATCAACATCCTGCACGCCCGATACAACACAGGGTATTGAGATTATACACATTACCTCATGCGCCTGCGCGTAAGAGGTGTTTGGTTTTAAGATTTACTTGTATAGGGAATTAATGATGAATCAGAATATTAAATCGCAAGAAACAAAGGATCTGACCCCCGACATCACCCGACCGACGGGTACACTCTCGGTTATCGGGGCGAGGGTCAACAACCTCAAAAATATAGATGTGGATATTCCGCACGGGACGCTGACGGTTATTACCGGTCTGAGCGGGTCTGGTAAATCGTCGCTCGCATTCGATACGATATTTGCCGAGGGACAGCGACGTTATATCGAGACGTTCTCGTCATACGCCCGCAATATGTTGGGAAATATGGAGAGGCCTGATGTTGATAATATTTCGGGTCTGTCACCCGTAATTGCAATTGAGCAGAAGACGGTCAACCGTAACCCCCGAAGCACCATCGGTACCACCACCGAGGTGTATGACTATCTGCGTCTGTTGTACGCTCGTGCGGGAGAGGCCCGCAGTTATATCTCGGGTGAACCGATGGTCAAGTATTCACCGGCCAAGATCGTCGAAATGATACTGGCTGACTATGAGGGTAAGAAGATTTATCTGCTTGCACCGCTGATCCATAACCGTAAGGGTCACTACAAAGAGCTTTTTGAGAACCTGATGAAGAAGGGATATCTCACCGTCAGGGTTGACGGCGAGATTAAGGAACTGATACCCGGGATGAAACTTGACCGTTATCGCAATCACTCGATCGAACTGGTGATAGATAAGCTCAAAGTCAGTGCCAAAGATGAGCGTCGCCTGCAAGACTCTGTCGAGAAGACACTCAAGCAGGGTGAAAAGCAGATGATGGTGTATGACCTTGAGTCGGATCAGGTGAGGCATTACTCACAGTCGCTGATGGATCCTGTCAGCGGACTCTCTTACCGCGAGCCTGCTCCGCATAATTTCTCGTTTAACTCGCCGTTGGGTGCGTGTCGTTGCTGTAAGGGGCTCGGGACGGTCAATATTATTGATCGTGACAAGGTGATACCTGATGACAAACTATCGATCTATGCAGGGGGGATCGCCCCGTTGGGTAAATATCAGAATTCGATGATATTCTGGCAGGTGCAGGCTATCTGCGAGAAATATGGCGCTACGCTCAAAACCCCGATCAAGGATCTTCCGGCCGAGGCCCTTGAGGATATTCTCAACGGCACGGATGAGAGGCTTAATGTCAAGTCTGAGGGAAGTTCGATCTCAAACTATTTCCTGAGCTATGACGGTCTGCTCAAATATATAGAGATGCAGCAGAGCGAGGATGCCGGCAGTGCCGCGCAGCGCTGGAGCGGGCAGTTCTTTTCGCGCAAGGTATGTCCCGAGTGTAATGGCGACCGCCTCAACCGCGAGGCGTTGCATTTCTTTATCGACGGCAAGAATATCGCCGATCTCTCGCGTCTCGACATCTCAGACCTTCTCGAGTGGTCAAAGACCGTAGAGGAGCATCTTGATACCCGTAAGAAAGCTATCGCAAGTGAGATTGTCAAAGAGATAAGATCACGTCTGACATTCCTTGTTGATGTCGGATTGGGATATCTGTCTCTTAACCGGGCATCGGCAACCCTGTCGGGTGGTGAGAGTCAGCGTATCAGATTGGCCACACAGTTGGGATCTGAGCTTGTTAATGTACTTTATATTCTCGATGAACCCTCTATCGGACTGCATCAGCGTGACAACCATCGGCTGATCTCTTCGCTCAAGCGTCTGCGTGATGCCCGCAACTCTGTTATTGTCGTCGAGCATGACAAAGATATGATGCTCGAGGCCGATTATGTGGTTGACATTGGCCCGAAAGCCGGTCGGCGTGGTGGTAAGGTGGTTTTTGAGGGAACACCGGCAGAGATGCTTAAAACCGATACTCTCACAGCCGGTTATCTTAACGGTAACCGACGGATCACCGTGCCGGCAGAGCGTCGTAAGGGTAATGGTAAGAAACTGATATTGTCGGGTTGTACGGGACATAACCTTAAGAATGTTGACTTTGAGCTGCCGCTCGGCACGCTGACGTGTGTATGCGGGGTATCGGGCAGCGGGAAATCATCGCTGGTCAACGGAACGCTGCAACCGATTCTCTCTCAGAAATTCTACCGTTCTTCGCAAGAGCCTTTACCTTACCGCGAAATTACAGGTATCGAGAATATCGACAAGGTCGTCACTGTCGACCAGACTCCGTTGGGTCGTACCCCGAGATCAAATCCGGCTACATATACAGGTGTGTTCTCTGACATCCGCAATCTGTTTGTCGGTCTGCCTGAGTCAAAGATACGCGGGTATAAACCCGGTAGATTCTCGTTTAACGTCTCGGGTGGTAGATGCGAGGCCTGTAAAGGTAACGGTTATAAGACAATAGAGATGAACTTCCTCCCTGACGTGCTCGTGCCGTGCGAGGAGTGTGGCGGTCATAGATACAACCGCGAGACTCTTGAGGTGAGGTTCAAGGGTAAGTCGATCGCCGATGTGCTCGATATGACTATCAACCAGGCTGTCGATTTTTTTGAGTTCCAACCCTCGATACTTAAGAAAATCAAGGTGTTGCAGGATGTCGGTCTCGGTTATATAACGCTGGGACAGCCATCATCGACACTCTCGGGCGGTGAGAATCAGCGTGTCAAATTAGCGACCGAGTTAGCCAAACGAGACACTGGCCGTACACTCTTTATCCTTGACGAACCCACCACGGGTCTTCACTTTGAGGATATCAATACCCTTTTAGGTGTGCTAAACCGACTGGTCGACCGTGGTAATACCGTGCTGGTCATCGAGCATAATCTCGACATAGTCAAAGCCGCCGATCACGTGATAGATATGGGCCCTGACGGAGGCAAAAACGGTGGCATGATTATCGCCACAGGCACACCCGAGGAGGTCGCACTCACCGACTCGCCCACTGCTCCCTATCTGCGAGCCGAACTCGAGGAGGCCAAACAATAGGGGAGAGGTCTGTCTGCCCGGATAATGTATTTAATAAAAACGATACAGGTGTATGCCCTGGTTTGCGGCATACACCTGTATCGTTTTTTATCTTAGTTATGCGGGCACAGCGCCGAATCGGTTAGGCGCGGGTTCTCCCTTCTGCAGTGCGAGGATGATAAACCAGATCTCACCGATAAAGGGGACCAGGTTGATAAAGATCCAGCCACCGCCCTTGCCGATGTCATGCATGCGGCGAACGCTCACTGCAAGGCTCGGAAGAAGAACGATCAGACCGAACAGCCCCGAGAGAATGTTGACAAATGCGGGTAACTCACCGTTGGGGCCTGAGAAGAGCCAGCCGAAAAGGTAAAGCACTACGTAAACAAAGAGTTCAAATACAACGAAATACCAGAACTCAGACCGGGAAGCGCGGCCCGAAAAAGTCACATACTTTGAAAATACGCTTGATACAGCTTGATTGAAAGTCATAATAGTGTGATTTAATGTTTATGATGTAATTTAATGTCTATGAATTGTGTTGAGATTATCAATCTTTCGATCTTATGATATTCTAACGCCACTCCCCCTCCAATAGTTCAAACAACTCCAATATTAATAATTAGATCATCAATCATTCTCAATAGCATAACACTTGATAGAATCAAAAATCTGAAAAAGTTAAAATAAAATCACCGTAAAATTTGGTCAATTAAAAAATAATCTCTACCTTTGCATCGCTTTTGAGGAGGAAACCTCATACGCGTCTTCAACGAAGACTCAAGGAGATTCGCTAGCTCAGCTGGTAGAGCACAACACTTTTAATGTTGGGGTCCTGGGTTCGAGCCCCAGGCGGATCACAAA
>CAMWLR010000076.1 GCA_947175215.1 uncultured Porphyromonadaceae bacterium
TTAGACCGTATCAGCTACGCGCTGGGATTGAGCATGGGCAACAACTTCCGTGCTTCTGGTATACAGGAACTCAATGTGGCGGATTTCGCCGATGGTGTGGCAGCCGTCTTTAACGGCAGCCAGCCCAAAATGACATACGATGAGGCAAAAGCCGAGATTCAGAAATTCTTCTCAGCTATGGAGGCAGAGCAGAAGGCTCAAGCAGCCAAGATGGCAGAGACAAACGAGGCTGAAGGGAAGGCGTTTCTCGAAAAGAACGGCAAGCGAGCCGAGGTGAAGACCCTCCCCTCAGGATTGCAGTATGAGGTACTCACCGAGGGTAACGGCCAGTCACCGGCCCCCGAAGATCAGGTAGAGGTACATTACACCGGCACACTGCTCGACGGCACAAAATTTGACTCATCTGTCGACCGTGGCGTGCCTGCCACCTTTGGTGTCACACAGGTAATCCCCGGCTGGGTAGAGGCACTGCAGCTGATGAAAGAGGGTGACAAGTGGCGTCTCTTTATCCCCTCACAACTCGCCTACGGCCCCACCGGCACCCCCGGCGGCCCCATCGGTCCTAACCAGACCCTGCTCTTTGATGTAGAGCTGCTCAAGGTCTACAAGAAATAATCAGGGAGGTAAAAAGCAAATGAATTCTCTTATCCGACTCATACTCCCGGCTGTCATAGTCTCGGGCGCGCTCTTTGGGGGCACTCCCGAGGCTTTGGCTCAGAATGACGCCACCAAAGGTCGGCCGGCTGTGACATTTAGCAGCGCCGAGACCGACTCTATCAACCGGGCTTATGCTACGGTGATGGCATCATATCTCGCGCCGTATATCAAAGAGAATTTCCCCAACGACTCAGTCAACGCCGTCAAAGAGTTTGTCGACGGCATGCGCCACGCCTTTGACATAAGGCACGAAGACCAGCCCTATTTTGCCGGGGTACGTAGCGCGATGGCCAACTTTGACCGCTTCGACGCAATGGTCGGCATGGGATTCCCCTTCACACCGGCAAGCTATCTCGATGCCCTGCAGGCCGCCCTCGACGGTGACACCTACGGCATGGATCAGAAGTCGGCCGATGCCTATCTACACTCGGCAATGGAGCGGATGTATCCCGCTCCCGAGCCCCCGTCGGCAGCCTCACAGCAGGCATTCATCGACTCGATCAAAGGCACAGAGGGGGTGATGGTCACCCCGTCAGGCCTCCTGTTCTCGGTCATCACAGAGGGTGAGGGAGAGATGCCAACGGCCAATGACGTAGTGCGCGTGACATATACCGGCGCGCTCGCCGACGGTACGGTCTTTGACTCGACCGAGCGCCCCATCGACCTCCCCGTCAACGGTGTGGTCAAAGGATTCTCCGAGGGGTTGCAGATGATGAAACCCGGCGGCACCTACCGCCTCATCATCCCCGCCGAACTCGGATATGGTGAGCGCGGCGCGGGCGGCGTGATCCCCCCCGGGGCTGCGCTTGACTTCACCGTCACACTGCTTGACATCGTCAAATAAATAAACCAATATAAATCTACATTAACGTTATGAGAAAATTTCTGATTTCTCTCGGAGTAGCCACCCTCGCGGCCGGCTCTCTCATCTCTTGCGGTGACAAACAGTCGACCGCATCAAAAGAAGACAAGGCTTTTGCCGATACCCTCGCCACAACCCTCGGCCAGTTTGCCGCAGCGCAGCAGCAGGGCAACTTCAACCGCATGAAAGCCAATATGAGCGAAGAGGAGCTCGCCAAATACAGTAAGAAAGACTTCCTCGACGGTCTCCGTGCCGTGCTCACATCCGACACCTCACGCGTAGCATACTATCAGGGCGTACAGCTCGGTCTGCAACTGCTGCAGCCCATCATGGGTGTATCGCAGAACTACGGCTTCCCTGTTGATCCCGAGGTTGTCTACAACGCATTCAAAGAGGTGTACATGCAGGATTCTCTCGCATCACCCGACGAATACTTCGTCGCTTATCAGACCGCATACCAGCAGCTCCAGACCCGCGCCCAGGAGATCGAGCGCAAGCGCATCTCTGAGTCTGACGAGAACCAGGAGAACCTCAAGGCCGGTGCCGCTTACGCCGAGAAAGCCCTCGGTGAAGGTTACACCAAGTCTGAAAGCGGTATCGTCTATAAGATCGAGAACCCTGGCACAGGTGACAAGGTAAAACCCACCGACAAGGTCTCAATCTTCTATAAAGGTAAGAAAATCGACGGCAGCGTCTTTGACGAGACAAAGACCGACCCCTACAACGCATCGGCCTCAGCCTTTATCCCCGGCTTTAACGAAGCCCTCACCATGCTCGCCAAAGGCGGCAAGATGACAGTCATAATCCCCGGTGAACTCGCTTACGGCCTCGAAGGCGCCGGCAACCTCATCGGCCCCAACGAAACCCTCGTCTTTGACATCGAGGTAGCCGACATCCAGGCCCCCGCCGCAAAATAATCACTCCACCGCGTAATTATCGCCAACAGCGAAATAATCACCATACTCTATAAACAGAGAGCCCGCAGCCACCCATCCGCCGACTGCGGGTTCTCTGTTTTATCACCCATTTAGCTCCGGTCATACCTCCCCTTACGGTATTTAGTCTATGTTGGCGCGCCTGCAGGCGCGCCCCACCTAACCGGCAGGAAGAAGATGATGGGAAAAATAAAAAAAAGGAGAAGATGGGGAAGCGGGGGTATAAAGAGAGGAGAAAAGGGGATATAAGAGAGGAGGATAGAAAGGAATAAGGAGAGGTAGAGAATGAGAGAAAATAGGATAGGAAAGTAAAGGTAAGGAAGAAGATGGTGAGGTCAAAGGCGGAGATGGCCGGTGGTTAGAGCTTGAAGGTCACCATGCGCCAGAGAGTGAGGAAGAAGATCTTGAGGTCGAGCCAAAGACTGTATTTGTCGATATACTCGAGGTCAGCCTTGACACGCTGCTCCATATCCTCCAGGCGTGGAGTGGGGCCCCTGAATCCTTTGACCTGGGCGTAACCGGTCAGCCCGGGGCGCATCTCGTGTCGGCGCATATAATCGGGGATACGGGCCGAATAATACTCGGTGTGCTGCAACATGTGGGGGCGGGGGCCGATCAGCGACATATCCCCGACCAGTACGTTCCACAGCTGTGGTAATTCGTCGAGTGATGACTTGCGCAGTATGCGGCCCACGGGAGTGACACGCGGGTCATTCTCTACTGACTGCATCTCATCGGCAAGGTCGTTGCGATACATCGACCGGAATTTGAGCATATCGAATGTCTCCCCCTTATATCCCGTGCGTTTCTGTCTGAAAAATACTCCGCCGGGCGAAGACAGGAATATCCACACGGCCAGCACTACCCACACCGGGGTGAGGGCGATGATTGCAAGCAGTGCAAATATGAAGTCGAATATTCTCTTTAGGGTCTTCTGCATGGTCGGTCTGTCGACTTATCCAACGCTAAATCATTACGAAAATTCCGGTCATACCGATAACGTTAAGATGCGTTAACTTATTGCATTTTTTATGCGAATCAGCCACGCGGGGGATTTCGAGTGACAAAGGTAATAAAAATTATCGAAAAAAATAGCTAAATTTGCATCATGTTAGCCAATGGCCGTGAGGTTGCCGTCAGATTTATCTCCCCACGCCTGCGTGCCTTAATATCAGACTGACTTATGGGAAAGAACAAACTCAAGAAATTCAGGGAGATGGAGACCATCGATTGTGTCTATCAATATCCCTATGGCCTGCTTAGCCAAAGCGGATTCCCTCTCAGGGGCAAGTGGCGTCAGGAGGTCTTTGGCAACGATGGCCCCGTGATCCTCGAGCTCGGCTGTGGCAAAGGTGAATACACCGTCGGGTTGGCGCGACGTTATCCTCACTGCAACTTTATCGGCATCGATATCAAGGGGGCGAGGATGCACAGCGGCGCTTGCGATGCCCGCGACAACGGTCTGAAGAATGTCGCATTCCTGCGCACCAACATCGAGCTGCTTGACCGGTTCTTTACACCCGGCGAAGTAGACGAGATATGGATCACCTTTCCCGATCCGCAGATGAAGAAAGTGCGTAAGCGACTGACATCAACCACTTTCATGAATCTTTACCGTAAGATACTCAAGCCCACAGGACGCATCAACCTCAAGACCGACAGCCCCTTTCTCTATACCTACACCACCCTCATGGCCGGGCTCAACAAACTGCCCGTACTGGCCAATACCGCAGACCTCTATAACCTTGAGGCCGAGGGTAACGCCGACCTCGACCCGGCGCTGCGCGACATACAGACATATTATGAGCGGCAATGGCTCGCCCGCGGCCTCACCATCAAATATCTTGCTTTCCTGCTGCCTCAAGAGGGCGAGCTGGCCGAACCGACCGACGACATCCCTCTCGATACCTACCGCAGCTTTTCGCGCGGTGTACTCGAGATGATGAATACCGCTGCTGATTGATTGCATCACATATCACACCTCACCGATAACATCACCTTTTGACAATGACCCTCTATCCCAACCTCATACTCGACGCTCTGCGCAACGTCCGCTACCCCGCCTCGGGAAAAGATATCGTATCGGCCGGAATGGTCGAAGATGACATCCGCATCGACGGCAACAAAGTCACATTCTCACTGATATTCGACAAGCCCACCGACCCGTTTATCAAGTCGCTCGTCAGGGCCGCCGAGACGGCCATTCTCACATACGTGTCACCCGTTGTCGACATAAAGGGCAACATCAATGTCAAGACCCGCACGGTCGCCCCTCAGCCGGCTGTCAGACCGCTTGCGGATGTCAAAAACATCATCGGCGTATCATCAGGCAAAGGTGGTGTCGGTAAATCTACCGTAGCGGCAAATCTCGCCGTAGCCCTTGCCCGCGAGGGGTACAAGGTCGGGCTGCTTGATGCCGATATTTTCGGCCCGTCGATGCCCAAGATGTTCGGTGTCGAGGATGCCGAGCTGTATATGCACAAGGTTGATGACCGCGAGCTGATCATTCCTCTTGAGAAATACGGCGTCAAACTCCTCTCGATCGGATTTCTTGTCGACAAGAACGCTCCCGTGCTGTGGCGCGGCTCGATGGCCTCTAACGCTCTCAAGCAGCTGATCACCGATGCCGACTGGGGAGACCTCGATTACTTTGTCATCGATATGCCCCCCGGCACGAGCGACATACACCTGACACTGGTGCAGACCCTCGGCATCACCGGCGTCATCATCGTCTCAACACCTCAGGAAGTCGCCCTGGCCGATGCCCGCAAAGGCGTCAACATGTTTCTCGGCGACAAGATCAATGTCCCCATCCTCGGCCTGGTCGAGAATATGGCCTGGTTTACGCCCGAGGCGCACCCAGACGAGAGATATTATCTCTTTGGACGCGAAGGCGGCGTGAGACTCGCCGCCGAACTTGGCGTCAAGCTCCTGGCGCAGATACCGCTTGTCGCATCGGTATGCGAGGGGGGCGATCAGGGCCAGCCGATCGCTCTCAAAGACAGCATAATGGGACATGAGTTTATTCATCTCGCCCATGAGGTAGTCTATGCCGTCGACCAACGCAACAGAGAGTTGCCCCCCACACAGAAAGTTAATGTTAACCGCAAATAACCCGGTGTAAAGGTAATGGCAAAGATCTTGATCATCAACGGACCAAACCTCAACCTGCTCGGCATACGCGAACCCGCCATCTATGGCCGCGTGTCGATGGAAGATTATCTGACAGCCCTGGCCGAAGATTATCCTGCGGTCGAACTGCAATATTTCCAGAGCAACCATGAGGGGGAGATTATCGACCGGCTGCACGAAGACGGCTTTAACGCCGACCTTAACGGCATCATACTCAATGCCGGAGCATACAGCCACACCTCCCTGGCCATCGCCGATGCCGTCAAGGCCATCGAGCGGCCGGTAATAGAGGTACATATCTCTAACATCGCCGCCCGCGAATCCCTGCGCCACACCTCACTGCTGACCGCCGCCTGCCGCGGCCTCATCTCAGGATTCGGACTCGAAAGCTACCGGCTGGCAATCGAGGCACTGCTATGACTCTCGACGATTACATATTGACCCGATCTGACCCCGAGCCTCCCCATCTGGCACGTCTGAGTCATGACGTCGGGGTCAAGCTATTGTATCCACGTATGTGTTCAGGGCATCTGCAAGGGCGCATCCTGACGATGCTCACCTCGATGATCTCGCCACGTAACGCTCTTGAGATCGGCACATACGCCGGATACTCCGCTCTCTGCATAGCCGAGGGATTACCCGCCGGCGGTCATCTCGACACCATCGAGATAGATGACGAGATGGAGGATTTTATCAGGGCACGCTTTGCCGATTCACCCTACGGCGACCGCATAACGTTACATATCGGTGACGCGGCCGATATCCTGCCCGGGCTCGGTAAACGTTACGACATGGCCTATATGGACGCCAACAAACGCACCTATTGCGAGACATTCCGTACACTCCTGCCGATGATCAACCCCGGCGGATTCATTCTCGCCGACAACACCCTGTGGGACGGTAAGGTAACTGACCCTGAGGCTCACCACGACCCGCAGACCCGAGGAATATGCGAGTTCAACGACATGATCGCCGCCGACCCGTGCCTGACCCGGGTAATATTGCCGTTGCGCGACGGACTGACACTCATACGTGTCAATCCCTGACATCATCACATATCCCTTAGTACTTGAGATGATATTATCAACGATATAATGAATCAGAAATCAGATAAACCCGTACTCCTCTTTGATCTCGGAGGTGTAATTATGGATATCGAGAAGGAGCGATGCATCGAGTCGCTGCGCAAACTCGGCATGGAGCACCCCGAGGAGTTCCTCGGCGACTACGGTCAGAAAGGGCCATTCCTGCAGCTCGAGAAAGGTGAAATCACTCCCGCCGAGTTTCGCGATACCCTCCGCCCCTGTCTGCGCCCCGGCGTTACCGATGCCGAGATCGACAGCGCATTCTGCGACTTCCTCATCGGCATACCTGTAAGCCGTCTGCGTCAACTCGAGGATCTGCACCGTACTCACCGCATATATATGCTCTCAAACACCAATAAGATAATGTGGGACAGCAAGATTGCCGATGAGTTCCGCAAAGACGACCATGACCGCGACTATTACTTTGACGGCTGCGTGGCATCATTTGCCGTTAAGAGCTATAAGCCTGATGAGAAAATCTTCCGTGAGGTTCTCGACCGTTACGGCCTGCGCCCCGATGAAGTAATCTTCTTTGACGACTCAAAGGAAAACTGTGATGCAGCAGCGAAACTCGGATTGCGCACCGTGTGGGTCACACCCGGTAAAGAATTTTACGACCTCATACCCCAAGACTGAGACGCGACAGATGGAGATCACCAACGCCACAAAGGGCTGGCCGGCAGCCACGGCAGCTGTTATCGGGATGTTTGACGGAGTGCATACGGGCCATCGTTTTCTGCTCGACACGCTCAAAGAGCAGGCCGCGATACGTGGGCTTACACCGACGGTGTTCACCTTTCCGCGACATCCGCTTTCGGTGATAAATCCCGGCAAAGCCCCAGCCC
>CAMWLR010000077.1 GCA_947175215.1 uncultured Porphyromonadaceae bacterium
GCCCCCAACAACTCGCTGCAGCCGCCCAAAGAGACTCGTGGCGATTTCCGTAAAGGATATGAGGCACATATCAGCTGTGCATTTGGTTGTGGATATGTACACACCGAGTATCCGCCCCAGATCGGCAAAAACATCTTTATTTGCCCGCGTTGCAAGGGGCGCACTACTTATGAGGCGCGAGACAAAACCATTGTCATCAGTCCCAAAGAATATCAAGGTTTCAGAGGAAAACTGATAATGGTACGCCAATTATGGAGCAATAAGGAGTTTAAGCTATATCCCGGCTCGAACGTCGTAGGCCGATACGACTCTGACCCGCGTGGCAACAGCGACATCGCCATCACTGATGACCCGTCGATGAGCCGTCGGTCAATCGACATCAGGGTCGAGTATGATGACCTGCGCGGATATGTGTTTGAACTCAACGTTCTCAGGGCTACAAACCCTGTATTGGTCAACCATGAGCCGAAGATGCCCGGCGACAGTTTCGCCTTAAACTTTGGCGACAGCATCATACTGGGTAAGACACTCTTCAGATTCGAGAAAGACATTTGATTCGAAGAAGAAATTTAGATTGATCAAGACATAAAATTATATTCACCTGCTAAATTACCGATTATCAGCAAATGGCAGAATATATAATCCCCGGTCAGGCGATGTCGTTCTATCAGATCGGCTGGCGTGACGAGCAACAGGATGCACGTTTCCCCGACGATGACTTCCCCCCCGAGGGCTCGCGCACCTTTATCGTCTGTGACGGAGTGGGTGGTCAAGAGGGTGGCGCGATAGCGTCATCGACGGTTTGCCGTGCCTTTGCCGACTTTATGGGCGGATATGCCAACCCGGCATACGAGTTCACTCAAAGCGATTTCCGGCAGGCCATCACATTTGCATATCAGCGCCTGCTCAAGGCTATCGCACAGTGCAATGAGACTGACATGGCCACTACACTGACATTCCTTCATATAAATGCCGATAATGCCCTGGTGGCCCACATGGGTGACTCGCGCGTATATCATATAAGACCCGGTGCCGGAATTTTATATCGATCGACCGACCACTCGCTGGTAAACGTGCTCGTACATTCGGGCCGCATATCACCCGAGCAGGCAATCAACCACCCCGAGGGTAATGTCATCACCCGCAGCATGAGCTATGCCGAACCGGGTGCCGAACCCTCGGCAGCAGATGTCATCGTGCTCACCGACATCGAGGCCGGCGATTACTTTATGCTCTGCACCGACGGCGTCATCTCGCAGATCGACGACCAATATCTTGTCGACCTGCTCTCATCATCGGCATCTGATGAAGATAAGATGAGAAACTTAGCTCAGATCTGCCGCAACGCATCTGACAATAATACGGCCACCCTGGTCAGAATCCAAGACGCGCCGCGGGTCGCATCTGCCGCCGGCGACACGATGGCCAATGAGGAGATCGAGGCTGTCAAGCCGAGCATCCCCTCGGCTACACCGTCTCAGACATGCCTGCTTGATGCACCCGCCCCCGAGATGGAACGTGTCGCCCCCGACAACGCCCTGCCGCTCCACCGCAAGGTCGCCGGCCGCCTGCGTGACCTCTTTACCTGACAACGCGACTGACACGACTGACACCGCCCAAAGACTGTCAGTCGATCAATGACACCACCATATCGCCTCATAGCCATCTGTTTGGCACGTTAAAAGGTTGCTGACGCTTTTTTACAGGCGTCAGCAACCTTTTTGGCATAATATTTGTTTCAATATTGAATCGCGGGACGAAAGCACACCTCGACAGGTATGTATCCCCGCGCGAGAACCGAAATAATTAAACAACAACATAAAAACTCTACAACTATGGGAAAAATTATAGGTATTGACTTAGGTACGACCAACTCATGTGTGGCCGTCCTCGAAGGTAAAGACCCTGTCGTCATACCCAACTCTGAAGGCCGTAACACCACCCCCTCGGTGGTAGCATTCGTCGATGGTGGCGAACGTAAAGTGGGTGACCCCGCCAAGCGTCAGGCCATCACCAACCCCGGCCGTACTATCTATTCGATCAAACGTTTCATGGGCGAGACTTACGACCAGGTACAGAAAGAGATCGAGCGCGTACCTTATAAGGTAGTCAAGGGCGCTAACGGCACCCCCCGCGTCGAGATCGACGGTCGTGAATACACCCCCCAGGAAATCTCGGCAATGATTCTCCAGAAGATGAAGAAGACTGCCGAAGATTATCTCGGTCAGGAAGTAACCGAGGCAGTGATCACAGTGCCCGCCTACTTCAACGACTCACAGCGTCAGGCCACCAAAGAGGCCGGCGAGATCGCAGGTTTGACCGTAAAGCGTATCGTCAACGAGCCTACCGCCGCTGCCCTCGCCTATGGTCTCGACAAGAGCGACAAAGATCAGAAGATCGCCGTCTTTGACCTCGGTGGCGGTACATTCGATATCTCAATCCTCGAGCTCGGTGACGGCGTGTTTGAGGTAAAATCAACCAACGGTGATACCCACCTCGGTGGTGATGACTTTGACCATGTCATCATCGACTGGCTCGCCGATGAGTTCCTCAAAGACGAGGGCGTAGACCTCCGTCAGGATCCTATGGCACTGCAGCGCCTTAAAGAGGCTGCCGAGAAAGCCAAGATCGAGCTGTCATCGACCACCTCGACCGAGATCAACCTCCCCTATATCATGCCCGTCAACGGTATTCCCAAGCACCTTGTGAAGACCCTGACACGTGCGAAATTCGAGCAGCTTGCCGACAAACTCATCAACGCCACCCTCGCTCCCTGTGAGCAGGCGCTTAAAGATGCAGGCCTCAAGGCTTCTGACATCAACGAGGTGATCCTCGTCGGCGGTTCGACCCGTATCCCCGCTATCCAGCAGGTAGTCGAGAAATTCTTCGGCAAAGCCCCCTCAAAGGGTGTAAATCCCGACGAAGTGGTAGCCGTAGGTGCAGCCATCCAGGGTGGCGTCCTCTCAGGTGACGTCAAGGATGTACTTCTGCTCGATGTAGTGCCTCTGTCGGTAGGTATTGAGACCCTCGGCGGCGTGATGACCAAACTTATCGAGGCCAACACAACCATCCCGACCCGCAAGAGCGAGACATTCTCGACCGCAGCCGACAACCAGCCCTCGGTTGAAATCCACGTCCTCCAGGGCGAACGTCCCCTTGCCAAGGATGACAAGACCCTCGGTAAATTCCACCTCGACGGCATCGCACCCGCACCCCGCGGTATTCCTCAGATCGAGGTTACCTTTGAGATCGATGCCAACGGTATTCTCAACGTATCGGCCAAAGATAAAGCCACCGGTAAGGAGCAGAGCATCCGCATCGAGGCATCTTCAGGCCTCACCGACGAGGAAATCAAGCGAATGAAAGCCGAGGCCGAGGCCAACGCAGCAGCCGAT
This sequence comes from uncultured Porphyromonadaceae bacterium, assembly GCA_947175215.1. GTDB lineage: Bacteria > Bacteroidota > Bacteroidia > Bacteroidales > Muribaculaceae > UBA7173. The sequence goes on from CAMWLR010000077.1 coordinate 3,396, forward strand.
GCTAAAGAGAAAGAGCGCATCGACACACTCAACAAAGCCGACGCCATCGTCTTCCAGACCGAGAAACAGCTCGGCGAGCTCGGCGACAAAATTCCCGCTGACAAGAAAGCACCCATAGAGGCCGCTCTCAACAAGCTCAAAGAGGCTCACAAGACCCAAGATGTAGCAGCTTGCGAAGCCGCCATCAAAGAGATCGAAACCGCCTTTGGTGCAGCCCAGCAAGACATCCTCAACGCCCAGGCACAGGCCCAGGCCAACCCCGGCGCAGGAGCTAATCCCGGTGCACAGAGCACATCATCAACCCCCGATGACCACGTCACCGACGTCGACTTCGAGGAAGTGAAGTAACACACACTCTAAGACACATAACATAACGCTCCCTCAGGAGCCATAAACGCACAAGCGGCGTGTAATCGGTTGGATTACACGCCGCTTGTGCGTTTATATCCGTTCAATACCAGTCATTACCGGTCAGTATTATTCATTATTTTTGGCACTGATTTGCCACGGTGCTTATTTGAAGACGAAGTGGTACTTATTGTTACTTATAGTTACTTATGGTTACTTATAGTTACTTATGGTTACTTAATGCGAGACGAAGTAAACGATGACAGCCTATGCCCAAAGCCAAATTCCACATAGAGCGCAAATGTAACATCTGCGGAACCACATTCATTGCAAAGACTCTCACATCGGTTCATTGCTGCCGAAAATGCTCCAACGCTGCTAATGAGGTATAACTTCGAGGTATTAAATGGACGAAACGGACTAAGTGTTGGTGTAAATTATCTGGTATCTTTGTCGGCATGAAACAGAATAATGATAATAACGAGAATCTCAAACCGGAGTCTGAGAGTTCTGTGCCGGTTGAGTTGATTGAGCTTTATGCCAACCGCAAACCGGCGCACGATAATAACTGCGTCTATCGACTGCGGAGGTACGGCAAAGTGTGGCGCAATCAATAGTTTTGATATAATTTTGCAGGCATAAACAATACATTTAAATATGGCACTAAGCAAGGAATTGAAAAAGAAGATCGAGGAGCGGCTCGGCTCACCGCTGACTTATTCGGCCGACTGTGAGCGGCTGGCTACGGCTATCGAAGAGGCAACGGGCGAGCGGCTCGGAGTAACGACAATCAAGCGAATGTTCGGATTCGCGGGCGAGCAGGTGGAACCACGTGGCACCACAATGGATATTATCGCACAGTATCTCGGATATGACGACATGAAGGATATGACGCGACAGCTCGGCGATGCCTCTGACATCTCGATGTTCACCCCGGTGGACGAAATCAATGTCGCGACGCTGACAGAGGGCACTCAGATTCAGTTCACCTACGACCCTGACCGTCTGATAGTGATCACCTACATCGGCGCCTTCTGGTTCATCATCAACGAATCGCTCGGCAGCAAGCTCCACAAAGGCGACAAGATTCGCCTGACCCAACTCGCAAAAGGGTTTGAACTGCTTGCGTCCGACATAGTGCGTGACGGATCCAACCTCGGTTCCTACCACGCAGCCAAAGATGGCGGCCTCACCTCCATTGAGATTATCGTGTGAGACTGAACTGCTGATTGACGGTTGCTGTTTTCAAAAAGAATAGCTAACTTTGCAATATGATTATCAAGGATAAACAGACCGTACAAACTGTAAAGCATACGCTGCTTGAAAAACTCAAGCATGAGCATGCATTCTGGTCGTATGAGCCAGAATCAGTCAACCTTGATTCGGTTGATGATGACCAGCTCATAGCACTAACCATGCGCCATCTTGATCTTCCTGAAATCAAACAATTGTTCTCAATCTACTCACTTCGCAAAATCAAAAACGCATGGAAACGTCTGCTTGTGCCGGAAGGCGAATACCTTTACACGCTTAACCGTTTTTTCGCCTGGTATTATTTCAAGGCAAAGAACCCTGACGCATATCTGAAAGGTTTGCAGACCCGTCACATTAACGGACTTATCGGAGCATAATATCTAATGAACGGACTTGCCCCACATACAGGTCAGATATTTGAAGCAATCTCCCGGTTGGAATGTATCAAACCCTACGTTCTTGTCGGCGGCACGGCATTATCGCTTCAATTAGGAACCCGCCAGAGCGAGGATCTTGATTTTATGTCGTGGCGCAAGAGTAGGACTGAGAAGCGCGAAGTAGATTGGCCTGCTATCCGTAAAGAGTTAGAGCAGATTGGAACGATAGAGAAATGCGATATCCTTGATATTGATCACGTTGAATTTGTTGTCAATGGAGTAAAAATTTCATTTTACGCCAATCCGAACTATTCACCGCTACAACAGGAAATACCACATCTGAATAATCTGCGTCTTGCCGATCCTGTGGCAATTGGAGCAATGAAGATGGAGGTAATGCTGCGCCGCAGCAAATTCCGCGACTATTATGACATCTATTCGCTGCTGATGGCTGGTGTGGATTTATCAAGTATGATAGATATCGCATTGAAATATTCAGGTCACCGACTGAAATCCAAGAACCTGCTGGCAATGCTCACCAGGTCTGAACGGTTTGCTCCTGACGACAACTTCCGAGCATTAGCTCCCGTATATGACGTTACTCCGAAAGAAATAGAAGCAACTATAAAGTCAGCGCTTGGTATCACCCTTTGATCCCAAAACTCATTGATTATCCATAAATGTGCAGAGCGGAAAGCTCTGCATTTTTTGTGCCATAGGGAATACGGACGAAGTGAACGTTGGGGGTTCGGAGGGGATGACGTAAATTTGTCGGTGCAACGCAGAAGTCCGCGAAAATGCTGCGTATACGTATGTTTTTCGCCACATTTATACTGCAAGTATTTTACATTTCGTTTGGTTTGTCAAAGAAATGTGTATATCTTTGCAGTTGTCGGATGTCAGAGTCCGACACCCCGCCGCCGTCGCAGAGGCGACTCCGGCACCTTACATAACGAAAGAGCGTTACTTGACGCTTCTGTTCTTGACATCTCAGAACTTCGCAACTTCTAACGTATCGTCAAGGATGAAGCAACGGATGAACGCCGCATGGGTATGTATTGTCATTCCGTGATTGCAGCGTCGTATGGTTACGGCGTTGTAATCTTTGGGTACATACATATTTAGCGTGGGCTTCTGCGTTGTCTTATTCCAAACGATACGGGCAATGCGAAGGCCTTGAGATGTGTGGAACGAGCAACAGGCACGGCACCACGCTTTTTTTGTACCCTAACCCCTCGTGCAGGTGCCGGCACGAAACTAAAATCTAAATATCTTATGGAAATCGATTGGATCGTCGAAATCAAAGTAAAACAAGTGAGCACACAACAAAATCGTATTGTTGCAGCAAATGAGGTTACAGTAAACTCCGAATTAGAGCATATTAATGTTCATGCGGAAATTGATTGTAAAGTAGATGAAATAGAAACTCTCGAAATTAAGCCTTTCGATGGAAAAGTGATTTATAGTGATTTATTTGATGGCAGGATACCTATTAAGACAAAAGACGGCGAGGTAATATATGCAGAGAAGCATGAAAAAGATTGTAAATCTGGCAAGAAAGTTTTGGAAATGTTTTCTTATCCGAAATAACAATCGTTGATACTCTTGGGAAACCCAAGCTGGAAACATACTTGGATTTCCCAATATTCACAAACTTGGAAAATGTGGAATCCACAATAAGTAAGGCGGAAAGGTTTTTGTTCTTACAACGATTTAGAAAATCTAATATCCTTTCACAGGCAAAATAATTTATATGCTCAAAAAGTTACTACGAACCTTAGGGTTGATATTCCTACTGATATTCACCGCAGGTATTGCAAATGCAGCCTCGGTAAGAGTAGATCAAGACTATATCCGATACACGATTGATACCGCCGCAGGGACAGCCGAGGTGTATGGACTATCTTCTTCTAATATTACAATCACAGACCTTATCATTCCTGATTATATTGAGTACAATGGAATCAGGTATCCTGTAATCTCTATTAGAAAGTCTGCTTTTATAAGTTGTTCCAGTCTCTCTGGTTCTTTGACTATAGGCAATTCCGTTACGTCCATAGAAGACTCTGCTTTCAGCGGTTGTAGCGGTTTCACCGGGTCATTGACCCTCGGCAATTCCGTAACTTCCATA
>CAMWLR010000078.1 GCA_947175215.1 uncultured Porphyromonadaceae bacterium
ATAATAAACAGTGCAATAAGTTTGTGTATAATGTTATAGCCGTGAGTGTAGTAGGTTTATAAAAGATTCTTTCAGAATCCCGCGCCTGACGTTCACTTTTCCGAGGGAGGCTTTTGGCCGCCCGATGCTCCTACCCGGGGCTAAATATCATTAGGCGCGGGATTCTGAAAGAATCTTTTATACATAAAACCAATAAATGAAACCCGGGGAGGGAGGTCAGAGGTAGGTGGGGAGAGAGGGCAGAGATCGGAGGTATGAGGTCAGAGGTAGGTGGGGATGATGGTGGAGGGGGATGTGTCGAGGAGGGTGAGGAGGGTGTTGAGGATGGCGGTTGATTGGGAGGTGTGGGTGGCGGCGATGGCGGTGTCGATGGGGAGATAGACTTCGCGCAGGACGGTGAGGGCGAGCAGGTGTTCGAGGTAGCGTTTGATAAGCATGCGGGCGGCGCTGTCGAGGTTGGCGGTGTCAGGGCCGAAGTCTATGCCGAGGGTGACGGGGGAATGTTGGTCGTAGGGCTGAGGGGCGGCGGGGTTGGCGTCCTCGATGAGGAAGTCGGTGACATGACGGCCCAGGCGCGTGACAATGGTGGTGAATGCCGAGCGCACGAGGATGCGCAGGGCGGGGAGGTTGTCGCGGCTGAGGACGCCGGGAGTGTCGACTGCCTGCTCGGGGAGGATGGCTGCACGCAGGGCGGTGAGAGCAAAGATTTCGTCTGTGACGGATTTGATATTCAGTGTGATCATTGTTTTTTACTGTGACTTAGTCGTTTACGATGATAAAAACGTTTCTCGGCGTATGCCGGGGTGATGTAGTAGCGCGAGGGGGCGTCGCATGAGAGGATGTGCTCGACGGCGTCAAAGTCGGTCTCGGCGGGGTTGAGCTGCATACGGCGGTCGACTTTGCGGGCAAATTCATCCCACATCTGCGACGAGAGGTCGCGTCGGCGGGGTGCTTTGCCGCGGCGCATCGCGCGGAATCGGCGCAGGGCATACTCGGTGGTGAGGCCGTAGCGCCGTGGCGGGGTAGCCAGGGCGATCTCTACGGCCTCTTTGACCGAGATGGTCTTCGCGTCGCCCGGAGGTGAAGCGATGAGCGAAGCGATGATGTGTGTTATTTCGGGGTGCATTTGATTAAATACTCAGATTAAGATACATAGAGGCTGACAGGAGAAAGGTCGGCACGAACGGGGGTTATAGCGATAATTCCGATGACAAATTTACGGCGGAGGTTGGGCCGTAACGTTGCCCGCGACTGCAAATAATTCTTAACGGTTGATAACTTTTCGGGGGTTGCGGGGGTAACGATGTGAGGGTCAGGCGAGTGCCATCAGACGGTTGCGTGTGGCCGTAAAATCGGCAAAAGTCTGCATCAGATCGAGTATCGAGACAGCCGAGTTACGCAGCTCGCTCTCATATCGCTCGGCGCCGACCGCACCGCTGACTGCCTTACCCATCAGGGGTGAGTTTACGCCCGAAATATCCTCAAAAAGCTGTATTTGAGTGAGCAGCATCTCGCGTGCGCCGATGTCAGCCGCCGGCGATGACACCTGATGCGGCTCGGCACCGTCATAAGGATGATAGGGGATGACCGCCCCCGGGGTGGCCCACAGGTCGGTGTAAGTCTTCCATGACCTCCCCTCCTCTTTACATTCGAGAGGAAAGAGCAGCGCACCCTTGGCCGACACCCCCATGATATGATCCATCAGGGTGATCAGACGGTTGACATATTTCTGCTGGCCGATGACATCCTCGACCAGCGAGTGCACCGTGCCGTCAACCATCGGATACATCTTTATGGCGTAGGGGAGAGAGCCGTTGGCCAGCGGCGAGTCGTAACTGTCGAGCACCGTGCCGTCGGGGGTGAGACAGCGGCATCGCCATACCGGAGCCACTTCATAGCGGCTCTCGACCAAAGGGAGACGGCGACGACGACGTGAGGCGTTACGCTTTTTGAGCATACAGCTGTCGCTGACGGGGAGGAAACCGAATGTAGACGTCAGCGGGTCGTGGCAGCGCAGCCGTTGGCGGCACTCAAGTGTCCACACCTCGATCACGCGGCAGCGGCCGTCACGGGCGTGCCCAAATGACTCGTCGCTGTGCTCAGAGATAAACATGTCGGGGACGGCCTGAGCGGCGTAGAGTTTGCGCAGCGAGGCAGCCTTGCGGGCCGAGCCTTGGGCAAAGCGCATCAGCACCTCGGCCATCGACATATCATGCAGCACGCCGGCCATCTCGATGTCGCAACCGCGCGGGTCGGCAAAACTGCTGACAAAGAATCTGTCGGGCGAGATATTGTCGGCCCATACCCCGTATCCGGCAGGACGGCGCTCGCGGCATATGCGGTGTATCGCCATTCCCGAGATGAGAAACTCCTCAAGGGTGCGCGAGTCGAGTTCGTCGAGACGGTTGAGGCCCGTGGGGTCGGCGCGGTGTGTGGGGTCGGGGTTTTCGAGACGCTCCATCCTGAAACGTCCCACCACCGCCTTGACCATGCGGCGGATAAGATTGTTGGTCAGAGGCTTGCATCCGGCGCGTCGCGCCTCCTCATCCTCTGTTACGGTGCGGTTGTCGCGGTCGACCGATGTGTCGCTCCATTGGTCGCCGTATGTATAGCGGCAATAACGCCGGCGGCGCTCGCGCAGCGGGGCCATCCGCAACCAGGCGTTGCGTGCGGCCTCGATGAGCATACGTCCGCGGGCTGATTCATCATTGGTCATCATAGCAGATTAAATAGCAGATATAGCAGATTAAGATGTGTGGTTGATAAAGGGGTGTGGTATGTGTCAAAAAGCCGCCGGCGAGATGGTGGCCAGTGCCCGGGGGGCGAACTCATACAAGGGGTTACCATCGTCATCGGTGCGACGCATGACGCAGAGCAGGTATTCGAGGGTGTCATTATCATCGTATGCCGGTGAGAAGAGTTCGAGCCGCCGGTCGGGATGCAGCACCGCCACCGGGTCTGTCACCCCGCCGCGGCAATAAGGGTGATACTGACGGCGTGCGCGGCGGTCATCGGCGGGGATGATCGTCGCCGGGGCTACCCAGCTCTTGAGCTTGACGGCCACGGGGCGCACACAATCGTCGGGGAGACGGACTATCATTGAGGAGAATGAGGTGAGAGAGACCATAGGGTCAGCCTCCTTGACAAGATCATGGAGTATAAGCAACGAGGTGTCACCGGCGGCGAGCAGATTCTCGTACCACAGACGGCACTCGCCGCGTGCGACAGCCGCCAGATCGGCGCCGTCGCTGCGTTCGATGCGGCAATCGCTCCGCAAGGGTTCGTAACCCTTGCGGAGGAGCCACAGACGCATCATTTCATGTTCGGTAAGCAACATAACAGGGCGTCGTGTGAGAGAGTTTATGACTGAGTCTTATGCACGATGCGCAGATGGCTGCCGGGATAGCGGAGCACCAGGCATGATGCCTCGGTGATGACGATGGCGTCGGTGTTGCGCACACCCGCCTGGCGCAGGTTGAGACGCTCGGTGCGGAACGGTACGTGGCTGTACTTGGTGATATACTCCGGGTCGATCACCATACCGCCGTCAGGCATACCGCACTGGTCAAAGGTCTCTGACAGCAGCACATAGAGCGTGCCGAACTTAGAGTGGATCTCGGTGAAATCGAGACCCCACTTTGTGGTGGTCTGGTCGGCCGAGAGGAATCGCGAGTGCTCGATGCGGTGGAGACGGCCTATCAGCCCTGTGCCGCCGATGAGTACCTTACGCGACGACCCGGCATTGTTGGTGAATGCACGTTTGCACAGGTCGATAAGCGTGCCCTCGCTCTCCATCGAGTCATACTCAAAGGTGTTGTCGGTCTGATTCCAGATACCGCCGGTGAGTAATATCTGCTCATTCTTCTCGGGGTCGGTGATGATCGCCTTGTGGCCAAAGAGGAAGTTCTTCTCCATGCCGAGCCTCATGTCTATGATGGCGGCCTCCTCCTGGTCAGAGAAGCTCCAGCCCACCTCCTTGTTGGCGATCTTCATGAATGTCGACTGCTCGACCTGGGCCTTGAAGATCTGACAATAGTTGGTATCTTTTTTGGGGAGAGCCTCAAACTGAGGGGTCATCACATCGAGTTCGGCTGCCGCGCGCCCCATTCTGATAAGTGTCGCCGAGGCGGGAATCTCGGGGACAAACGCCTCGCCCGAGTCAGTGTCAAAATTATTGACTGCCACGACATTTATACCGGTAGCGTCACGGCTGACCACATACAGCACGAGCGACCCACCCGTTGACGAGCTTACCTCGGGCACCATCACCGTGGTCGATGCGTCAAAGATCGCCGGGGTGTTGACCGTCAGGTGCACCATCCCCGCCGCGGGTGTGCGGCCCGGGTCGTATGCCGTCTTCAGGCGGTCTTGGGTGGGACGGGTGTCGACCGAGTAATAGTCGACCTTCATCGACCCGCAGAGACGGGCGCCGCCATAGCGCGAGATTTGGTCGAGAGGTGTCGACATCGGTCTGATCTTGACGATGCGGTCATCGATCTCGTTACGCAGCAGCCCCGGCGAGACAGTGTCGGCCACATCGGTGGTCAGAGGAGAGTCGACGATATGGTCACCCTTGCCGGCCACCCCGGCGACCACAGAGACAGCCACCATGGCCACCCCCTCGCGGTCGGCCGGGAGCATGATGCCGGCGCCGATACCCGCGGCCATCACTACAAGCATCGGCAGATGCTCTTTGGTAAACAGATGCTTTATACCGGCCACGACAGCCTTAACGGTGTCTACGACAGTCTTGGTGGCAATCACGACCGCATCACTGACGGCGGTCACGGTCTTGAGAATGTTGAGAAACTTTTTCATGTCGATAAGAGAAAAATAAAGGTTTGGGTTGATAAAAAAATGATAAAACGGTTAATTGAATGATAGTTGATAAAGGGTCAGCGATCCCAGATAGAGATACGCGGATTGTTGAGGATCATCGGTTCGGACTCAAACTCGGCGTCGTCGCGGGGGATGATGCGGTCGTTAGACCCGCAGGGAGGCTGACGCCCGTAAAGCTGCGGCTCGCGCATCAGTTCGGCTATCCTCTCATTGCGGCCGCGCATATATCCTCGGTTCTCGGCCTCGGCGATCAGCGCCTCGATGTCGGGTTGAGGGTCAGACTCGGGCTCAGCGGGGTTCTCGACAGGCGTCTCCTCAGCATCCTCAGCGGCAGTGGTGTTATCGGGCTCGGTGACCGGGTTGTCGGTGTCAGTGTCGTTGTCAGGGACGGGGACTGTCTCGACAGCTTCGTCAGGGATGGTTGTGGTTTGGTCATTCATAGCGTAAAAAATAAAGGGGTTAATAATAAGAGATTAAGACGGTTGATGTCAGCCGGCCGGCGTTGACAATGCAAAGTTACGATCACCCGCGGCCGGGACGTAGGATAAAATATGACTTTGTGAGAGAATCTTCGCACGGTTACTTGTCAGCGGTTGCCCCAGCGCGATAGGTAATCGTCGAGGTCGGCCTGCTCGGCGGTGTCGACCGACTCCTCGCGGCACACGTGCAGGGCGATGGCGCGGGTCATCAGCAGATCATCGTGGCGACCCTGTCGCGCGCCGTATGACCCGTTGGGGCGCCGCTCGTAATAATCGAGCTCGTCGCACGCCTCATGGCTGCGCTCGATATATCTGCGGTCTCTGACAGCAGCCACCAGGCCCGAGATAATCATCTGCTTGGTCCGGCGGTTGGTGTGGAAACCGGGGATGCGGTCGCGCCGCGACCCGCCCGGTGCGCGCCGGCGATATAGATTGCGGTAATGGCGGTAAAGTTCGTGCAGAATCAGCGCTCCCTGGTGATAACCCGCCTCGCCCGAGTTGTCGTGGCTCTCGAGGGTGTTGCTCTCAAACACCAGGCGCGCCTTGTTGTAGTAAGTGGCGATCATGCACCCTTTCCATGCCAGCAGGTCATGGTCGATATGTCCGCGCCACTGTGCAACCACCTCGGGGATGTCGCCCATCCTGAGCACCGCCACCACGCTCCAGTCGGCCTTGTCGCTGAGACCGCCGACATCGACCGCCGTGACGTATGACGCCCCCTTCTCGGGGAGTTGCCAGATATGCAGGTCACCCGCGGTATCAGCCTCAAAACGGAGCGACCGCAGAGATCCCGCGCCGGTGATCTCACCCGATGCCGACACGATATCGCCGATAAGAAGCGGCTCGCGGCAACCTTGTCTGAGAGCTGCCGTCCGCTCAGGATTAAAGACATTGCTGCCCGTCGATATGAAAGCCTCAAGAGGTGTCGATGGGAACTCGCTCTTCATCTTCGAGTGGTCTTTCATCTCGCGGCGACGGCGGTAATACCAGTGTATCTGCTCGAGCGTCAGGCCCTCGTTCTCCCACAGGTCACGTTCATAGCTGTCCATCGCCTCCCAGAGAGCACGCGCCTCGTCAGGGGTGGCCAACGGCAGGGAGTAAGCCTTGATCTCATGCCAGGGGACAAATACCCCGCGCTTGCCGCTTGTGCCGTTCTCAGCCCTGAGCCACTCCTCGTGAAAAAACGAACCGACACCGTCGGCGGTCGACTCCATGACCACCATCGTCATGGGTGCCATCGCCACCGAGCAGTATATCGCCCTGACAGTGTCCCACGGGTCGCTCCCGGCGGTGGACTTCCAATATGCCGCCTCGGTGAGATGCACCAGGGCGGCATCTACACCGCGGATAGCGTTGGGGTTGGTCGAGGAGGCGGTATACACGCGGGTGTCGCGCCCCTCGAGTTGCAGTATGCCGCGATGAGTGCGCAGGCGCGGCGGGGTCTCCCCCTCCCACAGCTCCTCGGGGTAATAAGCTAACATATCAGAGTAGAGGTTGACCACCACCTGCGTGCCGGTCTTCTCAGCCCCGCAGACGATGGCGTGGCAGCCTGTGGCGACCACGGTCTGCAACCACGCCATATACATCTCAACCACGGTGGATCCGCCCCATTGGCGCGCCTTGAGGATGACCATGCGCATGGGTCGGCCGGCGCGACGGTCGGCCTCGAGCAGCTTGACCACACGCCGTTGTGGACGGTTGAGGATAAACGGCACTATCTGACGGCTGTTTTTGTCGCGGATGCGGCAGCATTTGGCCGCCCAGTACTCAAAGTCATGGCGACAGCGCAGTCGCGCCCAGTCGCCGGGTGTGCGCGCCGAGAGATAACGCTTGTCGAGTGTCATCTCGCGGGGGATCAACTCGCGTCCCTCGGTCCACGGCTCAGGGCCGACCTCGACGCGGTCGCCCGAACATCCCTCACCCCTGACAGGGTCAAACTGCTCGAGCAGGTCGCGCCGGAGGTTGCGCCGCCGGTTTTCATCAAGAATAGCGTTAAAGTCAGTCATAATAGCCGATTAGGTGAGTAAGGTGAGTAGGGTCTTTAAGGTCTTCAGGGCCATTAAGGA
>CAMWLR010000079.1 GCA_947175215.1 uncultured Porphyromonadaceae bacterium
AATTTTTTGACCAAAAATTTATGCTCTAAAACATATTTTTTCAACCAAAAATCTTTCATCAGCTAAAATAAACTTGATTCTCAGTAGATTATACACCAACCGACATACATCATTTTTTTAGCTTTGATTTGAGGAATTGCCCTGTATATGACGACTCACACGCCGCTACCTCCTCTGGAGTACCCGCGACCACGAGCGTTCCACCCCTGTCGCCACCCTCCTGACCGAGGTCAATAACATGGTCGGCAGACTTGACCACATCAAGGTTATGCTCGATAATCAGAACGGTGTGGCCCTTGGCCAGAAGACGGTTGAAGGAATCCATAAGCAAGTTGATGTCGTGGAAGTGCAACCCGGTGGTAGGTTCATCAAATATAAATAATGTAGGCCGCGACACATCCATCGCCAGGAAATAGGCCAATTTTACACGTTGATTCTCACCGCCCGACAGCGTTGAGGAGGACTGGCCGAGCTTGATATACCCCAGTCCGACATCTTCGAGAGGCTTGAGACGCTTCACTATTTTAGCCGTCTGAGTGGTCGTATCCTCTGAGAAGAACTCTATCGCCTGACTGACGGTCATGTCGAGGACATCATAAATATTCTTTCCGCGATACTCCACATCGAGCACATCGCGCTTGAATCGTTTTCCGCCACATGCCTCACACGGGATGGTAATATCTGCCATAAACTGCATCTCTATGGTGATTTTACCCTCACCTTTACACTCTTCACATCGACCGCCCTCGGCATTAAAAGAGAAGTAAGCCGGTGTGTATCCCATCTGCTTGGCAGCCGGGAGCGAGGCATACAGCGCCCGGATCTCATCATAAGCCTTGAGATAGGTCGCGGGATTGGAACGCGAAGACTTGCCTATCGGATTCTGATCGACAAACTCGACTCCGCCGATACGGCTCACATCACCGCGCAGTTTCTGGAACGCGCCCGGAGCCTCGGATGCCAGGCCAAGTTCACGCATAAGCGCACGATATAACACCTCGCGAACAAGGGTCGACTTACCCGATCCGCTCACACCGGTGACCACGGTCAGTACACCCAGAGGGAAACGCACATCAATATTTTTAAGGTTATGTTCGCGCGCGCCCGTTACTTCTATATAGCTGCTCGACTTGCGACGCTCCTTAGGCACGGGTATCTGCATTTTCCCCGTGAGGTATTTGGCGGTGTAGCTGCGATCAGCGTCGGTAAGATCGGCGATCGTTCCCTCAAAGACAATCTCGCCACCAAGACGACCCGCCTTGGGCCCGACATCGATGATCCAGTCGGCAGCCTCCATGATCTCTTCATCATGCTCGACCACCACAACCGTATTGCCGAGCTCGCGCAACGCGCGCAAAACCCCGATCAGCTTGGCCGTATCGCGTGAATGCAGCCCGATACTGGGCTCATCAAGAATATAGAGCGAACCTATCAGCGACGACCCTAAAGAGGTCGCCAGATTGATACGTTGACTTTCACCACCCGACAACGATGAAGAGAGACGGTCAAGCGTCAGATATTCGAGACCGACATCGACAAGGAAACCTAACCGGCTGTTAATCTCGGCAAGGAGGCGCTTGGCCACCAGCGCATCATGTTCGCTCAGTTGAAGCTCCCTGAACCACTTACACAGCTCTGATACCGGCATCTTGACCAGCTCAGATATCTCCTTGCCGCCGACTTTGACATACGAGGCTTCCTTGCGAAGGCGCGTGCCATGACAGTCAGGACACAGGGTCTTACCTCTATACCTGGCCAACATCACACGATATTGTATCTTATACTGACTCTCCTCGACCATCTTGAAGAACCCGTCGATTCCCGGGAATCCACCAATCCCGTGCCACAATTGATCTTTCTCTCTTTGAGTAAGATCGGCATAGGGTTTATGGATCGGGAATCCCACCTGACCCGCCGCATGGATAAAGTCACGCTTCCAGAGACTCATCTTCTCACCTTTCCAGCACTCGACAGCACCCTCATATACCGAGAGTGCCGGATTGGGGATAACCAACCGTTCGTCGATGCCGAGACATTTGCCGAACCCTTCGCATCGCGGACATGCACCGTAGGGGTTGTTGAAGTTAAACAACATATCAGAGGGCTCGAGGAACTTGATACCATCAGCCTCGAAACGCTTGGAGAAATCATATCTGTGCAGGCCATCCTCACTCCACACGACCAACGTCATGGTGTCTCCACCCTCAAAGAACGCTGTCTCTGTGGAGTCGGCCAATCGGGTCAGCTCATCAGAATCTTCACTGACCGACATACGGTCGATCAGCAACTCATATCCGTCATTGACACGGCTGAGCTTAGGGTCAGAGATCAGTTCGTCAATGTTGTAAAAACGGCCGTCGCGATAAAGTCGTGAATATCCCCCCTTTGACAATATCTCAAGATGCTTGGCAAACTCCCTGCCCTCGGGGATATTGAGGGGGGCGACAACTGCGAGACGCGTACCGACAGGGTATGACGTAGCGGTGTCGACCACATCTGTGACCGAGTGTTTCTTTACCTCCTGACCGGTCACCGGTGAGTAGGTATGCCCCACCCTGCCGAACAATAACCGCAGGTAGTCATAGATCTGTGTGGACGTACCGACGGTACTGCGCGGATTGCGGGTATTGACCTTCTGCTCGATCGCAATCGCAGGGGGCAGTCCGCGGATAAAATCAGCCTCAGGCTTAGGCATCTTACCGAGAAACTGCCTGGCGTAGGCCGACAGACTCTCGACATAACGCCTCTGTCCCTCGGCATAAAGGGTATCAAACGCCAATGACGACTTACCCGACCCGCTAAGGCCGGTGATCACCACAAGCTTACCACGCGGTATCACCACATCGACATTCTTAAGATTGTTGACCTTTGCACCCTTGACTATTATATCATCAGACGTTGCCGTCACTATATCGTTTTTACGCTTTGCTATATTATTATTGTGTATCTTCTGCTTTTCTTTCATATCCAAAAGTCGGTTGAATCAAACGCAACTTACAAAGATACGAATTTTCGAGCTGATTATCAAACATCCACGCAATATGTTAGCATTATTTAGCACCCACTCGTACCTCAAAAGGGAATTTCCGGGATATTTTCACTAAATATATACTATCCACAAACAATCCGGCCTCACCGTTGTTAGATAGATATAAACTGAAATTTAACAAACCTCTAAATTACAAAGCTCAATTATGAAGAACTTAGACATTATCCTCGCTGTAGTCGGCGGAGCTGTTGCAGGTGCTGCAGTCGGCCTGTTGTTCGCCCCCAAGAAAGGTACTGACCTCCGTAGCGACATCGCTGAATATCTCAAATCAAAAGGTATCGTACTCAAAAAGAGCAAACTCGACAAACTCGTTGACGAGATCGAGGCTGAGGTAGGCTGAGCTGTTTAGCCCACCGGCACTTAACGCAACAATACCCTTAATATTTTCACTCCTAAAAACATAACGACATGAAAGCTACAAATATAATCGCCGCATTTCTCGGCGGTGCCATCGTAGGGGCAGGCGCAGCCCTCCTCTTCGCCCCCGAAAAAGGTGAAGACCTGCGCGCTCAGATCAAGTCACTCCTCAAAAAATACGGCGTATGCAAATGTTCTCGCACCGAGGAACTTGAAGAACTCGTAGACGAGATCGCAGCCGAAATCCAGGAAGCAAAGAAATAATCTGACAGATATATCAGACGCCAATACCCCCGATAGAATACCGCGGGGTATTGGTGTCTAATACATATCGCACCATCATCACCTTATCACCGTCTAACAATCTGACGGCCATATAAATATCAACGAGGTATGCTTAACCCATACGACCAGACACAAAACTCATCAGGCAGTAAATTCCAGGCGATGAAGTCGTCACTCAAGCGGCTCATTTCGCTATACATCGAGAATGCCAAACTCACTGCCGCCGAAAAGCTCACCCTGCTCATCTCGGCAGCCGTGATGTTTATTACCATATTCATTCTCACCAACATTGCCATGATATTTGTGGCTATCGCCCTGTTGCAGCTTCTCGAGCTGGCCCTCTCACCGGTGGCCTCGGCAGCTATCATGGGCGGCTTCTTCCTGCTGCTTGTCGCTCTGGTCTTCCTGCTACGCAAACCTCTTATCATAAACCCAATCGCACGGTTTATGAGCAAACTCATCATGGACATCGGCAAAGACCGCCTGAAAGATTGATCTCAACCCTAAATGACTATCAAACATGGACGCTAAAGAAACATCCGTTAAAAAAACACCCCGTCTTAAAGATAAGAACGAGCTGACATTTGATGAGATCAAGATGAGACAGTTGGTGACACAGATGAAAATCAACATCGAGAAAGAACGTCTCCTGTCGACCATCCTCCCCGGTGCGACCCCCACAGAAACCGCTCTGGCCAACAATATCAACCGCATAGACACATACCTGCAATATGCAAGCATAGGTATAGCGACATTCAAGACAATCAAAAAGGCAATCAACTTTCTCAAAAGTCTCAAAAATAAGTCGTAAATTTGTGGAGTCAACCAACACTCCCAGAAGATGAACGACTATACCGAACTACGTATAAATATCCATCCTTGTGACGAAACAGCCACCGATGTCATGGCTGCGGTGTTAGCCGATATCGGTTATGAGAGTTTCGTGCCGGATGAGTCAGGATTAACCGCATACATCCCTGTCAACGCATTCTCTGAGGAGCTGCTCGGCGCGACACTCAGCGAGTTTCCGCTCGATGGTTATGACACCGACTATACGCTGAAAACCATCGAGGGGGAAGACTGGAACAGCGAGTGGGAGAAACATTATTTCCAACCCATCGTGGTGGGCGACCGCTGTGTGATACACAGCTCGTTTCACAAAGATATCCCCCAATGTCAATATGACATCGTCATCGACCCCAAGATGGCATTCGGCACAGGCCACCACGCCACCACCTCACTGATAATAGAGCAACTGCTCGAGACCGACCTCAAAGGCCTCCACATTATCGACATGGGCACCGGCACCGGCATCCTCGCGATACTCGCTGCAATGCGTGGTGCACGCAAAGTCACCGGTATCGAGATCGACCCCGCAGCAGAGAAAAACGCACAGGAGAATATCGTCACCAACGGCCACCCCGAGATCACGATCCTCCTGGGTGACGCGTCGCTCCTGGCAGGCCTCCCCCCTGCCGACATATTCATCGCCAATATCAACCGTAACATCATCACCGCCGATCTCTCAAGATATGCCGATGCACTCAAACCCGGCGGCACAATGCTGCTCAGCGGCTTTTACGAGTCTGACATCCCTGTCATCATGTCATTTGCCACCCCGTTGGGATTAAAAGAGACCGGACACACCGTTAAAGGTGATAACTGGACCTGCCTGCGACTCAACAAACAATCTTAACCGCCAACCCCTTGACAATGAAGAGATCCTTATTAACAGCATTTATACTGGGGTTACTCTCAACCCTATGTGGAGTCTCGGCAGCCACATCGGTTAGCGACACCGACTCAGTACTGTTTATCATCCAGCGCCCGACACTGTCAAAAGAGATACCCGTTGCCCGCAAATCCGAACTCGGTCACTTCACCTGGGGTGCCGACCTCGGCAGCGCGATCGACCTTACGGCCAACGACATGTCGTCAATTGACATCAGCGCATACTTAGGCTACAAAGGCTCATGGGTGAGATTTGCAGGCATCGGTGCCGGCATCACCTCGATGATCAGCAACGCGTCGCGTTGCTACCCGATCTTCGCCATGCTGCGCACATCATTCAGCACCCGGCCTCAGTTATGTTTTCTCGATCTTCGTCTGGGCCTGTCGGTCAATAATATACTCGAATATCAGTCGCAGACCGACTTATTCGGGTCTCTCGGCATCGGCATAACCCTCGCCAAGGGGAGCAAATTCTCATCACACCTCATCGTGTCATACAACTTTATGCCCATCCGCCCCTACACCGTTTATACTCAGGTCACCGACACCGAGGTACGTGGCGAACAGTTTGAGGATCAGCCACAAGAACCTCAAATAATAGCCATGCGGCAACGTTTCCCCTATCTGCATTTCGCAGCCATACGCATCGGATGCTCATTCTGATACACCTGACTACCGGCTCTTGCCAGCTCATGCGTTAACTATATTTAACCCAAAATATCGGCCGAATATTTGGCCGTCTCACAAAAATATCGTACCTTTGCACTCGTTAAAGGAATCACCACTCCTTGACCTCTGTAAGGAGAATATAAGTATCGCGGGATGGAGCAGTGGTAGCTCGTTGGGCTCATAACCCAAAGGTCGGAGGTTCGAGTCCTCCTCCCGCCACCAAACCAATCAATCGGATTAGACACCACTCTAATCCGATTGATTTTTTACACTACCCCGCTTCTTTTTACACTACACTACCCCGCGCAATGCCAACACCCACACGCCTTGAAGATATGACTTTAGAGCAGTTATGGCAACTGTTCCCCATTATCCTATCTCCTCATAAGCCTGAGTGGGAGCTATGTGCCTCAGCAGAGATCGCCCTCCTGACGACACTGTTGTCAAGTCATTATCCGAAAATCAGCCACATCGGCAGCACAGCAATCAAAGGGATAATGGCAAAGCCCATCATTGATATTTTGGTGGAAGTCGCCGATGGCTCGGATTGGGACTCTATAAAAGAGACTTTAATTGACAGCGGATATATCTGCATGTCACAATCAACAGAGAGGATGAGTTTCAACAAAGGATACACCATCGACGGATACGCCGAGAAAGTCTTTCACATTCATATCCATAAAGCGGGAGATAACGATGAGATAATCTTCCGGGATTTCCTCATAACCCACCCTGACATTGCCAAAGAATACCAATCACTTAAGCTCAGTCTTTTACCCCAATACCGCCATAATCGCGACGCTTACACAAACGCTAAATCACTGTTTATCAACCGCGTATTGGCGTTGAGCAAAACCATCTGATCCCCCGCACCCTGCTCTTTATTCCCAAAGTTGTCTGTTTGCATAGAGTGGCCCGTCATAACGTTTAATTGTTGCGGCTCTTTGCAAAATATATTATACCATAAGAACATCCCACGATGCCAAGCCCGATAAATATTGAGGCAAGAA
>CAMWLR010000080.1 GCA_947175215.1 uncultured Porphyromonadaceae bacterium
TCGCCTTACACGGCCTGGTATCTGAATGATTATCCGGTCGCTGAGGATAAGAAATTTTATTTTATCCAGGATTATGAGAATTGGGGGCCGGGGCTTGAGGCGATCCTACACGACACTTATCACTACCCGATAAGAAAAATCGTTGTTTCGGGGTGGCTGAAAAAGATGCTTAGTGATAAGTTTGAGGAGGAGAGCATACTGATTCCCAATGGGTTTGATTTCAAGAAGTTCTCGTTGACTAAACCGGTTGAGTCGCGCGACCCTCTGACCCTGTCGATGTTATATCACACGATGGATCGCAAGAGGTGTGTTGACGCCATCGAGGCTATCAAACTCGTAAAAGAGCGTTTCCCCGACCTTAAGGTAAACGCTTTCGGAGTACCTCAACGGCCTGAGGACTTGCCAGAATGGTTTACATATTACCGTATGCCCGAAGAGAAAACTCATAATAAGCTGAATAATGATTCGGCCATCTTCGTATCAGCAAGCGAAGTTGAGGGTTGGGGTCTGACAGTTGGTGAGGCAATGATATGCGGTGAGGCGGTGTGCTGCACTGATAATAACGGCCACCGAGAGATGGCGATTGACGGTGAGACGGCATTGCTATCTCCTGTCAGAGATCCCGAGGCGTTAGCCGCTAATATAATACGGTTGATTGAGGATGATAATCTGCGATACTCTATTGCCGAGCGTGGCAATCGGTTTATTCAGAGATTCCATTGGGATGAGTCTTATCAGAAATTCAAATCGGTGTTAAGCGGCTTTTCCGGAAGTGATCAGTTTAATCAATGAAACTGGCGACGTTCGACATATTTGACACCACGTTGATCAGACGGTGCGGGCGCCCTGAAACGGTGCCACATCTGGTTGCCGAGAGACTTTGGCCGGGTAACAGTATGCGGCACACCGAGTATGTCAATGTACGCCGACAGGCATCGGCACAATGCGGTGAGGATGCCTCAATAAAAGATATTTACGTCCAGCCGGGATTCACTCATTTCCCCGAATATACAGCAGAGCAGATCATGCACGCCGAGATGACGGTCGAGAGTGAAATGCTGACGGCCAATCCGATTATCAGGGAGAAGATTGATCGCTTACGCAACGAGGGATGGTGTATCAAGTTTCTCAGTGATATGTATCTCGGTGCTGATTTTCTGTCCGGAATCTTGCGTAGAGAGGGTTGCCTCAAGGATGGTGACGAGGTGATCGTGTCATGCGAGGCCAACGCTCGCAAAGATAATGGTCGGCTCTATGTCAAGGTGCAGGAGATGTATCACCCTACCCGATGGATTCATTTTGGCGACAACAGGCGCAGCGACTACAAAATGGCCCGCAAATATGGAGTCAAGGCCGAACTTGTGGATTTCGGTTTTACCGCTATCGAGCAACGATTGAATCATCAGGCCGGTAAGACAGCGGATGGATGGAAGATGTGGTTGCTGACAGGTGCATCACACACTGCCCGTATCAAGAATCTTCTCGACCCGGCAGCAACGTTGGCAGCCGACTATATCGCAGCGCTCTATATCCCGTTCGTGCTTTGGGTACTCGATTGGGCCCGCAAGAATGGGATTGGCAGATTGCACTTCCTGTCGCGTGACGGATACATCATGCAGAAGATTGCCGAAGTAGCCGGCTATGACGATATCGAGTTAAACTATCTGTTTGTATCACGCAAGGCACTTATGCGTGCCTACCTGTCGCAAGATAGCGCCGACAGGTTTATCGAGATCACCGACCGCCGGACACTGATCGGTCAGCATGTCAACGATCTGCTTAAACGGTTGCAGCTTGACCGTAAGGAATTGCAAGACAAATACGACATCGTGTTTGAGTATAACCGCATCGTCACCCCTGGCCAACAGCAGGATTTTCTCAGCAAGCTGTTTGATAACAATCAGTTTACCCCCATGCTAATGGAGTCTTTCAGAAGTGATGCCTCTTTGACTGTGGATTATCTGCGCAGCCAGGGACTCTCTGACGGCAGCAATCAAGCGATGGTAGACATAGGTTGGCTCGGCACTTCGCGGTTGATGATCAACCGCATTCTCGGCACTGATATCCCGACACTATATGTCGGCGTGAGAGGTGACGTATATGACCGCAGTTGTGGCGATTACGACTCATACTTCCCCACGGGACGCCTCGACACGTCAG
Organism: uncultured Porphyromonadaceae bacterium; assembly: GCA_947175215.1. Taxonomy (GTDB): domain Bacteria; phylum Bacteroidota; class Bacteroidia; order Bacteroidales; family Muribaculaceae; genus UBA7173. The sequence continues at coordinate 2,161 of CAMWLR010000080.1, forward strand.
CCACCGGTCTGATAGAGAATTATTTCTCAGCTTCACCGTGGCCATCGACAATCGGTTACACACAAGACTCTGATGGTAGCATAAAGCCGAAATTTGCCGTTAACGAGCAGTTTACCGTCACCACGGCAACTGAGACCAACGAAAAGGTCTGCACTTCGATCATGGCCCAACTCAGACCTTACATACACCTGTTTGAACCGGAGATGCTGCGCCAATGGGCTGTCACCACCATTGGCAATCTGGCAAATATGGCAGACAGCATCAACCTCAAGCCACTGATGACAGCAGCCGCATTTGACGGCGTAGCGATGGTAAAACGTTTCACCCCGCTACAACTTATTAATTTCATCTTATGCGGAGCACGCTATACCGCCTTTGACCGCGGTAGCCTCGACATCACCACAGGTCATCGCCTCGCCAAATCAGCCTGGCGCTTGCATGACCGATCGGCAAACCTGAGACGACGTCTCTACACTCTCATGCTAAGATTAAAGAACAGATGACAATCCCCGTTATACTTCTCAATTATAATTCTTATGACGATTGCCTAAAGTGTGTCGGCTATCTGAAGAAGCAGAAAGGCGTTGATCTTGAGATTATTATCGTGGATAATGCCTCAAAGTCTGACGATGCTGAGGCTGTCAGACAATTATGTCAAACCAATGGGCTGACATTTATTGCCGCTGATGAGAACCGGGGATATAATGCAGGTAATAACATTGGTCTGCGTTATGCTGCCAATAAGGGGTATAAATATGCCTTGATCGCCAACCCCGACATGGAATTCCCTGATGAAGAGTATGTTAAACGTCTTGCCGAAGAACTTGAGCGCCACACTGACGTAGCCGTGATCGGCACTGACGTTGTTACCCCAGAGGGTATTCATCAGAATCCTAAATATCGCGGCGAGGAATCATGGAAAAACAGTTTCGGTTGGATTAAAGGGTTGTTAAACAGAGGAAGAAACCCTAAAGGAAACAGCCAAGTCCCGGAATGGGTTGAGAACCCCGGCGAGTCACACTACTGCCGGTGCCTCAACGGATGTTGTCTCATGCTGCGGATTGACTTTCTCAAAAAAATCAACTTCTTTGACGAGCGTACATTCCTCTATGGTGAGGAGCCGATCTTAGGACGCCGTGTCGAACTTGAAGGTTGTAAAATGTATTATTACGCTGATCTCACTTGTGTACACGACCATAAGAAAAGTCGCGAAGGTTCGCCTGCATTTTGCAACAGGCATTGGCGACACAGCCAGTTGATTTACATCCGCCATTATAGCGGTCAACCGTTCTATGGCCGCTGGCTGGCCGAACTCTCAAGCCGGTTGTACTTCTTCCTGCTCAACCTCAAGCATAAATTACGCTGAGCAATGCCATCGACTTTGAGCAAAAAAATCACCGATTTTTCTTCCAAAATATACACCTTTTGGAGAAACACCGTACAGGATAATGCTGCTGTCTCACTTCTGAGTAGAAATGAGTCGAACGCAATCAAGGGTTTACTGATCATACTTGTTGTGTTAGGACATAATAAATATGTCATGCAAGGGGGAATGAGTAACGTTTACCTTTATTCTTTTCATGTATACGCTTTCTATTATCTTCCGTTTCTATATGATTTCCGCCGTATGGATTGGGGGAAGTTCTTTCAGAAGAATCTCGTCAGGCTGTATGTCCCTTACACCGTCTTTTTTATACTTGTAGCAGCGTTGGCGTATTGCACTCACAAGTCATCCTCTGTGCTCCGTATGGCAGAGACGTACCTCTGTGGCAGTCAGTATATGCTGCACACTACGTTCGGATTCGGCAGCTTTCTGTGGTTTCTTCCCACGATGCTATCAGTTCTGACATTCAGACAGATTTATTATCGGTTAGGATTCGTGGGACGTAACATCATGTTAATACTGTCAGGGGGGTGCCTTCTCGGGTACGCATATATGTGGCATTGGTATCTCCCCTTATGGTGGTATTCCCCCGTTTGCCTGACAGTCGGGTTGGGGATGCTTCTGCCGGCGATATGTCTGCGCTCAATCTTTATCAGGGCCAGCAAATCATCAATAGTGCTGTGTTTCTTTTTATTGACCGTATGCGTTATGATATTTTATCCGGTCGCACATCAATACCACTATACATATCTCACGATCAATCGTCTTATTTGTCCGGTATTGATTTTTTCATTGCTGCTCACTCTCCGTAAATATCTGAGCAGCTCCAAGATTATTATTGACCTCGGTCTGCAATCTTTAATCATATACCTCACTCATCAGTTTATTTATAACGGCTGCTATACGGTGGTCGGAGGGAGAATAAACGTTAATATTTACATCGGACTCATTCTGTTTGTGATTGCGTTGACAGGGGGCTACTTGCTCTCTAAACTCAAACCGGTAAGATATGTCTTCCCCAAATAAAGTAATCATCAAACGATATGAGTATATTGATGCCGTGAAAGGTTTGTCGATTCTCTGCATTACATTCCTGCATTTTGAGAAAGGGGTGATACCTAACTGGCTGAATGTCTGGATTGGGATGTTTATGATTACGGCATTTTACTTTACATCGGGGTGGGTGTTTGGACTCAAGCAGCGTGTTGAACAACCCCGCGAGCTTTGGAGCAAACGTCTGTATCAGTTAGGAGTGCCCTATCTCTGGTTTGGTTTGCTCATCATCGCCTTTGATGTCATTTGGTGGGGAGTAGGTCTGATGCCAACCCATATATTAAGTCGGGAATTATACAAATATCTGACCTTACGAGGTTTAGGCACTTTATGGTTTCTCCCTGTTTTATTTTTAGGGGAGATGATTTTCTGTTTACTTAAATCTTCAAAACGACCCTGGCTTTATGGCTCAATTGCGTTCATTCTCTCATATGGCGCGGGGTACATATATTACTACGTGTGGAGGCCACTTATTGTTCATAACGAAACATTCCAATTAATTGATTCGCCGGTCAGACCTATTGTGATGGCTCTGTCCGCATGGCCAATTATCGCAATAGGATATTTTATGTCTGTCCGAACGAGCGGTCGAATACATGCTCTCAACAGATACGTCGCAGGTATTGCAGGCGCTATACTTTTAATTATCAGCATGTGGTTTGTCATCGCCGCGCCTTTTAAGTTTTATTATATCGACAGCGTAATTGCCACGTTATTACCCATAATGGGCTTTATCGGCATCTTCTTACTTTTATCAGGAGGGGTGATAACACGCTTCTTTGGATATTGGGGTAAAAACTCGCTTATACTGATGTGCACCCATTTCAGCATAACCATGGAGTTGCTGATGGCTTTTGACATTTACGTCTTGCATCACCGAGACTTCTCCGGGCCTCGTACAATCATATATTTCATCATCTGTGTGCTACTGACATATCCGATGGTGTGGCTCATTAAGACACACTTAGGGTTTATGTTAGGAAAAAACAAACGACATTCAAACAATGCTTAAAAAGATATTAAATCCCATTTTTTCGGGTAGCCCGTTGACCATCTACGGGTCACTCCTGATTATATTGATGGTTATAACGTGGATGCCGCTTGAAGGTCGTGCAGGATTTGGCATCATTAAATTAAGCTGCCTTATCTCAGGTGTTGTCGTGTTGCTATTTGGCGCATTTTACTTCACCAAGGCGATGTTTATGGGAATTATTTATATCGCGTGGCAGTTGTTTTCAGCATCACTACATCCTCTTTCGTTCAGATTTACGACAATCGCATTCTCAATGGGCCTGGTCTTTACGTATGTATGCTTTTACAATCTATTATATGAGAAACATATATTTACTATCAGGCATTTTATCGCATTGACCAAGTGGGTCATGATGGCCTTTTTCATTTTTTGTATACTCCAGCAATGTGCATTGGCCATCGGTATCACTATCTTACCTGCGATCAATCTCACTTATATTCTCGACCGAGGGATCGGATGCTATTCATTATCAATGGAACCCAGTACGTTTGCCCGCACGATGTTGGTTTTCTATTATTGCTACGTAAAATGTAATGAATATATCCGTGGTGAGGGACCCTTTACAGTCAAAGAATTATTTCAAGGTGAATATAAATGGGTAACAATCCGATTTTTATGGATGATGTGTACAATGGGTAGCGGAACGGCTTTTGTATGTCTTATCGCATTCGCCCTATATTTTGTCCGTAAGAATAACTGGTATTATATTATACCTACTTTTTTTATTCTCTATTTCTTCGTATTACCAAGATTTGAATCTCATGAATTACATAGAGCTACCGCTTCTATTAATGCTACAACAACATTAGATCAGGAAACAGTAGAAGAAGCAGATGGGTCAGCAGGAAGTCGAATCAGTCCTGTTATCAATTCTATACATGCTGATTTTTTTGATCCGGATACTTGGTTGGGGCACGGAATAGATTATGCCCGGAATCATAATTTGGTACGCTACCAAACTGCTACACTTTTTGACGATTACGGGTTTATTTTCTATCTCATTTCTTTAACATTCAATCTTACATGTGCATATAGATTCTTTTCTCTTGGCTGTATTTTCATGCTAATGGGTATTGGTGGTGGTGCAGGCACAAATATCCATTATGCGTGGACCTTGATGATGGTGATGACCTGTCAGCGATATTTTTATGACCATCGTTACATTTTAGATTATTCAGAGGAAGAGGAAGAAGAAGAAGATACGATGGACGCGGACATAGAGGACGTCGAAGTCAAGGTAATCGAATCTGCAAGATAATGTCGTTCATTTATTCATTAAATCGAATTTTAATCCATAAAAATAAGCCCCTATAATTTAGTGAGCCAATATTCTAAGATATTTAACAAGTTATTCAAAGAATTTTACGGACTATGTAAGGAGTATGGTTTTCTTCCTGCTCTTTATACGCTCGTTTGGTGGATTAATTTTTATTGTCCATCTCCGTTACGGTTTAAGCTATCCCG
>CAMWLR010000081.1 GCA_947175215.1 uncultured Porphyromonadaceae bacterium
CAGATGAGGTGACACCGTTAACGCGGAAGTCGATGTGCGCCAATACCTCGACGGGTAGATTCTTGCCGCCAAAAAGCACCCCCTCAACTTCATCATAAAGCCGAAGGGGTGAGATTGCAGGTGAGAATGACAATAGGGTTATTCGACAGAGGCTTCCTCAGGATCAAGAATAAATACCCGATAATTGCCGGCAGCATTAAGGCGCTTCAAATAATTCTGCACGTCAGCAGGTGTGATCGCACGCAGTAATTCTATCTCATTGTTAAAAATATCCACACCGTTAAGGCCTGTGTCAGTCATACCTTTGAGCCATGCGCTGTTCTTTTCTTTCCCCTCTATAGCCTTCTTTACGTTGAATTCAACAGCTTTAGTTACCTCTTCGACAGTGACATCAGACTCCATATTCGTCGTTACGGTTGCTATTATATCAATTACCTGATCTTTCATTTCTGGTTTCAGGGGGCTTAATGTCATCAGACAGGCGTTAGGGATCGTCTGTCGGCTCATCATTCCGACCGACCCGATCGAGTATGTGGCACCCATTTCCTCACGCACTGTTTCATTGAGGCGTATGCTCATTATTTGTCCTGCGATATCAGAGATCAGACAATCCTTAGCCGTATAAGGTAAAGTGGCAAAATCATATACAGAAATATAAGTCTGCGGAGTCTGCATAGGTAGAGTAAAGCGGGTAATTTTATCTCCGCTCTTTAAGCCGAGAAAACTGTCGGCGACCGGTTCAGGAGTCAGATTAGAAAGATCTGCCGGGAGGGTTGCTATATACTGCTCGCACAGAGCTTTAAGTTCATCCAAATCAAAATTCCCTATAAAATAGAAGGTATAGTCGGCCGCGTTTGCTGTCATCTCTCTTATAATCTGATTGACCTGATCAAATGAGGCATCTTCAACAATCTTTGCTGTCAGCATCTCTTTACGCCGAGTGCTATAGAGCGCCTTATTCATCTCTATCCAGAAATGATAATATGGATCTGATTCCTGACTGTCAATATACCCACTTATCATGTTCTGGGTCGCTTTGAATTCATCAGCGGTCATATTAAACTGTGTGAAGTGGCTATAGAGCAACTCCATCATTGTCTTTAGATCCTTAGGTGTTGTTATCCCTTTGATGTTACGGCAATATTCGTCAAAGTTGAATGATATTCCACATTGCTTTCCTTGCAAATATTTCTGTAAATCATTATGGCTATAGTTTCCAAGCCCATACTGACTCATTGAGTATGGCAGGAACACCAGAGTATTGGCATACTCCTCGGGATAAATCGAGGTGCCGCCCAGAGCCTGAGCGTCGAGCAGTATCTCATCGGCCTTGAAGTCGGTCTTCTTGGCTACGACCTTAGCTCCGTTTGAGAGTGTCCACTCTACTGCGCCCCATTGCGGGAGTTCCTGAGTGGCCACCACACTGCCGGGAGCGGGAAGCTCGGCTATAAGCGGCTCATCCTTTACCTCGTCGACAAAAGCTTCGATATTCTCGCCGTCAACGGCAGCCATAACCTCAAGGACAGCCTCCTTTGTGGGGACTTTGATATTCTCCTTTTCGGGAAGCATCACTGTGACCACACGGTTGTTGTCTGAGATCATCTCCTGCAGAGCCTGATTGATCATATCGACAGGTATCTGAGGCGCGATCAAGCTCATCAGCTGATATTCGGTCTCGATACCGGCGGCCGGCGTGCCGTCGATAAAGTTGCGTACATAAGTATTAACGTATCTCTTGTTCTCGGTTTTTTCGCGGTTGTTATACTCCTTTTCAAGGCGCGACAGATACTCGCTGCGGGCACGGTCATACTCAGAGATCGTGAAACCGCCGCGATATGCGCGCAGAAGTTCGCGGTATATTGAGGCGAGCGAGGGGAGGATGTCGTCACCCTTACCTAAAGCCGTCAATGTCATGGCATCTTTGGTGATAGAGAAGAAGTAGCAATCATAATATGCGTTGGCATATGCAAATGGTGAGTCGGGTGTAGAGCTGATCTCTTCGAGGTGTTTAGTTAGCATCGACGAGATTATTTCATTAGTGTAATCCTGCATCAGGTAGGCCATCGTACCCCGCATCTCGCGCGGCAATACATCATTTTTGAAGTATATAGAGACACTTGAGTGGGGCATCTCGGGGTCTGTGCCGACTACAACGATCGTGCCCTCTGTGTCGGGCACAGGCTCGTATGCGCGCTCTGGAGCATTGGCAGGCATCTCGATGGGTGAGAAAATCTCTTTGATCTTATTCTCGATATAATCGACATCGACATCACCGACCACCACGACACCCTGCTGATCAGGACGATACCATGCTTCATAGTAATCACGCAGAACCTGCGGAGCAAAATTATCAACTACCTCCATAGTGCCGATCGGGAGACGATAGCCATACTTTGACCCGGGATACATCTCGGGGGCCATCTGCTCGATCAGACGCTGCTGGCCGACATTGCGCATGCGCCATTCCTGATGTATCACCCCACGCTCCTTGTCTATCTCCTCGGGGAGAAGCAGCAGACCATCGGCCCAGTCATGCAGAATGAGCAGACATGAATCCTGCACAGCCACCGAAGCAGACGGCACATTCTCGATATAGTAAACAGTTTCGTCAAGAGATGTATAAGCATTTAGATTCTCTCCGTGGTTTACCCCTTTAGATTCAAGCCAATTTATAAGTTCGTTACCGGGGAAATTCTCCGTACCGTTAAAGCACATGTGCTCAAGGAAGTGAGCCAGCCCTCGCTGCTCGTCATTCTCGAGAATCGAGCCTACCTTCTGGGCGATATAGAAGTCGGCCTGACCTTTTGGTGTCTCATTATGCCGGATGTAATAGGTCAGTCCGTTAGGTAAGACTCCCGTCCTGACTTGAGGATCCACCGGCAGAGGATCGTTTAGGGTCTGTGCCCCAAGATGATTTATGAATGTAAATACAGCAAGTATTACAAACATAAGTGATAAAAATAATTTTTTCATGATATGTATTTGTTAAAAATTAGGATAGTAAGCAGAAATCAGCTAACTTATCGGTATGACTGACGGGAAAAATACACCGCGTCGTAATGGGGGGTAGATTGCGACGCGGTGTGTGGGAGGGGAATTTATCCTGTTGCTAAGTGTCTGTCTTGGTCGGATTTAATTTCGGATCTTGGATAAGGATTTGTTGTTTAACTTATATACTTACTAAATCAAATATGAAAAAAACATACTTGCAGACACGTCGCAACAGGGATAAATATTTATTCTATCAGTTCTTTGGTGACGGTGTTTCCCCGGCGGATGATGTAGACCCCCTTTGAGGTCGGTCTGCCCGGTAACTCAATACCTGACAGGTTGTAATAGACCGGTGTGGCAGTTGATTCATCGCTCGCCGATATTTTATCGATACCTGAGGTATTATTGTCCTGAGCTTTTACTGTCATGGTCGCTTCGGACAGTACATATCTCGGGTCTGATGCCTGAGGATCGACCACAGAGTAGTGACGTACTCGATATGATTCGGTCGGCAGTGCATTGTCGTGACTGTGTATATGATAGACATTGAGGGTGTTGTCTGTCACAAAGGTTTGGTCGGGGTGGAACCCGGTGATGTCAGAATCATCATCTGGGATGGCGATGACCCTGTTTCCTCGGGCCGCCGGGTCGGGATAGATGTTGTGTTGATTCAAGGGGGTGAGATCATCTGACAATTCATCGTCGTATGACCACAAGCGGTAGATTGCCGGGGTGTATTCACCGGGGGTGAGTGCCCACACCGAAGCAGTCTGGCAGAAACCGTTGTCATTAGTCATCTCGATTGACTGACCCTCGAGTGAGGGGAGAGATTTAAGTTTGGCGAGGTTAGACCCGTAGGTGTTGACCGTGCCATCCTCACCGGTATATCTCATCTCAAGTACATAATACCCTGAGCTGAAATCATGCTGTATATCTTCGCCAAATGCCGAGAACGAATAGCTGTCTGTAAGGCCGCTGAATTCGAGCTCGGGGTCAGAGGGAGCTTTATAGAGTTGATAGACATTATATTGTGAGGGATTGGCATCATACATCCCCGAGGTAAGCATTGACGATGAAAACAGGGCCGAATTGGGGTCAAGCCAATTATTATCGACACCGTCGGCATCAATCTCTTCAAAGCTATAATCGTTGTGTCTCATCGACAGGTTGGCTTTAGGGATAGCAAAGCATACCTGATCGCTGTGGAAGCACTGGTCATCGCTATATGATACCGGCACCGTGTTGCCCGCATAGAGATCTTTTGTGTCTTGATAAGACGTTGCAGGCAGGAATGACAGACGGTAATAATATTTGTCGGGATGCTCATTACCGGCAGTCGTCCCGCTAAGGAAAGTATCGGTGAATGTATAGAAGCAATCGTCATCTCCGTTGGCCGGGAGGAATACCCTGCGATCATCATTAAGAGTGCCGATGCGGAATGTAGCATCCTCCTGCCGCCCATCGTTATATAAGACAAGTGCTTTCACGTCGCCTTGAGGTACTCCATAATAGTCGTCTCCCTCCGGCATTTCGGTGATAATAATATTGGCAACAGATTGTGGGGTAACTATATCAGGGTTATCACCCTCTGACCCGTTGCTTTGATCTATCGAATTATAATCTGTCGTAGAGCGCCACAATGTAAGCTTACTACCCACTTCAATCTCGCCGCCACTAAGTTGCAGGGCATTTTTTGAGAAGGGCCAGGCAATGTGGTTGCTATACTGATTCTGTAGTTTATCACGCATAAAAGTTGAGGATGGTGTACCCTTTATCCCAAGAGAGAAATCGACAAAACCAAGTGCGACATCACAAGCTTCATTCGCTTGAAATTTTCCGCCGGTTACTACATCGTTATGGTCTCTGCGATATCGTTTAGTTTTTGTGTCTTCGATCCAGTATGCCGACTTTAATACATCCGGCACTCTCATATAAGTAGTCTGGGGTAGAGACACAGAGCCATAACCATGTTTTGATATTTCGTCTCCGGCGGTCTCGGCAATATTATTATAAATACCGACTGATGATGCTGATTGAAATCTCATAGCACCATAATCGCCGACATATATGCCACCACCCATATTGTTAGAATAATTACCGGAGATTTTTCCCTGGTAATAATCCATTATACTACCTTTCTCCTTTGTTCCGGATATGTAGATACCTCCGCCGTTATTCTCAGCGACATTACCTGTGATGTTACTCCTTTTACAAGTGATATAACCATTGTAGAGATATATACCTCCACCGTTACCTGTATTAGCCACATCCTGTAATATATAAGAGGAATTATTACTTATAATAGAAGTCTTGTCATTATCAAATATTATATTGCAGTTCTCGACATATACTCCACCTCCGAGTCGGGCTTCGTTTCCGGTAATTTCTGTCCCGCTGAGATGGATATTAAAGTTTAGATTCTTATTAGATGTGTCAAGAACACCAAGTCCACCTCCTCCGTAATATGTTGTACCGAAAGCTTTGTTCTCATATAATTTAGACCTGAGGTTTAGGTCAATAGTCGTACCCTCAGGCAAGGCTATTGTAGAAGTATAATGTATTAATATTCCTGCGCCATATTCAGCCTTATTCTCCTTAATAATGAGATTGGATGGGAAGTCATAATATAAATGTGATGTTTCGTTTTCATATGGATAGCCACTTATTCTGATGCCACCACCTCCGCGGCCGGTATTATTTAAGTCACGATTATCCCAGGCACCGGCGGTATTATCACAAATGACAGTTTCTGTTTTAGGATTATCATCAAAAAACATATTACCTTGAGAGAAGATCGCTCCTCCATGAGACTCTGCCTGATTACGATAGAAAGTGCAGTTACTTATAGTAAGTTTTGGTTGTTTACCTTCTTTATTACTATTTGCATTCCAGTGAATAGCGCCACCGGCATCATATGAAGAATAATTTCTGCAAAAAACAGAATTCGATAAATAGATATTGCATCGAGAGTATCCGTAAGTACGCAGAGAAGCACCACCCATCGAATTTTCAGTAAACTCGCAATCATCAATTTCTACCTTGAATAATTCGGGATCTAAACAATCTCGATATTTGTCCTCAACATTTCTTATTAATATGCATGTACCGCCGTAGAATGCGTTTTTATTTTTGGCGACTTGACTATTATAACATCTGTTTCTACGCCAGCTTACTGACTTAAAACGGGCGATGGTACGTTGTTTTAGTTTTAATTCCAATTCTGCTTCAGTAGGTGACACCTGAATTACAATCAATCCTTCATTGGAATGATAATCATGGATATACACTTTCTGAAGATCAAGTTGACCTTGTGAATAAATAAAATTCTTAACGGTATGCGCGCAGTAAACGTTATGCTGAGTTACTTTACCATCCCATATATTGGGAAGATTGCCACCTTTACAATTCAAAAAATATCTTCCTCCCGAGGCCGATGAGATTGAGTCCATTTCAAAGTTGTTTTCACCATCAAATATGATAGACCCTGAATCATTGCCCTGGATTGTTAATTTAGCGCCCTGCTCGACAGTGAAAGGTGTCTCACCATCATTAGTGTCTTGTAAAATCTTCAGATAGCGATGGGCCGTATTTGTTATTGTCAGGGAACTGCCTGTTTTAACAGTGATAGGGTGTGTTAAAAGGTAATCTACGTTGCCATTTGGTAAGGTTCCAGTTAGATACCAAGTAACATCTCCGTTAATCTCTCCTCCGGGTAGACTACCACCACTTATCTCTTTTAATGTTGCTTGAGCTTGAGAGGTTTGAAAAACCGTCAGAAATATAACGGCCATCAAAATAAATTTTTTCATAATACCAAATGAAAAATAGGCCCTCGGTTGAGGGAGTATTATCATCATGGTCCCCTGGTGATGAAGTAATAAATTAAGGTTAAAAAGTCAGTAAAAGAGAAAAGCGCAGGAACCTTACCATTGCCGTTCTCTTCTGAGGCTCTAGCACTGCCTAACTATGTAGAACGGCAACGAGTAGAGCCTACGCTTGTATATGTAAATAC
>CAMWLR010000082.1 GCA_947175215.1 uncultured Porphyromonadaceae bacterium
CTGTTGATTAATAACGGACTATTAATAAAAAAGTAAGCCGGGCCAGGTGAGGCTCGGCTTACTGAGTGTTGTTATGGGATCGGATTAATCGTTATTATTGTCGTTGTTGCGACGGGGGCCGTCGAAGTTACGGCGGGGACGGTCATCGCGGCGGGGACGGTCGCCATCGTTGCGGCGGCGGTCGTCAAAGTTGCGACGGGGACGGTCACCATCGTTGCCACGGTCGCGACGGGGAGCGCGGGGACGCTCGGCAGGCTCGACATAACCCTCGGGTTTGGGCTGCAGGGCGCGCATCGACAGACGGTATTTGCCGGTTTTCTTGTCGATCTCTATGAGTTTGACAGTCACCTGGTCACCCTCTTTGAGGCCGCTTGACTCCATGTCGGGGAGACGGTCCCAAGAGATCTCAGAGATGTGCAGCAGACCGTCACGGTTGGGCATAAACTCGATGAATGCGCCGAAGTCCTGTATGGTCTGCACCTTGCCGGTGTAGGTCTTGCCCTCTTCGGGAAGCTCAACGATGCGGTTGATCATTTCGAGAGCCTTGTCGATAGATGCTTTGTTGGCGGCAGCGACCTCGATATGGCCACCCTCGGGGATCTCGTCGATCGAGACGGTAGCGCCTGACTCTTCCTGGATACCCTGGATGACTTTTCCGCCCGGGCCGATGACGGCGCCGATAAGCTCTTTGGGGATGAGCATGGTGACGATGCGGGGCACGTGGGGTTTGTAGTCTTCGCGGGGCTCGGCGATAGTCTCCTGGATCTTGTCGAGGATGTGGAGACGGCCCTCACGGGCCTGGTTGAGGGCGCGCTCGAGGATCTCATAGCTCAGGCCGTCACACTTGATGTCCATCTGTGTGGCGGTGATACCGTTGCGAGTACCGGTGACCTTGAAGTCCATGTCGCCCAGGTGATCTTCGTCACCGAGGATGTCTGACAAGACTGCATATTTGTCTGAGGTGTCGTCTGAGATAAGACCCATGGCGATACCGCTGACGGGGCGTTTCATCTTGACACCGGCGTCGAGCAGAGCGAGGGTGCCGGCGCAGACGGTGGCCATTGATGATGAGCCGTTGCTCTCGAGGATGTCGCTGACGACGCGTACCACATAGGGGAAGTCGTCGGGGAACATACGTTTGAGGGCGCGGTGGGCGAGGTTGCCGTGACCGATCTCACGACGGCCGACGCCGCGCTGTGCTTTGGCTTCGCCTGTCGAGAAGGGGGGGAAGTTATAGTGGAGCAGGAAACGCTCGCGACCCTGGTTGAGTACGTCGTCGAGGATCTTCTCGTCGAGTTTTGTGCCGAGGGTTACGGTCGAGAGGCTCTGGGTCTCGCCGCGGGTGAAGACGGCCGAGCCGTGAGGGCCGGGCACGTAGTCTACCTCACACCAGATGGGGCGGATCTCGGTGGTCTTGCGGCCGTCGAGACGTACACCCTCGTCAAGGATGCAGCGACGCACGGCATCGCGCTCTACGTCGTGGTAATAGCGCTTAACCAGCGGGGCTTTTGCCTCGCGCTCCTCTTCGGGGAGCGACTCGATATATTCCTCACAGATCTCCTTGAAGGCGTTCTCGCGCCAGTGCTTGTCGGCGCAACCGGCCTTGGCGACGGCGTATGCTTTGTCGTATGTTTTCTCGCGTACATCCTTGCGGAGGTCTTCGTCGTTGACCTCGTGGCAATATTCGCGTTTGACGGTCTTGCCGGCCATCTCGGCAAGCTCGAGCTGAGCCTTGCACTGCTCCTTGATGGCGGCGTGGGCGGTCTTGAGTGCCTCGAGGAGGTCAGCCTCGGATACTTCGTTCATCTCACCCTCTACCATCATGATGTTGTCGGCGGTGGCCCCTACCATCAGCTCCATATCGGCTTTCTCAAGCTGCTCAAATGTGGGGTCGATGACAAACTCGCCGTCGACACGGGCCACGCGCACCTCAGAGATGGGGCCATTAAAGGGGATGTCGCTGACAGCGATGGCTGCCGATGCGGCCAGACCGGCCAGGGCATCGGGCATATCGTTACCGTCGGCAGAGAACATTGTTATCTGCACGAAGGTGTCGGCATGGTAGTTATCGGGGAAGAGCGGACGCAACACGCGGTCTACCAGACGAGAGGTGAGCACCTCATAGTCAGAGGCACGGCCTTCGCGTTTGAGGAAGCCGCCGGGGAAACGGCCCGCTGATGAGAATTTCTCTTTATAATCAACTTGCAGGGGCATGAAGTCTACCCCTTCGCCGGCCTCTTTGGCCGACACGACGGTGGCGAGAAGCATGGTGTTGCCCATACGGAGCTCCACCGCGCCATCAGCCTGCTTGGCGAGCTTGCCGGTCTCGAGAGTAATCTCTCGGCCATCGGGCAGGGTGATGGTCTTTTTAACTGGGTTAAGCATTACAGATCTGTATTATGTTTTTCTAACTGCGATAAATCGCGCAAAATTACAAAAAAAAAATCACATTACCTAATTTCCTGACTTAAATCTCATTGGGCCGCCTCGTGAGCTGCCCAAAATCGGCCAAAATCTGGCGAGTCGGGGGCAGTGATGTTATCGGGCGAGCATGCCCGATAACGCGACCGGCGGCGGGGATGGCGACCGGCGGCGGGCGTGGCGGTTTGGTTATTACGTGGAAATGGTGTATCTTTGCGGTAAAGGATGTGTATATGGAAAAGAAACTTATTTTAATATCTAATGATGACTCGGTCAATGCACCGGGGTTACATGTGCTCGTCGATTGCGTCAAGGATCTCGGAGAGGTGTGGGTGGTGGCGCCGGCTGAGCCTAAGAGCGGCCAGTCATCGTCGCTGACGTTTAATGCGCCATTGCGCGTGACCGAGCATCCTGACTATGAGGGGGCGCACCTGTTCTCGGTGTCAGGGACGCCGGTCGATTGTGTCAAGCTGGCGATGCACACGATTTTGCCGCGTCGCCCTGATCTGGTGCTGGCGGGTATCAATCATGGCTCTAATGCAGGTAACTCGGTGATCTATTCGGGCACGATGGGGGCTGTCTTTGAGGGTTGCATGGATGGTATCCCGTCGATCGGTTACTCTCTGTTACATCACTCGATGGCTGCCGATTTCAGCGAGTGTCTGCCGTTTGTCAAGTCTCTGACAGCCGAGGTATTGGATAAGGGTCTGCCCGAGGGGGTGTGCCTCAATGTCAATTTCCCCGCCAAAGTGAAGATCGAGGGGATGAAGGTTGTCAGGGCTGCCCGCAGTCACTGGACCGAGGAGTATAAGCAGTATATCGACCCGCATGGCAAGCCGTTTTACTGGCTGACCGGCAGTCAGGTCAATGAGGATAAGGATAACCCCGAGACTGATCTCTACTGGCTCTCGCGTAATTATGCCACCTGCGTGCCGTGTACGGCGTTGCAAAATGCCTCGCCGGCCGAGATTGCATCGGTGGCTGAGTCGCTAGGATATAAGTAACCACCCATAAGATAAAAAGGTAATCGGAAGCTATCTGTCACAGACGGCTTCCGATTGATTTTTGCAATTTGTAGTTGAATAGGCTTATATAATATGGATAAATATAATAAGAATATGCTTATTAGAATTCGGCTGCTTTGGGGGTGCGGGGGAAGGGGATGACGTCGCGGATGTTGGTCATACCGGTCACGAAGAGCACCAAGCGCTCAAACCCGAGGCCAAAGCCTGAGTGAGGCACTGTGCCGAAGCGGCGGGTGTCGAGATACCACCACATATCTTTCATGGGGATGTGCATCTCCTCGATGCGGGTCATCAGTTTGTCATAATTCTCCTCGCGCTCAGAGCCGCCGATGATCTCGCCGATGGCGGGGAAGAGGACGTCCATGGCGCGGACTGTCTTGCCGTCATCGTTGAGTTTCATATAGAAGGCTTTGATCTCCTTGGGGTAACCAGTGAGGATGACGGGGCGCTTGAAGTAGTGTTCTACCAGATAGCGCTCATGCTCGCTCTGCAGGTCGACACCCCATTTGACGGGGAACTCAAATTTGTGGCCGCTCTCCTCGAGGAGTTTGATGCCCTCGGTGTATGTCAGGCGCACGAATTCCTGGTTTACAACTGACTCGAGTCGGCTGATGAGCTCTTTGTCATAATGCTCAGAGAGGAACTCTATGTCGTCTCGGCAGTTGTCGAGGGCATACTTGATGCAGTATTTGAGGAAGTCCTCGGCCAGATCCATGTTCTCGTCGATGTCGATAAAAGCGACCTCGGGTTCGATCATCCAGAACTCGGCCAGGTGGCGGGGGGTGTTGGAGTTCTCGGCGCGGAATGTCGGGCCGAAAGTGTAGATCGCCCCAAGGGCGGTCGCGCCCAGCTCACCCTCGAGCTGGCCGCTGACGGTCAGGGCTGTCGACTTGCCGAAGAAATCGACAGAGTAGTCTACCTTACCATCCTCAGTGCGGGGGAGATTCTCGAGGTCGAGAGTGGTTACCTGGAACATCGCGCCGGCGCCCTCGCAGTCACTGGCAGTGATCAGCGGGGTGTTGAGGTAATAGAATCCTCGCTCCTGGAAGTAGCGGTGGATGGCGTAGGCGAGTGTCGAGCGCACGCGCAGCACGGCTGAGAATGTGTTTGTGCGGGGGCGCAGGTGTGCGATCTCACGCAGGAACTCGAGCGAGTGTCCTTTTTTCTGCAGGGGATAGCTCTCGGGGTCGGCGGTACCATAGACCTCGAGTTTGTTTGCCTGCACCTCGACCGACTGTCCTTTACCCATCGACTCGACCAGCAGGCCCTCGACACAGATGGCCGAGCCTGTGGTGACGGGCTTGAGCTGCTCGTCGGTAAACGATGCCATGTCGAGGACGATCTGGAGATTACGGATGGTCGAGCCGTCGTTGAGGGCCACAAACTGCACGTGCTTGTTGCCTCGGCGGGTGCGTACCCACCCTTTGACACAGACCTCCTTGCCCACCAGTGTGGCGGAGTCGCGGAATATATCGTTGATTTTAGTACGTTTCATATATAACTATAACGTGTTGTTATAATGTGTTGTCACACGCGTGTATAATTACTCAAAAGACCCCATTTTGAGGAAGTTGACCTCTTCCTGGGTGAGGTAGCGCCAGCGGCCGCGGGGGAGATTCTTCTTGGTCAGGCCGGCGAAGTAAACGCGGTCGAGCTTGGTCACGTGGTAACCGAGGGCCTCGAAGATGCGGCGCACGATGCGGTTTTTGCCCGAGTGGATCTCGATACCGGCCTGATTGCGGTCAGTCTCGGTGACATATGAGATGGCATCGGCGTGGATCTCGCCATCCTCAAGCTCAATGCCGTCGGCGATGCGCTGCATATCCTCCTCGGCGATGTCTTTGTCGGTCCATACGTGATAGATCTTTTTCTTGACATACTTGGGGTGGGTGAGCTTTGAGGCGAGGTCGCCGTCATTAGTGAGAAGCAGCACACCGGTGGTGTTGCGGTCGAGGCGGCCCACGGGGTAGATGCGCTCGGTGCATGCGCCCTTGACGAGGTCGAGCACTGTGGTGCGACCGTTGGGATCGTCAGAGGTGGTGACACAGTCTTTGGGCTTGTTGAGCAGGATATAGCACTTGCTCTCGAGAGCGACAGCCTGATCCTTAAATTCAACGGTGTCGGCGTGGCCGATCTTTGTGCCGAGCTCGGTGACTACATTGCCGTTGACTTTGACCAGACCCTGTTGGATAAACTCGTCAGCCTCGCGGCGCGAGCAGAGGCCGGCGTTGGCGAGGAATTTGTTGAGGCGGATCTGCTCGTTAGGATCGGGCAGCGGCAGCTCATACTCGATGCGCTTGGGACGGGGCACGAAGCTCTTGCCCTGACGCATGGGGACGCCGTTCTGGGGGCGCCGGTTGTTGTTGTAACCGGGCTTGTTGTAACCGCCCTGACGGTTGTTGTAACCGCCCTGGTTGTTGCGGGGCTGATAGCCGCCCTGGTTGTTATAGCCGG
>CAMWLR010000083.1 GCA_947175215.1 uncultured Porphyromonadaceae bacterium
CAGTTTAACGCTACCCGCTCGCACTACAAAGGCCAGGGAGCCGGTTCTGCTGAGAAACAGCGACTGTAAGTAATTGAGAATGAGATTTTGATAAGTTTCCCGTTTATAAAGCAACGCGACTCGATGCAGTGCGGGGTGGCGGCACTCTGGATGGTTTGCCGTCATCACGGACTGCATTGCTCGTTGCAAGAACTTGACCAGAGGTGTTTTCCGACCAAAGAGGGGGTATCATTATCATATTATCAAAAATCAGCTTGAACTTGGAAACTAACCATAACTCACAGGCAGCCGACTGACGAGCCGGTGCGCTCACCTAAAATCAGGGAGCTTCTCAGCCGCAAACCTATGCTGCTGTATCTCACAGGGTATGGCGTGCTGATTTTTTGCTGCATAGTGCTCGCCGGGGTGGCGTGGCTGCTGGGGTGGGTATAAAAAAGCGGCCGGGATAGGGGTGGATTACCAGAAAAATTCGTAACTTTGTGGGCTGAAAATGAACTGAAAAATATCATAAAGCTGTTTACATCCGTAATGCAGAACATCCGCAACATCGCAATCATCGCCCATGTTGACCATGGTAAGACAACACTGGTCGACAAAATGCTTTTGGCCGGTCATCTGTTTCGCGAGAATCAGAATGCAGGCGAACTTATCCTCGACAACAATGATCTTGAGCGTGAGAGAGGTATAACGATCCTATCAAAAAATGTCTCGATCAATTATAAAGATACTAAGATCAACATTATCGACACCCCGGGACACGCCGACTTTGGAGGCGAGGTAGAGCGTGTGCTCAATATGGCCGACGGTTGTCTGCTGTTGGTAGACGCGTTTGAGGGCCCGATGCCCCAGACCCGTTTCGTGTTGCAGAAAGCGATACAGATGGGGCTCAAACCGGTGGTGGTCATCAATAAGGTAGACAAGCCCAACTGTCGCCCCGAAGAGGTACAAGAGATGGTCTTTGACCTGATGTTTAACCTCGATGCCACGGAGGAACAGCTTGATTTCCCCACGATTTACGGATCGGCCAAAAACGGCTGGATGAGTACCGACTGGAAAGAGCCGACCGACAATATCATCCCACTGCTCGACACCATTATCAACCATATCCCTGCCCCCGAGGTACTCGAGGGTGAGCCTCAGATGCTGATCACTTCGCTCGACTACTCGAGCTATGTGGGCCGTATCGCTGTGGGCCGTGTGCATCGCGGCACACTGCGTGAGGGTATGGAGATAGGTCTGTGCCGTCGAGACGGCACGGTGTCGCGTCAGAAGATCAAAGAGCTGCATACATTTGAGGGTATGGGACGCAAGCGTGTCGACGCTGTTTCATCGGGCGACATCTGCGCGATAGTCGGTCTTGAGGATTTTGAGATCGGCGACACGATCACTCTGCTCGACAATCCCGAGCCGCTCCCCCGCATTGCCATCGACGAGCCGACCATGTCGATGACATTCACCATCAACGATTCACCTTTCTTTGGCAAGGATGGAAAATATGTGACCTCTCGCCATATACATGAGCGACTGACACGTGAGCTTGACAAGAATCTCGCCCTGCGCGTTACACGCCATGACAATGAGGATAAATGGAATGTTTTTGGCCGCGGTGTACTCCACCTGTCGGTACTTATCGAGACCATGCGCCGCGAGGGGTATGAGTTGCAGGTAGGTCAGCCCCAGGTAATCATCAAGGAGATTGACGGCGTGAAGTGTGAACCTGTCGAGTTGCTTACGATCAACGTCACCGAGGAGTATGCCTCTAAGATGATTGACATGGTGACCCGCCGCAAGGGCGATCTGGTGTCTATGACGACTCAGAATGACCGTGTGCACATGGAGTTCCAGATACCCTCGCGCGGTATCATCGGTCTTCGCAACAACGTCCTGACCGGTTCGGCCGGAGAGGCGATCATGGCGCACCGTTTCATGGAGTATCAGCCCTGGAAGGGTGATATAGAGAGACGCACCAACGGGTCGCTCATCGCGATGGAGGCCGGTACAGCCTATGCCTACGCCATCGACAAGCTGCAAGACCGCGGCCGATTCTTCATCTTCCCCCAGGAGGAGGTTTACGCCGGTCAGGTTGTCGGCGAGAGCGCAAAAGATAAGGACATCGTCATCAATGTCACCAAATCTAAGAAACTCACCAATATGCGCGCGTCGGGTGCCGACGAGAAAGCCAAGATCGTCCCCCCGGTGGTGTTCAGCCTCGAGGAGGCCCTCGAGTATATCAAGGAGGATGAGTATGTAGAGGTGACCCCCAACCATCTGCGTATCCGCAAGATTATCCTTGATGAACTCGAGCGCAAGCGCGCCAACAAATCATGATGACAGCCCCTGTCATACATTAATTTAATATCAGATAAACAAGATGAAACCCTCGATACCCAAAGGTACACGCGACTTCTCACCGGTGGAGATGGCTCGCCGTAACTATATATTTGACACCATCCGCACGGTGTTCCGTCTCTATGGCTATAACCCGGTGGAGACCCCCGCGCTCGAAAACCTCTCGACCCTGATGGGTAAATATGGCGAAGAGGGTGACAAACTGCTGTTTAAGATCCTCAACTCGGGCGAGTATATGAAGAATGTCGAGGCCCTCGATACCTCAGACATCAATTATCCGCGCCTGACATCCAAGATCTCTGAGAAAGGGTTGCGTTATGACCTGACCGTGCCGTTTGCACGTTACGTCGTGCAGCACCGTAATGAGTTGCAGATGCCGTTTAAGCGATACCAGATACAGCCCGTATGGCGTGCTGACCGTCCACAGAAGGGGCGTTACCGCGAGTTTTATCAGTGTGACGCCGATGTTGTGGGGTCTGACTCGCTGATCAACGAGATCGAACTGTTAGAGATGGTTGATGAGATGTTCAGCCGCCTCCGTATCAGGGTTATCATCAAGCTCAATAACCGTAAAGTACTGGCCGGAATTGCCGAACTGATCGGTCATC
Source organism: uncultured Porphyromonadaceae bacterium (assembly GCA_947175215.1). Lineage (GTDB taxonomy): Bacteria > Bacteroidota > Bacteroidia > Bacteroidales > Muribaculaceae > UBA7173. The sequence goes on from CAMWLR010000083.1 coordinate 2,958, forward strand.
CCGATAAAATTATCGACATTACCACGGCAATAGATAAGCTCGATAAGATCGGCCTCGAAAAGGTAAACGAGGAGTTGATCGAGCGTGGTCTGTCGGCCGAAGCCGTCGAGCGTTTACAACCCATTCTCGCTATATCAGGGACTATTGACGAGCGCCTGGATCAACTTGAGACACTGCTTGCCCCCTCTGAGACCGGTACGCTCGGTGTCAAGGAGCTCAAAACTGTCATTGACGGAGTCAAGGCTCTTGGTCTCAACGCCCAGCTTGACCTGGATGTATCGCTCGCTCGCGGTCTCAACTATTACACCGGTACGATCATCGAGGTCAAAGCCGCTGACTATCAGATAGGCTCGATCTCGGGTGGAGGCCGATATGACAATCTTACCGGCGTATTCGGTATGCCCGGACTCTCGGGAGTCGGTGTGTCGTTTGGTGCCGACCGCATCTATGATGTATTGTCAGGGCTTGACCTTTTCCCCGCCGAGGCAAAAGCAACAGCCACCACGGTGCTATTCGCCAACTTCGGTGAGGCAGAGACCGCCCTCTCACTTAAACTCGCAAAAGGATTACGTAACCGCGGCTTGGCCTCAGAGGTATATCCTGACAGTGTCAAGCTCAAAAAGCAGATGAGCTATGCCGACTCATCGGCGATACCCTTTGTGGCGATTATCGGCGAAAGCGAACTTGCCGAGGGTAAAGTGGTGCTGAAGAATATGTCGACCGGTGAGCAGACACAGGTCTCGGCTGACGTCGACTCGATCATCAACGTTATACTCCCCAAAGCATGAAATTTATAAAATATATCTTTGCGTGCCTGATCCTGATTGGTATATCGTCACAATCCAAGGCCCAATTTCGCTACGGCGTCCAGGTAGGTGTCGGATTTACAACCCTTGATTTCAAGCAAGATCTTGTAGACATCGGCGGTATCGTCGGGCCGCACGCCGGTGTGCAGGGTGAACTGATGTTTCCCGGCATTGGTCTGGGTCTGCGTCTTGGTGCATTTTATGCCATGAAAGGAGCCAACATCGATTTCGGTAGCCGCAAGATATGGGCTGTCGATGGCATTGAGAAGCAGAATCTATATCTCCACACACTCGAGATTCCCGTTAACCTCGAGTTTAAGTGGACCCGTATGGACGGACTCGAAGATTACGTCGCACCGTTTGCCTTCGGCGGTCCGGTATTCAGCTTCAATATTGCGCATTCATCATGTAAGGCGATGGAATACCCCTTCGGGTCAATCGGCCTGCGTGCCGGTCTCGGTGCCGAGATCTATAAACGTTGGCAGATAGCCGGGTCATATACCTGGGGTATGACTTACGCCACAAAAGCAGTCAAGCTCGAGAATTATTCGGCCCGCAACCGTTTCTGGACAGTCTCGGCTACTTACTTCTTCTGATCTACTATTTAGAGTCGGATCATTCATCTTATCCCCATTAACTCGTTGACACTATGAAATCTCTCTCTTCGTTAGTAGTAAGCGTGCTGTTGCTTTTGTGCGGAACATTCCAAACATCCGCCCAAAATCACACCCGCCCCTATGAGATCGTTGACATCCCCGCCATCGCCCCCGGTGGCACTGATAATTTTTTCAATGAGTTGTCTCAAGAAGTTCAGCGGAAGTTTCCTTATCAGGGGATACCGAGTATTCACATTAAATATAAGGTGGATAGAAACGGTAAAGTTTATGATATCGAGCCGGTGGAGAGAGAAAAAGATAGCTTCGATAAATCACGGGATGATTTCAATCAATATCTGACTCTTATCAAATCTTATATAGAAAACTCAGGGCGTTGGCAGCCGGCATATAAGAATAAGAAACGGGTAGCATATTTGGCTTATGCAACTATCTTGATGACAACCGATAATGATAGGGTGGAAATGGTTAGTTACTTATGTGCTAAGAAAGACCTCCCGATATATAGTGTTGACGATCATAATTCGATTGCCGGAACCTCGTTAGGGGATAGATCAGCAGATGCCAAGAGAGGGATGGCAAAAGTTAGAGATGCGGCTTCAAGCACCCGCCCGAAAAATATTGCTAAAGTTAAACCGGCCTATAATTCAGTTAAGGTCAACAGGAGAGTCCAGCCTGATTACGAGATGGCTTGTAATGATCCCCGATATTCCAAGATCCGTATTATTAGTGATATATACAGCTGGGGATACACAAATGAATTTGGAGATACCGTCATTTCTGCCCGATATCGAGAGGTTACCGACTTTCATGATGGAATTGCAGCCGTAAATGATGGTCGGCAGTGGATTTTTATTGATAAAGACGGTAAGAAGACGATCCCGAATCAATATCACCAAGTCGACATAGGAGGCTTTTCAGAGGGGTTATGCGCTGTTATACCCGTTGATTCTGAGAATAATAAATATGGATATATAGATGAGTCGGGCGAGATGATGATTGAGCCGACCTTTGCAAATACCAAACCTTTTGGCAACGGGCTTGCTCCGGTAAAACTAAATTCATACGGAAAATGGGGGTATATTAATACTGAGGGGGTAATGGTGATCACTCCGCAGTTTGACAAAGCCGATAGTTTTTCGGATGGTAGAGCTGCAGTAGAATCAGAAGGTAAATGGGGCTTTATCAATACCTCCGGGAAGATGGTGATAAATCCTGAATATGATTCGGTTATGCCTTTTTCCGAGGGACTGGCTGCTGTCCGTAAAGATTGGAAATGGGGTTATATCAATCGCCTCGGCGTATTGGTAATTCCTTGTAAATTTGATGGTGCAAATAAATTCCGCAACTCAGCAGCCGTTGTGAAAATGGGGGATGAAAGCTAT
>CAMWLR010000084.1 GCA_947175215.1 uncultured Porphyromonadaceae bacterium
CTGTAACCTTCTGATCCGTAGTCAGATGCTCTATTCAGTTGAGCTAGCGAACCTCGCTCTAATTTATGATCACCGGAACACTTCCGGAATTTGTGATTCGCACAGGATTCAAACCTGTAACCTTCTGATCCGTAGTCAGATGCTCTATTCAGTTGAGCTAGCGAACCATCCTTTATTGGCGGATTTGCGACTGCAAAGTTACAACACTTTTTGAAATCTGCAAAATTTTAAGCCATTTTTTATCAAAATTATTATGAACGCCCGCAAAAAGTTGGGAGTAACCATTTATAAACGAGCCCAAACCAGGCTAATGTCAAGTGCTAAGCCTAATCTACCAAGTGAGATTAGCTTATCCTGTGATATTAGCTAATCAGGTGAGGATCGTCTACCAAGTGAGACGGTATAGCCAATCAAGTGAGATTAACGTAGCGGGGCAAAACGGTTGATATTCGAGGGATTGATTTTTTTCTTTGAATAGTTGGTGCGGATATATTCGATCAGATCATCGTAGACGATGTTTTCTGAGCGCGCAATAATATGGCCGCGCTTAAGCGGCACCATATAGTCGCCGCCCCCTGCAAGATAGTCAATGGTCGCTACGGTGTAGACTCTGTTGGGGTCTACCGGTTTTCCGTCGACAGTGAGAGTCACCACCGCATTTGTCTCGGGATCGTAGGTCGCCATCACCTGACTGCTCACGCCGTCACCTCCACGTGAGGCGTAGACATTAATTGCCTCCATAAGGTCCTTACCTGTCAGCTCCATAACCAGAATCTTATTGGTGAACGGTTGCATTGAGATGATCATTCCTTGGGTGATATCTCCCTTGGGGAGACCTCGGCGTAGACTGCCGACATTCATCAGGGCGAGATCAACGGGGCGACCGATCAGCTGTGACCCGCGTGCATCGACAAAGTCACTGACAAAGTTGATCAGCCCGGGCTGATCATTGGGTAGTTCGCGAGCTGACTTTCCGATAACCTTCTCCATCAGTTCATCTACTCCCTTACGATAAGGAGCGACAATCTGCGCAAGTTCGGCATCAAAAGCGCGATCATATTCTGCTCCGAGGCGCACCTGTCTTAACGACGGGCGCTTAACGCCGATGCTGTCAAGATCAATGGTCACCTCCGAAATATACTCGCCCGACTTGGCATTCTGAGTCACCAATACCCACTCACCATCGCCATTGACCACCCATTCGTGACCACTGTCAGGTGATATAAGCGTATGTGAATGGCCACCCAATATTACATCTATATTCTTGCTGTTCTTGACAATATCCTTATCCGAAGGAGAGGGTACATTATCATATCCCAGATGCGACACGGCCACCACCAGGTCGACACCAGCGATATTCTTGAGCCACCATGCCGTAGCATTGGCAGCCTCGATTGCTTCGAGATATGTGACTCCGGCGGCATTCCCATCGGCAATCATCCCCTCGGGATTGAGGTTAAGAGCCAATACGCCCACCTTCTTATCACCATACTCATATATCTCATAGGGCTTAAACAGCGATGCAACCTCAGGGTCATCAAACTTATAATTTGTCGCAAGCCATTGGATACCGCTCAAGGCAACATTCCCCGCCATACCCTCCATACCATTGTCAAAGTCATGATTACCGAGTATCGCCAGGTCATAACCGAGATGATTCATCACCTGCATCTCCACCTCACCTCCATAAAGAGTGAAGAAGAGCGTACCCTGCACGGCATCACCGGCATCAATCAGCAGCACATCGGGTCGGGCCTGACGCACACTGTCGACAAACACCTTGCGACGCTGCACCCCACCGTAACCCTTATCGGTCGGATCTATCTGGCTATGGGTGTCATTGGTATGAAGAATGACCAGTTCGCGCGCGTCTGACTCGATGGCAATACCGGAGTATATTGCAGCAACAACGGCTAAAGAGAATATCGAAGATTTTTTCATCACTAATATCTTATGTTGGATTTTAACCACAAAGATACATTAATATTCGACCTCATCCAAGAGATAGTCTGCCGGTCGAACGAAATAATCGAAATATTTGTTGTTAAAATATACAAAAAGCTACGTAACTTTGCACCACGTAAAGATTAGTCATGAAACTCAATCTCATAAAGAAATCAGCACTCATGCTAACCGCGCTGCTTACGGTCATATTAGCCTCATGCGGTCAGCAACTACCCGACGATCCCATTGACGCAGTCCCTGAGGGGGTACGCCGAGTAGCCGTACTAAACCTCGATAAAATCGCCGCAGCCAACGGCGCGCAGCAACTCGTCACTGAGTCCGGAATAACATCCGAAGCACAAGAAGCACTTAGTCTGTTTATCCCACAGCCGCTGCTCACCCATCTCTCTTCAATTCTCGGTAACGGTGTAAATACGTCTTGCGCAGTATTATTCAAAGATGCCGAAGGGAGAAACGGAATGATTCTCAAAATAACTGACCATGACACACTGACCCTAAAGCTGAATACACTTACCTCGGGGAAAACCGAAATCAACGGGTTTGCAACCTACCTCATCAATGACTCATACATCGGCGTATCTGACAATCTGTGTGTGGTAGCCGGTGACAAGGACACGATCAAATCTATCGGCAGCCATAATGATCACGCCGTCATAACGGCCATGGTCGGCGTCAGCCAGTTTCTCCACGAAGGTGACAACCCCGTCAAATTAGCAATAGCAGCTGAAGATATATTCGGCGAACAGATGAAAGACCAATGGCTGTGCAGCTATATACGCTTTTCGGATAACGCCATAACCGCCAACGTCACCTCTATCTACCCTGACGGCAAGTCAGGCAAGATCGGCCAACAGCTCGCCGGAGAGATTGACCCCGATGTAGTGCAGTTTATCCCCTCGGGTAGTAATCTGATAGTTGCCACGGGATTGCAACCCGACCATAACAAACTCTTTGGCATCGAAGATTTTGCCAAGGGTATCCTGCCCACCGACCGCGTATTGTCGCCTAATGGCACCACCCTATGGTACGCCCGCCCCGCAGGGACAATAAATCATGGAAACATATTCTCTCCCCGTGCATGGAATATAGCCGGAATCATGAAGATGGACCAGACCGAGGCCGACTCAACAATCTCAGCACTTAAATCAGCCAATACCGATCGCTTCTCATTCGATCCCGAGAGCGGCAGTTATTTCACACAGACCGACCCCCAGATCTCATTTGGGTACAACACCGGATACTTTACCCAGGCGATAAACGGTATTGCGACATACGGTAACTCCAACCCCTATACACAGGATTTCAACGCCGCACGCTTAGTGGCCATACTCGACATCCCCACCGACAGTCAGCTGGTGGATGCTCTTGACCTCCCTTGCGGTGTCACCGTAACCCTCAAAGGTAACACAGACAACATACATCTCAGGATTTCATTCCACGGCAACACTCAACCGGTACTCGCTACTCTGGGCGAGATACCGATGCTTGCGGCTGCTATAACATATATAACCGGTCTCTGATGAGTCATCACCCCACGATCACCCTCCGCAACCTCCTCCCGGCGGTCTTTGCAGATGAACGCCAATGTCATGCCGACTCGGATATATGGCTCCGTGACACCGTCGAGTTTATGCAGTCAACACATTATCTTATAAAAGCAGCGTCAGGTAAAGGTAAGTCATCTCTATGCGCATATCTTTACGGCGACCGCACAGATTATACAGGTAACATCACCGTCAACGGAATAGACGTAAGTAACCTGTCGACCGACCGGTTGGTCGACCTGCGACGAAAACATATCGCATATCTGCCTCAGGATCTTGGCCTCTTCCCCACCCTCACCGCTCTCGAGAATATCAGACTCAAAAATAATCTGACATCACACAAGACAGATGACGAAATACTCGGTATGCTCGACACCGTCGGCATGGCCGGTTTAGTCGACCGCCCGGTGGCCAAACTTTCTCTCGGTCAACAACAGCGCGTAGCAATCGTCAGAGCCATGTGCCAACCATTTGACATATTATTGCTCGACGAGCCGGTCAGCCATCTCGACAGCAACGCCAACCTCGCCGTAAGCCGCCTCATAGAGAAAGAAGCATCGGCCAACAACGCCACCCTCATCGTCACATCAGTCGGAAACGATCTCGCACTCTCCCGACCGGTAATCATGCAGCTATAATCTTCACTAACCTGCAACGCAATGGTCAGCAAATTGTTACGCTCAAACATAAACCGGATGCAGATCGCAGCCTACACCATCTCGAATATCGTCGGGTTGATAATAACAGGTCTGGCACTGCAATTTTATCGCGACGTAGCCCCAGATAGTGAGCAGGGGCTACAAGACCCTGCCGGCAACGCCCGCTACACCATTCTATCACACCTTGCCAGCCCCTCATTCACCCGTGACGCAGGAAATGAGATCAGTCAGGCAGAAGTAAATGAGATAATCGATCAACCGTGGGCCGAAGATGCCTCCACGCTCACCACTGCCGGATTTGACATCTCAGTAAGCCTTGATATGGGAGGACGCGGATTCTCGACAGCACTCTTTTTTGAGGGAGTACCGCGCGACTATCTCGACATCTCACCATCTGAGTGGACCTTTGACCCTGCGCGACCAATTATCCCGATAATACTGCCACGCCAATACCTTGCGCTATATAATTTCGGCTTCGCTCCCGCGCGCGGACTACCCGTGCTCGATGAGCGTACCATCTCGATGATACCCCTCAATGTCACTGTCAGCGGTAACGGTAAGGCCGAAATGTTTCGAGGAAAAATTGTAGGCTTCTCATCGCGCCTAAACACCATCGCGGTGCCTGATGGATTTGTCACGTGGGGAAACGAACGCTTTTCACCCACCGGCCAAACAGCCTGTAAACGTGTTATCGTCAAACTCCGCGACCCCGGCAACCCGACTATCACAGATTATCTAAGGTCACATAATCTTGAGGAAGCTGACAACAACGGATCAGCCCGGTTACTCCACTTTGTCAAAATCGTGGCCGCATCGGTCGCTGCCGTGGGAATACTAATTTGTCTCTTATCACTGGGATTGTTGATCCTCAGCGTATTCCTGCTGCTACAAAAAAGCCGGCCCACACTGGCCGCCCTCATGGCCATTGGCTATCATCCCCGTCAACTTGTCGCCCTATATATTAAAGGAGTCGCAATGATGAATTTAGGTATATTACTCATCTCATCGGGTGGCATATACATCATCTCGCGACTTTGGCAGAGCAAACTCTCGGCCCTCGGTATGGATTGCTCATCGGTCTATCCAACTATCATCAGCATCACGCTGCTACTTATAACACTCACAATGTTGAGTGCCATCTCAATACGTCACAATGTAATGGATATTTGGGCGAAAAAGAGACCTTACTCAGCCTGATTGAGACTATTACGATGCGCAATAATTGATCTCATATTCTTCTGAGCCCACTCTGTCAGCTCAATGATAATCGGCACCAGTGACCGACCGGTTTCACTAAGCGAATACACTACTCTCGGAGGCACTTCGTGATAACACGTGCGCACCACCAGCCCGTCAGCCTCAAGTGTCTTTAGCGTATTTGACAAGACACGTGATGAAATATCCGGGATTTTGCGTCCAAGTTCATTGTAACGTATCGGCTCGTTCTCACTTAGCACAAGTATAACAAGTACCTCCCACTTGTTACCAAAGAATCCCATCGTCCCAAAGGTGTCCGAAGAGGGATTGCGAGATATATCCTTTGTC
>CAMWLR010000085.1 GCA_947175215.1 uncultured Porphyromonadaceae bacterium
GCCAACCCCCGGTAAAGTGCCAGGCGTGGAGATTCTGAAAGAATCTTTTTTGATATACCCACCATGCAATATCAAAAAAGATTCCTCCGGAATCCCGCACCTTACGACACCGTGACCGGGCATAGGGGGTCAATCGGCCACGGCCTCATGCCCCCCAATACCCGGCTATTCAATAACGATTCCTCCGGAATCCCTGCGGATAAATATCTTCGGTCGGCATCGCACAACAATCCCCTGCGGATGCATACATTTAATTAGCCGATACGTCGGATGGTAACAATAGCAATAGTGGGCATCCCGGATGGGATTCCGGAGGAATCGTTAATGAATAGCCGGGGGTTGGCGCGGGGAAGCCCGTCAGGGCGCCCCCGCGCCAACCCCCGGTAAAGTGCCAGGCGTGGAGATTCTGAAAGAATCTTTTTTGATACTCCTTCAGATTGCTGCCGGCTATACTATTTGAGCAGGTCGGGGCGCAGGCGGCGGGTGCGCTCGAGGGCCTGTTCGTGACGCCAGTCGGCGATGCGGGCTTCGTGCCCCGAGAGCAGGATGTCAGGCACGCGCCATCCGTTGTATTCGGCGGGGCGGGTATAGTCGGGGGCTGCCAGCAGATTATCCTGAAATGAGTCGCTCAGCGCCGACTGCTCGTCACCCAGTACCCCGGGGATAAGTCTGACGATGGCGTCAGAGATGATGATTGCGGGGAGTTCGCCCCCGGTCAGCACATAGTCGCCGATAGAGATCTCACGGGTGATCAGATGCTCCCTGACGCGGTAATCAACCCCTTTGTAGTGTCCGCAGAGTATGATGATATTCTGCATCAATGACATCCGGTTGGCAATCGGCTGGTCAAACTGCTCGCCGTCGGGCGAGGTGAAGATCACCTCGTCATAATGGCGTTGCTCCTTGAGAGCCGAGATGCAACGGTCGATCGGTTCGACCTTCATCACCATCCCGGCCTCGCCGCCAAAGGGGTAGTCGTCGACCTTGCGATGCTTGTTATTAGAGTAATCACGCAGATTGTGTACGTGAAACTCTGCCAACCCCTTGGTCTGGGCGCGTTTAAGTATCGAGCACCCCAGCGGGGAGTCAAACATCTCGGGGAGAACGGTGATTATGTCGATGCGCATATCTCTCAACAGGTAAATGATGCCGCCACAGGGACGACGGGGTGAATTACGCTGCAAAATTAGCCAAAATCCCCGCATCTTGCAAACATTAATCTAAATCAGGGCTTATCCCCCGCATCTTGTAAACAAACCGTCACTGCTCAGGCTGCCCGGTGAATTTGCGCACGGCGTTCTCGAGCGACTCACCCGAGGCGAGGCCCATCTTGGTACGCAATCGCCAGCGTGCCTGCTTGACCGACTCGGGTCTTATCGCCATGACACGGGCTATATGCTTGTTATCCATACCCAAGGCGATAAATGCCGCCAATCTAAGGTCGGCATCTGTCAGACCGGGGTGACTATGGCGGATGTTGCGCGTAAATGCCGGATCGAGCTTGTCAAAAGTCTCCATAAACCCCTCGCGGTCAGGCTTGGTGCCCGAGTGGGCCTTGAGTGTGCCGGCAATACGACCGGCAGCCACCCGGCTGATCTCGCCCTGATGTGACAACTCCTCCATCTCATGACTGACAGTGTCAAAGAGATTCTCTTTCTCCTCCATCATCAACTCCATCGCCATGATGCGGCGGTTAGACCACTCGAGCTCGAGCGATGCACGGATGCGTGCGAGTTTCTGATGTTGCAGACGTCTGTAAAAAATGATCGCACCGATAATCACCGTCAGCAGCAGCCCGAATGTCACCCCCATCTGTATCATCGTCAGCCGGCGGCGCTCGAGATCGGCTTGCAGACGTTCGCGTGTGATCCCCGCCGCCAGATTGGCGTTGCGTATCTTTATCTGATGGTTAGAGTTGTTTATCTCCTCGCTGATGGCCGCCGCCTTGTAGAGATAGGCAAACGCGCTGTCCATCTGACCTTTCCGCTCAAAAATAGTGTAATGCAGCCGATAATACTCGACCGCCAGCGCAGGGTGGGCGATGCTGTCGATCGCCCTGGCCGCCAGGTTGTGATAATAGATAGCCGTCGACATATCTCCCCGGTTAAGGGCCTCAGACGCCAACAGGTTTTCATACATACAACGTGCCTCGGGCTCGTATGCGGGTGTTGCCAGTAGTACCTCGTATGCCCGGCGCAGCAATGTCGTGTCACCCGTCAGGTTGTAGAGATTACCCATGACGATGTCACGCGTATAAGAGCCGATAGGGTTGACCGTGTCCTCAAGGAGCGTGCGCAGGGTGGCAGCCGCCGCAGCCGAGTCGCCGCAGTTGGCCAGTGCATCGGCATGATTGATGCGGTTATTGGCAATCTGCTCGGTGGCGCCCACCAACCGTAACAGCGAGTCAGCCTTATAAAGATAAGGTATGCCGTGCTCGGTGTCACCGACATTGTTGAGGAATGTCCCCAGATCCATGCAATACCCTGCGCTCATCATCACGTCACCGGCGTTGATAAAGAATTCGAGTTCATTTAACAGATAACGATAACGCTCAAGCGAGGGTGTATGATAACCCATGTCGAGATTCCACATCAGCCGGTGATACTCATAGGGGAATTTGGCCGAGTCGGTTCGTGACATCAGATCGCGCATCATCGCCACGCCGGCATCGGTGTCACCCTCTGAGAGCTTGTGACGCGCTGTCCAGTAGTCGACCCGCAGTGCCATGCGCGAGTCGGTGGGGTGGGCATCGGCGATCTCGTGCATACGGGTGATGACCCTCGGCAGCGAGTCATAGCGATGGTGCAGATACAGGCTCTCGGCCAGCACCGTCAGAGAGTCGAGCTCGGGCTCCGAGGCCTCCCACCCGTAGGGATACAACGGTGGACGGCGGTCATTGCGACACCCCGCCAAAGTGAGTGTCACAAGCAGCATAACGAAAGCAGACGCGACTTTTCTCATGGTATTCTCAGCGTATTTCGGTCGGTCTACGGTATACCCGCGACCCGATCGCAAAGTTACGACTAAAAGGTTAAAATCCACCCCTCATACGGCTTGAAACGGCATACATAACGGCCTGTAGACCATAAATAGACCGTAGACTGTGGCCATTTTCGTTGTGTCATACCGCCATCACCCGGTATATTAAGGGTCTCACCGCCACAATTTGCCGGCCGACTATGTCGTCAGTCTCATCATCGAGGGGTAACTTTGTGCCAACATTTCTCATGGATATTCATCAAATTTTCTCATTTCATGATTAAAAAATTACTTACATTCGGGTGGCTGCTCGCCGTGGCCGCGTCTGCCCAAGCAATCACTTACACATACGGTAACCTCGATGCCACCGCCGGCACGTGTACCCTGATGAGTTGGGGAGGCAGCCAGCCCACATCCGGAAAACTCACGCTCAAAGAGACCTATGAGGAAAATGGTGTCACCTATCGAGTGACCGCCATCGCCCCTCACGCACTCGACAACCTTACTCAGGTAACCCAGATCACCATACCCGCCAATGTCGAGCGCATCGGTGACGCATACTGCCGCCTCGACTCAGACGGCGGCAAGAGTTACAGGGTCGCTCCCTGTCACAACTTCAATAACTGTCCTGAGCTGAGACTGTTTTATGTCGCCCAGGGCAGCAAGTATTTTATGGCCTCGGGCGCAGGTGTGCTGATGTTCTCGAGCAATGAGATAATTGTCAAGGTGCCTCAGAAGGTGGCTGTCACCTCGGGTCGCTTTGATATGGCCAATAACATCGACTATGTCTGCGAGGACGCGTTTGCCGAGAACAGCACTATCAAGGTGCTCGGCTTCTCGACACATCTGCGCGATGCCGCCGACCTCGGTTTATCGACCATGACAGCACTGACCGACTTTGCCATCAGCGGCAATCTCACCAGTAATTTCCTGACAGTCTCGTCAGGTGCGCTCTTGAGTGCCGACAAGACCAAACTCTTCTCGTTCCCGCCATACAGACCGGTGCCGAGTTTCTCGGTTCCCGGCGGAGTCAAAGTCATCGAGGCGAGTGCCTTTGCCAATTGCTCGGCGCTCTATCAGGTCGATCTCCCCGCGAGTCTTGAGAATATCGGCAAGTATGCGTTTGCCAACAGCGGTATCACCAACATAGACATTCCTAACCATGTAACAGAAATCGGCAAGGGTGCTCTCAGCAACTGCTCGCGCCTGACCAAGCTCACCGTGCGCGGTTATGTCGCCCTCCCCGCCGATTTCGCCCGCGACTGTAACCTGCTAACATCGGTCAACCTCTCCAACAGCGTCACAAAAGTCGGTGATTGCGCATTCAAGAACTGCTCGCGCCTGACGAGTTTCCCCTTCTCGGCCGCCATCAGTTTTGATGCTGACAGTGTGTTTGCCAATTGCGGCTTCAAAGAGGTTGTGTTCCGCCCCTCGCAAATCGGTGAGAACGGTTTTGACCTCAGCGCTGCAATGTTCTATGGTAACCACTCCCTCGAGCTGCTCGATATGACCGATGTCAAGGCCGAGATAGACGGCAACAGCAATCTCCTATTTTTCAAATCCTTTGCCATCGGCGACTGCCCCGCGCTCAAGACCGTCAAACTCCCCTCTGGCGTCAGCTTTACCTACCGCCCGACTGAGTTTAGCCCCAACTTTGGCATCAACACCGCTGTCGAGACCCTCGTGATGGGTAGCTTCGTGGCCGTTGACCGCCCCATCATCTACTATAACCAGGGGCACCACACCCCCAAAGTGTATATGCAGACCACCGACAGCAAGATGCGCCGCTGGGAGCTCGACCTGCTCTTCCAGACCGCCGGCTCTGCCACCTGCACCCCCGAGATCTACTGTGAGGGTTACACTATGTCTGATATTCAGGGGCATGCCAACGAGTATGTCGTCCCCGAGGCAAATTACCATATCCCCGGCGGTACGACTGACAACTATTCACAGGCCGTCAAGAAGTCAAAGAGTGTCCTCGAGATGTATCGTTACAGGCCCGTCAACAACAACGGTAAGTTCCGCCTCAATATCTCGCGCACAATCCCCGAACTCGAGTTTACACGCATCTCTATCAATAACGCCACACAAGACATCGGTATGCCCGATGCATATGGTGCCATTATCACCGACATACCTGTCGATAATGTCGACAATGTCACTGTCGAATATACCGTCAATGGCATAGCGATGAAGACCTTCTACCCCGAGATAGGTCTTAAGAGCGGCATCGGATATGTTACCGACGACACTCACCCCCTCACTGTCACCGTCAGCGGCAACACGGCATATTTCGGCAATATCTGCCAGTACAGCGTGGCCGATATGTCGGGCCGCATCATTATCACCGGCAATGACGACAATGCCGACCTCTCGGGCCTGACCGCCGGCGTGTATATCATCAACGCCATTGACGCAGACCACCACAAAGTAACACGCAAACACACCGTCAGATAACACATATTGCGAAAAATTTAAGGTAAAAAGTAAAAATTTCGCACTGTCGTCAAGACAGCATCCCCGGGGGCGGCCCACATTGACGGTCCGCCCCCGTCATATTGTCACCCACCCCATCCCGAATAATATTCCGCAGATACCGTCAATGAAAAGATAATGTCATGGCGCATCGGCAGGGGATTGTGGTGCGATGCCGACCGAAGATATTTATCCGCAGGGGA
>CAMWLR010000086.1 GCA_947175215.1 uncultured Porphyromonadaceae bacterium
GCTCTTGTCGAGAACTTCAAGATAGATGGTAAGACTCTGCTTGAACTGGCTCCTGAAATCGAAGATATCGAGCCCGTCTAAAAATACATCGATTTCCAAGTGATTTTCCTCCGGAATATTCCTCTTCTATATGAAGTAGGAATATTCCGGAGTATTTTTTATGTGCATAATTTTAGCAAAATTAATAGCTCAATCATCAGGATTTTCAGCGTATTTGGCCAAACAAACTACGCTATCTGAGGCTATAAAACACCAATGGCCAAACAAATTATAATTTGCTTGACCATTGTTTATAAGTTAATTACACGAATTAACCGCCTTAATATTCCTCCTCGTTGAAGAAGAAGTCTTCTTTGGAGGGGTAGTCGGGCCAGATGTCTTCGATGGATTCGTAGGGTTCGCCTTCGTCTTCGATTTCCTGGAGGTTTTCGATGACTTCGAGGGGGGCACCGCTGCGCTGGGCGTAGTCGATGAGCTCTTCGCGGGTTGCAGGCCAGGGTGCGTCTTCGAGTTTCGATGCGAGTTCAAGTGTCCAATACATAGTTGTCGGGGATGTCTATGAGGGTTTGATTAATTGTTTTATTGTTTGTTTTCTTTTAACGCGGTTATCGGTTTTTTATTACGTGGCGAGGGTGGTTTTTATTGGGGATGGTGATAGATGGGTATGTGACGGGTTTTCAGTGAGCGGGTTGCCACGGTTGCTCGGGTTGCCCGGCGATGGCGTTGAGGTGACGGCCGAGGGTGAAGAGGTAGTCGCTCAGGCGGTTTAGGTAGCTCGTGGCCAGGGGGCTGACCGGGGTGGTGTGGCTGAGGGTGATGAGACGGCGCTCGGCGCGGCGGCATACGGTGCGGGCGATGTTGGCCTGCGCGGCGGCGGTGGTGCCGCCGGGTATGATGAAGCTGTTGAGCGGAGGCAGATCGGGTGTAAGGCGGTCGATCTCTGTCTCTATGGCGCGGATTTGATCTTGAGTAATGCCTCGCGGTGTGAGGTCGGTATTATCGGCGTTGTCGGTGGCAAGGTATGCACCAAGATCAAAAAGGCGGTTCTGGATTTGGGTCAGGAAGGTGGCTGAGGTGGTATCTGTCGCCGGAAGGGAGATGAGCAGGCCGAGATGTGAGTTGAGCTCGTCAACGGTGCCGTAGGCTTCGAGGCGTGCCGAGTCTTTGCTGACACGTTTTCCGCCGACAAGTGATGTGGTGCCGGTGTCGCCTGTGCGGGTATAGATTTTCATTCCGAGAGGGTATTAGCGAGGTTGGTCAGGGCCTTTGTCAGAGACTTTACGTCAGGGTGATAATGTATGAGCGAGGCGGCTGAGGCGTTGACCAGTCTCTGTTGCTGCATATTGTCTATGAGTTGTCTCAGGGGTGCATAGAGGCCGTCACGGTCGAGCAGGTGTATCTGACGGGGTGTACCCGAGAATGTCGATGAGGCCAGGGCGGCAAAGACTTCGTCGAGTGTGCCGATCCCACCCTCGAGGGCTACGAAAACGTCGGCATTTTCCTCCATGGTCTGTTTGCGTTCGTGCAGGTCGGGCACGAGGATACTGACAGTGTTGGCGGGGTGCTGATGCTCGATCTTTGATTGCGGCACGACCCCCGTCACTTTACCGCCGGCATCGGCTGTGGCCTGGGCCACATCGCCCATCATGCTGAATGTGAGGCCCCCGTATACAAGTGTGTGGCCGTTACGGCCCAGCCATGTTCCGAACTCTTTGGCGTCGTTGTGATATTGCTCGGGGATATTCTCGCGGGCCGAGCAGTAGACTGCGATTCTCATTGTTGTCAAACGTTTATAAGATTGCGTATTATCGTCCAGAATATCACCACCCCTAACAATATCCAGGCGGCAGAGGCTGATGTAAGGGCTGCGTGGATACGCCGGGCAATCCCGTGGCCGCACAATGGTAAGAGGGTTATCACCAGCAGATAAAGCAGCAGGAAAGGGAGCAGGAGGTTATAGCTCCACGCCTCGCCGGGATCTCCGGCAAAAAAAGCGCGTATCGCACGCTGTGAGCCGCACCCCGGGCAGTCTAACCCGGTTACCCACTTGAACGGGCAACGCAGCATCGTCCCGCTAAAGAGGCTAAACAATACATATACCACAGCAGCTGCCACCGCCCCGATGGGGAGTAGCCACCGCTGCGGCGTAAGATCTCGGGCTGTCACGTCAGATCCCCATGAATGCCATCTGTAAGGGCATACAGAGGAGGCCCAACACGATCGAGAGGATAATCATCCACTGGGCACGGTCAGACATCTTCTTAGCCTTGTCGAGATCGCCGCGGCTATAAGCCTGCTTGGTCTGTGCCGAGAATATGATGGCCACTATACCAAGTATCTGGCAGCATACCAGAGTCACTGCTATCGACCAACCGAGGTAAGAGGGGGGGCACGGTTCGGTGGGAACGCATGGTTGACGCTGCCATTCCCATTGCTGTTGCATCGGGGATGCCGGTTGCTGATACATCGGGCCGGGCTTAGGTGCGACTGGCTGCATCTGAGGCTGTTGCATCTGAGGCTGTTGCATCTGAGGCTGCGGCACGGGCTGCGATATGGGCTGCGCCGGTTGAGGTTGCTGCATCACAGGCTGAGGTGTCGGCGATGATTCCACAGGCTTTGTGACCGGGATATTGTCGCGCCGGCGTATGGCAATTTTGATTTCCTCGATCTCGGCTGCTTCCACCCAGTCAGGCATCCCCGACCCCCATATGGGCGAGTCAGGCTTGATACCCATCTCCATAAGTTCGGCGACAGAGAACGGCCCAGCATGTCGGTCGTCGATTATCGTCCAGTATTGCATTGTGTCTCCTATTTGGTTTATCAGGCGCGGGCCTGGTGGGTAATCTCCCGGGGATATGCCGTGTCGACACGCCCCCGGGAGTCTAAGATGTAATTATCAGAAGAACTTGGTCTCGGTGCCGAAGATGACGGTCAGCAGATTGTTTGCAAGCCCGGATGCACCGATGCGGAAGTATTCGTTGGTCAGCCACTTGTCGCCGAGGATCTCTTTGACAAGGGTGTAATATCCGACAGCCTCCTCGGGAGTGCGCACACCGCCGGCGGGTTTGAATCCCACCATGCGGCCCGTGGCCTCATGATACTCCTTGATACATTGCAGCATCACGTAGGCGGCCTCGAGGCTTGCGCCCGGATATTCTTTGCCCGTAGATGTCTTGATAAAGTCAGCACCCGAGTACATTGCCAGTATCGATGCGTTGCGGATATTCTCGGCAGTCTTGAGCGCACCGGTCTCGAGGATAACCTTGAGACGGGCCTCGCGGCAAGCATCCTTGAGTTCGCCGATTTCATCGCAGACCTCCTGATAGTCACCGTCGAGGAAGTTGCCCAGATTCAGCACGATGTCGATCTCGTCTGCGCCGCCGTCGACAGCCAACGCTGTCTCGGCAACTTTCACCTCGGGGAATGTCTGTGACGAGGGGAAACCGCCCGACACGCAGGCAATATCGACCTCAGACACCTCGAGGACAGCCCTGACCACCTGAGCGAAGTTGGGGTAGACGCAGATGGCCGCCACGTTGGGCATCTCGGGGTGTTCGGTCTCAAACATATTGACTTTCTCGGTAAAGTCAGCCACCGAGCGCGGCGAGTCGGTGCTGCGCAGCGTTGTCAGGTCGATGCAGTTAAAGAGGAACTTATATATCTCCTCGGTAGAGTTTTTCTCGAGGTTCTCGTCAATGAGACGCTTGACCTCGGCGGCGACAAAATTGTCGTCGGCGGTGACGGCCGAGCGGCTGATAGCCTCGCGGTATTTGTCTTCTGCCATAGCTTAAAGAGTTTTTAAGGGTTGTAGGGGTTAATCGATTTTGTCGACCTCGAGGGGCGGATTGATAAACTCCTCCCAGGGGAGGCCCTGCAGGGGGAGCTGCTCCATGAACGGATCGGGGTCAAACTCTTCAACGTTGTGGACACCCGGTTTGTTCCACTTGCCGGTGAGATACATCATCGCGCCGATCATCGCCGGCACGCCGGTGGTGTAGCTTACGGCCTGCATCCCGGTCTCTTTGTATGCCTCAGAGTGAGAGCAGTTGTTAAAGATATAATATGTCATAGGCTCACCCTCTTTACCTTTGCCCGAGATACGGCAGCCGATAGAGGTCTCGCCCGTGTAGTTCTCGCCCAGATCCTGAGGATTGGGGAGCACGGCCTTGAGGAATTGCAGGGGCACGATCTTCTGGCCGTTATAGTCGATCTCGTCGATGCGGGCCATGCCTATATCCTGGATGACACGCAGGTGAGTGAGATATTCCTGGCCGAAAGTCATCCAGAAACGCGCGCGGCGGATTGTGGGGAAATTCTGTACCAGCGACTCAAGTTCCTCATGATAGAGCAGATAACTCTCGCGCTCACCTATGCGGGGATAAGTCAGAGTGGTATGGATCTCCAGGGGGCCGGTGGTCACCCACTTGCCGTCTTGCCAGTAGCGACCGTTCTGTGTGATCTCGCGGATGTTGATCTCGGGGTTGAAGTTGGTGGCGAAAGCCTTGCCGTGGTTGCCCGCATTACAGTCGACGATGTCGAGAGTCTCCATCTCAGAGAAATAATGCTTGGCGGCAAACGCGGTGAACACACCCGACACACCCGGGTCAAACCCGCAGCCGAGGATCGCCGTCAGGCCGGCCTTCTCAAACTTCTCGCGGTAAGCCCACTGCCATGAATACTCAAAGTGAGCCACATCGCGGGGCTCATAATTGGCGGTGTCGAGATAGCTCACGCCACACTCAAGACAGGCATCCATGATGGTGAGATCCTGATAGGGGAGCGCCAGATTCATCACCAGTTGAGGATTATGGCGGCGCAGCAGGGTGCAGAGATCCTCGACCGAGTCAGCATCCACGCGGTCAGTCTCGATCACCGGTAGCTTGCGGCCATGTTTCTCAGCCTCACGCACGATAGCGTCACGCACGACATCGCACTTCTCGCGACGGCGCGATGCCAGCACGATGTGGGTAAACACATCAGGATTCTGGGCGCATTTATGGGCGGCCACAGTGCCGACCCCACCCACGCCAATGATAACAACTTTAGCCATTTTCAAAAAATCGGGTCAAATATCTAAAATCAATATTGATATATCTGCAAGAAGATCTGCCCCCATCCTATCGGGGACACCCTTAGAACCGCAAATTTAGCAAAAAAAAATAAATTCCTCCACCTTTTCCCTCTAATCTTCA
>CAMWLR010000087.1 GCA_947175215.1 uncultured Porphyromonadaceae bacterium
AATTTGCCTTATAATGACAGCGGCGCTACCCCTCGTCGGGGGAGCGCCGCCTTATCAAAAAGGGGAAGGGAGTAATTGTCAGTTTTGTCAGATCAACTTCATATCTCGGCAAATTTGCCGGGCTGTTGAGGACGCTTGGCAGTTATTACTGCTGGAGCTTGAAGTTGATAGGGAGGGTGTACCACACAGATACTGCCTGGCCGTTCATCTTGCCGGGGATAAATTTCGGCAGGGTCTTTACGACGCGGACAGCCTCTTTGTCGAGGTCGGGGTCTTTACCACGGAGCACCACTACATCGCCGACGTTACCGTCTTTCTTCACAACGAATTTCACTACCACGCGGCCCTGGATATTATTCTCGGCTGCCATGGTGGGATATTTGATGTGGGTAGCGATGTATTTGAGGAGCTCGGCCTCACCACCGGGGTATTGAGGCATCTGCTCAACGGCGGTGAAGACTTCGTCCTTGACGGGTTCGGGTTTCTTCTCCTCAACGATGATCTCATCCTTGTGGGTACGTACTACCTCGAGGTTGTCAGTACCCTGGTCGAACGTTGATGCACCGGCGGCTGCGGTCGATTCCTGCACCTCATCCTTTGAGGTGATGTCCTCGGTAACCTCGTTGTCGGCTGCGATTGAGATTTCGGTATCTTTGATGGTGTTGAGGATCTCTTCGGGAAGAGCCTGCTCGGGCTCGGGTTCCTGGACTGCTTCGATGACTTCCTCGTCCTGCTGCTCTTCCTGAGCCTCGGCCTCCATCTGGGCGAGCTGCTGCTCAAGCTGAGCCTGAAGTTCGAGTTCGTGCTGTTCGCGACGGAAGTCGTTGTACATGCCGATGAAGTAAGAGGCGATCAGGACAACAACCAGACCGATGATGGTAAAAAGCACCGCGCGGTTATGGCGACTGTCAGACTTCTTACGGAGCTCGTATGCACCAAACTCCTTGTTCTTGCCGTCGAAGATAATGTCAGTCCACTCTTTTGATGAAAGATCTACATCTTTTGCCATTTTACTGCTGTTTAGTCGGTTAATAAATATAGATTATCATCACTTGTCATCGTGGCTGTGAGCTTGCTTGAAGTCGGGTGTAGCAAACACCATTGCCTTGTCGGTATCGGTGA
Source organism: uncultured Porphyromonadaceae bacterium (assembly GCA_947175215.1). Lineage (GTDB taxonomy): Bacteria > Bacteroidota > Bacteroidia > Bacteroidales > Muribaculaceae > UBA7173. Next base: position 1,123 of record CAMWLR010000087.1, read on the forward strand.
GTGTACCGATCTGGTAACGTGAGATCTGGTTGATCTGCATCTCGTCGAGAGCTGCGATCACGCTTTCCCACGACGCGCCGTCCATCGGTTTGATGATGACAACGGGGCGGGTAAGCTTCTCGTCGTTACGGATCTTCTTGGCCTCGGCCTGAAATTGCTCTTCGGTAATTTCTTTGCGACGCCAGCGATCTTTCTGGGCTTCAACTTTTTCAAGCACCTCTTTATTACGGTCATGAAGGATTTTGCGGATACCTTTGACGATAGCGCCTTCGTTTCCTTCAAAGTGAGCAACCTGGATGTTCGATGAGACGAGTTCAGCGCCGTTAAATTCTGTCTCGGGTTTACCGGTGTAGTAATAAACGGTGTTGTCCTTTACGCCTCCGCGATCATCATAGGTGGTATCGAGGATCAGAGTGATTGCTTCAGATTCCTTTGCCTTCTGCAGTTCCTCTTGCTGGAGCTTCTCGTTGGTGGGGAGCGCGATCGAGAGGGTCTGCGACTTGATCATGGTGGTACACAGCATGAAGAACGTAATCAGAAGCATGTTCATATCGACCATCGGGGTGAAGTCGACATGGATCGCCATTTTTTTCTGGGCGCCTTTTTTCTTTTTGCCGCCGTCGGATTGTTCTATCTGTGCCATGATTAATCAGCTTCGGTTTTAAGGGCAGTCATGACTGAGAATTTATTCATCTTGATGGTCTGAAGGTTGTCGAGCACGGGGTGGATAGTCTCAAACTTGGTCCCGCGGTCAGCCTTAACGGCGATACCTTCACCCTTCTGGATGGCGTCATGAATGTTGGGGTTCGATGAAGAATAGATAGCACGCATCCAGATCTGGAACTCATTGGTCTGAAGCGAGTTGCCGGCCTCGTCCTTATAGTTGATATCCTTCAAGGGGATACCTACGTCATTACGGTCGAGATTGCTCAGCCACTCATCCTGCTTAGCCTGGTCGAGACTGAGGAATTCGTGCATTTTTTCGAGAGGAACACCGAAAGAGGCGTTCTTGGCAAACTTCTCAATGTCCATGGGTGTGATCCCGAGCTTCTTGCCGGTGAGCTGCTCATAGCGTTTGGCAGCCTCGCGGATAACCTCCTTGCGGAGGGGCTCAGATCCCCACTGCTCGGCATTGTCGGGGTCTGCATCACCCGAGAGTGACAGGAATACCTGTCCCTTGGGGCTGACCAGCACGCTGACAACGTTAGCTGTGGGCACCTTTATTTCAGATACCGAGGAGGGGGTGATTACGGTCACCGGCTCCTTCTGAAGGAAGGTGGAGGTCAACATGAAGAAAGTAAGCAAAAGAACGGTAACGTCACTCATCGCGGTCATGTCGATGAGGGTACTCTTTCTTTTAATTTTTACTTTTCCCATGATTTACTTGTTCGTTAAATGGTTTGATAATTTAAGAGCCGGAAATCAGGGATCAGTGGGTAGCGGCGAATGACTGTACGATAGAGAAACCTACTTCGTCGATAGCGTAGGTAAGGTTGTCAATCTTGTTGGTGTAGAAGTTGTAAGAGATAACGGCGAATGCACCGGTAGCGATACCGAAGGCGGTGTTCACAAGAGCCTCAGAGATACCGGTTGACAGCTCGGTTGAGTCAGGAGCACCTGATGCAGACAGAGCCTGGAATGACTTGATCATACCGATCACAGTACCGAGAAGACCGACGAGAGTACCGAGGGTGGTCAGGGTAGCCACGATGGGTAGGTTCTGCTGGAGTGAGGGCATCTCGATAGCGGTTGCCTCTTCTACCTCTTTCTGGATAGTAGCGATCTTCTGCTCTTTGGTGAGGGTGGTGTTGGCATCCATTTCGGCGTAGCGATTGAGGGCGGCGGCAACTACGGCAGCAACCGAACCTTTCTGCTTCTTGCAGAGAGCCTGAGCACCGGCGATGTCATTCTTGGCGAGGCACTTCTTGATCTCAGAAACGAAGGTAGCGATTGAGCCGGTACCCTTGGCGCTCTTAAGGGCGATAGCGCGCTCTACAGAGAGAACGATAACGGTGAGGAAGAGAGTCTGGAGGATAGGCACGATGATACCGCCTTTGAAGATAGTACCAACGAGATCCAGCGGGTGAGCTTTTGCAAATTCTTCGGGAGCAAACCACATTGATGCGCCTTCATAACCTTCTGCATCAAAGTGTGAGGGGTTACCGAACACAAAGAGGAAGAGGAGAACGGCTACAACAAAGCAGGCGATGATAACCAGAAAAGCGTTTTTGATACCGCGAACGTTGCTGCCGGGCTTAACCGGAGCGGCGGGGCGCTGGGGTGCGTTAGGCTTTTGAGTTTCCATAACTTGAAAGTACTTTTAATTTTGAATTTGTTTATAAAGAATATTTATTTGTTCCTTTTTGATAATATTCGGCCGGTAAGATTGCCGAAGCCTCATGGCATCTTTCCCTTGCAGTACCGAATCCTGAATATGCTCAGCACCGAGAGAGTATGACTGTGTCGGGTTGTGATAATCGCCGTTCTGTTAAAGAACCGCATTACTCCATGGCAAAAGCTATCTGCAAAATTATCATTAGTTTTTCAACTGACAAAACTTTTTGGGAAATATTTTTGCCGACATGGATTTTACCCCTGAGATTTTATCCTCGCGATTTTATCACAACCACTAAACGGGGGGATTTTACAAAAAATTATATCCCCCTATTTTTTC
>CAMWLR010000088.1 GCA_947175215.1 uncultured Porphyromonadaceae bacterium
GGATTCATCACATAGCCGTCTAAAATAACAATCTTCATAACTATTCGGGGCGAGAGGCGTTATTGCCCTCCCCTTGTTTTATAACCTGCCCGCCCCCGTGCTTGTTCAATCCGTTTCTGCTTAACAGCAGGTATCGCACCTGATGGCAAACCACGCGGGTCAGCAATGTGTTATAGTCTTACAACCTATTTTTACGAATCTAAAAAACAAGAGATATGAATAATGACGCTTTATTTGACCTGACGGGAAAGGTGGCAGTCGTCACAGGTGGCGGTGACGGCATCGGTAAGGCATCGTGTGAAATACTCGCTGCGGCCGGTGCAGCCGTGGTGGTGAGTGATATTGCATTAGATAAGGCGCAGAAAGTCGCCGATGACATCACGGCTGCCGGCGGCAAGAGCGCCGCAGTGGCTTGCAACGTGCTCCAAAGCGACGACCTCGTGCGGCTGATAGACTTTGCCGTCGAGACATTCGGCACTGTCAATATACTGGTCAACAACGCAGGTCTTGGGGGCGGAGGACGCGAGAATCCGTTCAAAATCAACCGTGCTTATGTCGAGCGCATCTATGCCATCAATCTCTTTGCCCCGTGGCAGTTGTGCAAACTGGCTGCACCGCACATGCAGAAATCAGGGTATGGCAGCATCATCAATATCACCTCGATGAGCAGCATCAACAATAGCCCCGCCATGGCAATCTACGGGTCATCAAAAGCCGCCCTCAACCACATGGCGTCAAACCTCGCTTATGATTACGGCCCTATGGGAATCCGCATCAACAACGTCGGCCCGGGCGCCACCCGTACCCGCGCATTGGCATCGGTGCTCACTCCCGAAATCGAAGCCAAAATGTTAGCTCACACCCCCATCCACCGCCTCGGAGAAGTCTCTGATATCGCCGGCGCCGTCCTCTACTTCGCTGCCCCGATCTCAGCATGGGTAAGCGGTCAGACCCTGATGGTAAATGGCGGTGGTGTGCAGACCCTCGACTAATTACTCAGGAGATCAACTATACGCTGCTCTTCGCCATGACCCACTGTCGAAAGCCGCAACAGTGGCAGACCGTATGATGCAAGGATTTTGTCTTTCATACGGTCTCTTTGAAACTGCTCGGTATTTTTGTTATGATAACTGTAACCGTCTGTCTCAATAGCGAGCAGAGGTTCTTTAGTGACGCGGTTAATAATCAGGAAGTCAATGTGGGTTGAGGGATGCAGCGCATATTTCTCTTCACGGTGTGATAATCCTTGTGTATCCTGTATAAGGTAGCGCATGGGGTAATGACATACTGCCTTTATGTGAGACAGGTGGGGATAGGTGTGACGTATCTTCTCTATCAACTTAAAAGTCAGATTCTCTGAGTTATATTCTGAAACAGACGACTCGTTTTGTTGACTGTGTTCATGTATCTGAGAAAAAAGGTAATCAAATATAGAGCGTAGTTTGCTTTGTATCACTATTCCTTGTTGATATTTGATATAGTTGACCAGATCATAGATGTTACCCTTGAGATTCTGAGGGTTGCCGGTAACGACGAGACAGAATTTGTCTTTTGCCCGTGACACGGCTACATTCAGCAGGTTGGCGTTGTCTGCAAACTCTGTAATCACGTCGTCGGTAACGCTCATTATAATCGTATCTTTTTCACGCCCCTGGTATTTATGGACAGTAGCGGCTTCGATGTCGGGTAATTGAGATTGAAATTGACTGACCTGAGTATTGTAGGGGGCTATAATTCCTGTCTCCTCAAGATTGTCAAGCAATGGCAACAATTCGATTTTCACGGCATCTATTTCACGCTGGTTATAATGTCCCCGGCAGTGTTGTCCGGGGGCAGTGGTCAGTGCCAACAGATGTTTGCGGTCATCGCTCCGTCGGGTCATTATGAGGAGATTGCCACCATAGAATTTCTGATTGCAAAAATTGATTATGTCGGGATGACATCGATAATGCTCGCGTAGGAGTGTCTCAGGCACGTCGGGGAGCGTAGATAATACCGAACTCAAGAAACTGTGACGAACGGCATCGTATGAATCAGGGATACTGTATCCCTTGCGAATCTCTTCCAACCTTAGCCGATCATCCTCGGTTATCACATTAGGCAACTGCATGGTGTCACCTACAATCACTGCATTTCTTGCGCACGTGAGAGCCAGCAATCCGGTCTCGACTGACACTTGTGAGGCCTCATCCATTATAACATAGTCAAAGATAATGTCGCTGTCAAAACAAGTCTTTGACGAGAAGGTGGTACTGAGGACTATAGGGTAGTCGGCTAAGACTGCCTCTCCGTTATTAAATAAATCCTTGACTGACGCTATTCTTGCTCTTTCGGTCTGATATCGTCTGGCAACCGATGCTTTAAGAATACTCATCGAATTGTCTGTCAACGACTTCATCAGAACGTTTGCATCAAGCTGTGACAGATTGGCCTCCAAGCTATCAATTTCGGACTTAAGGTCCCTGATTTTACGGATATAAAAGAGCCAATCAAGCCGGGAGATTACTACCGGAATTGATTCGTCCGTTAACTCCTCATGTATACCTAACAAGAACCTGAGGCGGAGTCTCAGACTTATGTTGTCAACAAATTGTCTGATCTTTTTGAATATCCCCTTGATGTCAGTATGACACTCAATTGCATCCGACTTTATCCGGCTGGAAATTTCGAGAATTTTAGAGGAGGATACCCTGACACTTTCATCGCTGAAAGTACTGCCGGATTCTTGTTTATAATGAGACATCTCTACCTCGGCCTCAGCCAATTCCTGACGACAAACAGCCAGCCGTTCCTGCATATTAAATACAGCCTCGACTTGCGCAAGAGTCCTTTTTACCTCATGCGATGCCCGGTTCAACTCTATTATCCCCTTGCGCCACGATGGCAGAGCCGGATTTAAAGAGGGTTGGTTAGCAATAAACGCTTCCTTATTTTCTTTTTTCCCTAAAGGTGCAACCAGAAAATCGAGACCATTCTTTGCCAGTTTCTCCAACACATTCTCAATCGCAGAGTTATTGTTAGACACGACCAACACAGACTTCTTATCTTTCAAAAGGTTGGCAATTATATTCAGAATAGTCTGCGTTTTGCCGGTGCCCGGAGGGCCTTGTATTACACTTATCTGATTGGTCAGGGCTGCTTTTACCGCGCGGCCCTGACTGGCGTTACACCCGAACGGGAATATCGGAGTATCAATACTGCCACGCCTAATACCCCTATTAGGGTTAATGTAAACAGCGGCAGCCGTCGAGTCATCAACAAAATCTATTTTAGAGTAGATTGATGACAAAATTCCCCGAGATGATTCTTCTCCATTGTTGACCCCCAGTGAATTAATCTCTGCACAATGGCGCAAATAATCAAACACACCTGTTGACTGACAGTTTAGACAGGAACGACGGATGTCAACATCCTCTGCCGAGTAATGCTTGACAAAATCATTCCGATAGGTGAAAGCATAATAGTTAGTGCCATCATGTGCAAACAGACCAACGGCCTTAATGTCCCTCTCCTTTTTACCATTGACAAAGATATGACAATTATCAAGATTAACGGCAACCGGATTTGTCAGCCAAATAACATTATCTCGGGAATATGAATAGATTTTAT
>CAMWLR010000089.1 GCA_947175215.1 uncultured Porphyromonadaceae bacterium
TAACCTTGTCCAACTTTTTGGGGTCACTTCACAAAATAGGCGCAGCCTCTTTTTTTTCGATGCCTAACAATGGTTTTTATCTGACGGCATACCTTTAGATAGTGTATAGGTAGATACGTATTTCATGTAGGACACGAATCCAGCATGACGTAATTTCGAAAATATCAGATATTTTCTTACCTTTGCAAGGTAGACTGACTAACATATCTCCCTACATCACAATCTTTAAGTATAAATATCAAATTTAATTATAAATAGATGAAAAAACATTTACATTCTCTCGCCGCAGGTCTGCTGTGTCTGACCTCATTCGCCGGCTATGCCCAGGATGACGCTGAGGTCACAACCCTGCTCTCGGCAGATTTCTCGATCTTTACCGAGGGATCGCCCGAGTCACCAGTTGACTTCACCTCTTATGGCACCGGCTCGTTCACAAGTTATTTCACCGGATGGTCAGCCACTAACGCGGCTCAGGCCGGCGGCGCGCTGATGCTAAAGGATGGTGGCAGCGTCCGCACCCCCTACACCAATATGTCGGCCAATGGCGGTACGATCAAAATCACCTTTGAGGCCCGCGCTCTCGACTCATACGGCGGTGTCGTGTCCGCAAAACTCGGCTACTCGACCACCGAGAATGTCTTTATTACCGACCAATGGGACACCTATGAGCTCATCCTCGCCGGTGGCACATCATATACCACCGTCACCCTCAGTCCTATGCTCTCTTTCAGCGGTATACTGATCAAGTCAGAGACCATCGAGCAGTCACCGTCATTCATCGCCGCCCCCGTGCCTTACCAGCCCAACGGCGCCACCCCCACCGAATTTACCGCCTCATGGAAGAAAGTAAATGGTGCCACCGGCTATTTCCTTGACGTTTATTCGTATAACGGCGATACTAAGGAATACTTCCTGCAGAACGAAGAGGTTGCCACCACCTCATATAAGGTTACAGGGCTCGATGCCGACAAACAATATTACTTTGTCGTGCGCGCCACCAACGGCACCGGCGTGTCGTCAGACTCAAACGAGATTGAGGTTGTTGTGGCCATCTCAGAGATCGACGCACCTGTCATCGAGGTCGCAAATGCTGCCGACGGTAACTTCACCCTCAACTGGCAACCGGTCGCCAACGCATTGGCCTATGAGGTTTCGCTCTTCTCACACACCACACTCACCGAAACCGGCCTGACCGACATCCTCTCTGAGGACTTCTCGCTCGTCACTGTCGGCACATTCGAGTCTGTCGAATTTACCATCGGTGACCTGGACAAACTCACCCACACCCCCGGCTGGGATGCCATCAAGACTTCTCTCGCTCTGGCTAACGGCATGATGGTCCTCGACAAATATGGCGACGACCGCTATATCGCCACTCCCGAGCTCGACCTCACCGCCGATGACGGTAACTGTACTGTCACCCTCAATCTTGCCGAAGCGCTGCTCGGCACTTACTACACCGGCGGTAAAGTGACCGTAGCTCTCGTTACCTATAACGAAGGTGACGAAGACTACACCGTGGTGTCATCACAGGAGCTCACTATTGATGCCCAAGAGTTCAAAGAGTATCAGGTAACCCTCACCGGCGGTACCTCAGCCTGCCGCATCAAAGTCACCAGCGATGCCACCAACGTCAACCGTATCTTTATCGACGACATCACCATCAGCCAGACCCTCCCCGCCGGCAGTGTCGTGCGCAAACTCGTCTCGATCAACCGTAGCAACGAGGCCCCCTACACCTCAACCTATGAGCCCGTCGAAAACATAAAATACTCGGCCACAGTATGTACTGTCGGCCGTACCGTCGTCTCAGGCAACATCGTCGAGCTCCTCTCAGACCCCTCAAACGAAGTCTTTTTCGGCGAAACCTCCGGAGTTGAGGCCGTGCTCGCCACCCCCGTTGACAATGATGCCCCCGTTGAATACTACGACCTCACCGGTCGCCGCATCAACAACCCCGCCACCGGCATTTACATCCGCCGCCAGGGCTCTCAGACCACCAAAGTCAGCATCCCCTGATACCCGATCAATCACCAACTGAAATAATCTGATTACTCCCCCTCCCTCCGATCAGATTACCCCCTGATCCGAGGCCGTGCCCTGAAACCCCGTTTCACCGCACGGCCTCTCTCTTTGTCGTATTTTTTGATACTGCATAAGTTTTATTTCGGGGTGATTTGCTAAATTTGCGGTATGAAGAAATATCAGGTAGCGATATGGCTCGGAGCACTTGTGGTCGGTGTCGGGCTGGGATTGCTGAATGTGCCGGCTGTCAATGCTGTCATGAATGTCGTGGCCACGATTTTTACGCGATTGTTTCGCCTGTTGGCGGTGCCGACCATCGTGCTGGCTATTATCACAACCCTGGCGTCACTCGGTAACGGGCGTGAGATGGGGCGGATGTTCCGTATAACCCTCACTTATACTCTGCTGACCACGACCGCGGCGGCTGCCGTGGGACTTATCTACTATCTGGTGATTGCTCCGGGCAATCTGCCGCCATCGGTCATCAAGGCCGAGACAGCGATGCCCGACGGTGTTTCACTCTCATATACCGATCATCTTATGTCGGTTATCCCCGACAATATATTGCAACCGTTACTCGATGGCAATGTGCTGGCCCTGTTGCTGATATGCTTCGCCGCCGGTATTGCCATCTCAAAGATGCCCGCCGGCAGACATAAAGATACATTGATCAACGGCCTCAACGCGCTGCAAGACCTGCTCTTTATCCTCATCCGCTGGCTCATAGCGATATTGCCGATTGGTATCGTGGCCTTTGCCTGCCAGATGATCACCCAGGTAGGTTCGGGGGTAATGGCCGATTCGCTCGGCAAGTATATCCTGGTCATCATCGCCGGCAATCTCACCCAGTTCTTTGTGATTCTTCCTATCTTCCTGCTGCTACGTGGCATTAATCCTTTTAAGGCGTTGCGAGGTATGGCTCAGGCGGTGATTATGGCATTTTTCACCAAAAGCTCGGCTGCGACCCTCCCCGTGACGATGGAGTGCGCTCAGAACCGCATGGGGGTAGCCCCCACCACGGCCCGTTTCGTGCTGCCCGTCTGCACCACTGTCAATATGAACGGCTGCGCGGCCTTTATCCTTGTCACCTCGCTCTTTGTCATGCAGAACAACGGCATCGACATCAGCTTCACCACCATGTTGCTGTGGCTGCTGATCTCGGTAGTGTCGGCATTCGGGAACGCCGGTGTGCCGATGGGGTGCTATTTCCTCACCCTCTCGCTCATGTCGGGTATCGGTGCTGACATCTCGCTGATGGGTATCATCCTGCCCATCTATACGATTATCGATATGATTGAGACATCAGAGAATGTATGGTCAGACTCATGCGTCTGCCTCATCACAGACAGGACACTGCGCCGCAAAATTGCCGCCATCCCCGGCGGCAATGACTCCGGCAAGTGAGTTGAGCCGCAGGTTACGCTCAAATTCCTCAGCGGTATAGGCGCGATGCACGATCACGTGCTCTTTCAACGGATTGTCGAGCAGATGCAGGTTGCCGCAGGCCTGATATCTTAGGCCGCCCGCGGGTTAATAGATGAGGCGGAGGGGGGTGGTGACGCC
>CAMWLR010000090.1 GCA_947175215.1 uncultured Porphyromonadaceae bacterium
CCCTCCTCCATGGCATAGGTATAGAGGAACGGTTTGATGGTCGATCCTATCTGACGCCGTCCGGTTGACACCATATCATACTGGAAGAACGAGAAGTTTGGTCCTCCGACATAAGCCTTGACATGGCCGTTGCGCGGATCCATAGACATGAATCCGGTGCGCAGGAAGTGCTTGAGATATATCAGTGAGTCGCGTGGTGTCATCACCGTGTCTACTACACCCTGATATGAGAATACGTTCATCTCGCGGGGAGTGTTGAATGCCTTATCGATCTCCTGGTCAGATGCGCCGGCCTTCTTCATAATGCGATAGCGGTCGCTCTGCTTGATGGCCTTGTTGATCAGAGATGCCACCGATACCTTGCCGAGTTCCTCGGGGTTGGATGTGTAGGGGGCATTCTTAGAGCCGCGTTTCTCTCTGAAGAATATCGCCTGTAAGCCCGACATGTGCTGCTGCACGGCCTCCTCGGCATAGCGTTGCATACGCGAGTCGATGGTGGTGTGTATCTTCAGTCCGTCGGTATAGATGTCATATTTCGAGCCGTCGGGTTTGGGGTTCTTCTCAATCCAGCCAAAAAGCGGATTGGTCTCCCAGGCGATCGAGTCATCTATATATTTCTGTTTCTCCCACCCGCGGTAATCGGCGAGATTAGGCTTTTTGGCGGTGAGGATACGGCGCAGCTCCTCGCGGAAATAGGGGGCGAGACCCTCCTTGTGGTCTACGCGGTGAAAGGTCAGCTGCAAGGGTAACTGCTTGAGCGAGTCGAGCTCGGCCTTGGTGATCTTGTCATTGTTATACATCTGCTCGAGCACTACGTTGCGACGCTCGCGGGTCCGCTCGGGGTGACGTACCGGGTTGTAATATGCCGGATTCTTGACCATACCCACAAGTGTGGCCGCCTCCTCGATGGTGAGATCCTTGGGGAGCTTGCCAAAGTAGACGTATGCCGCAGACTTGATGCCGACGGCGTTATAGAGAAAGTCAAATTGGTTGAGATACATCTTTAGTATCTCATCTTTAGAGTAATATCTCTCGAGTTTGACGGCGATCATCCACTCGATAGGCTTTTGCAGGGCGCGGTCAAAGACATTCTCAGTCTCCGGTGAATAGAGCTGCTTGGCCAACTGCTGGGTGAGTGTAGAGCCACCGCCGGCATTCTTGTTGCGCATCAGCAAGGTCTTGAACACCACACGGGCCATGGCGCGGAGGTCTATACCCGAGTGATCTTCAAATCGGGCGTCCTCTGTCGAGATCAGTGCATCGATGATATAAGGTGAGATCTCTGAATAATCGGCATAGACGCGGTTACCCGAGTTGCGGTAATATCGTCCCATTTCCTCGCCGTCGGCCGAGTAGATCACCGTCGCAAACTTGTCATTAGGGTTCTGCAACTCTTCGATCGGTGGCATATACCCGATCCAACCGTTGTATATCAGGATAAACAGCAGTATAACGGCCACAAAGCCGATGGCGAATATCTTCCATATCCACCCGATAATCTTGCGGTTACGGGTGTTACGTTTTTCGTCACCCGAGAGCGGGGTGTCAGCCGCGCCGTGGTTGCGCTGCCGGTTTTCGTTATATGATGGCATTGTCAGATTGCGGTAGAAATAAAAGTCTTGTCAAAGTTACGAATTTTTGTTCGTTTTTCTGAAATATAATCTCAGAATCTTTGAGGAAGCGGGGATGACAGGGGCGGTATTGGCATTTTTTACACCCGGAAGCCAGATGATCTGTTTCCCGCAGGTGATTACCCACTGTCGTTTCTTATCGATAAGCGAGATCTTCTTTTCGGCGAAAATGTCGCTCAGAAGCCGGCTTCGGGTCATGCCGAAGGGGGTGATGCGGTCGCCGGTGAGTGGATGGCGCAAAGTCAGCGTCTCTGAGATGTCGAGCAGCGAAATGTCAAACCATGCATAGTTACGGTCGGGGGTCTTTGTCAGCGCCGAGGCTTCAAGCGGGTCAACGGTGATTTCGATACCCTCCTGAGGGATAGCTACAGTGATGGACTGGCCGGTCAGGAGTCTGTCGCGTGACAGACAGATCTGATAATCTTCCCTGGGATTTTCCTCATGCAGGGTGAGCGGTATCAGGCGGCCGCGGTCAAGCAGGTATCGCTCTCCGTCGCGGGCAGTGAAATATTTTCCGCTTTGATCTGCCGAGTTTACAATGTTGGTAATCGTGACACGGTCGAGTCTCCCTCTGAGTATATGATAGAGCAGGGGTAGGGGGGTGGCCTCGTTGTCAAGCAGTTCTCTGAGTCTGATAGTGCCGTCGGAGTCGACATAGCGGCTGCGCTTTTCTGCGACGAGGGTGTCGAGCAGCGTCAGGTCGTCATTGAGGTTGCGAATACTTTTTGAGATGTGCTCGGCAGCATCAGGAAAAGATCGCTCGATGACGGGGAGTATGAGGTTGCGGATGCGGTTGCGCCGATAATCGTTTTTGAGATTTGTCGAGTCTGTGACATATTCGAGCCCGTGACGGTCGAGATAGTTGAGTATCTCTTGACGTGACACCCCTAATAGAGGGCGGACGAAGATGTCGCGACGCGGGGGGATGGCGGCGACACCGCGCAGTCCGCTCCCTCTGATGGCATTCAGCATAAAGGTCTCTACATTGTCATCGCGGTGATGGCCGAGCAATATAGCGGGCAGGCGGTGCTCGGCAGCTTTTTTTGCGAACCATTCATATCTCAGTGACCGGCATGCCATCTCTGTCGATTCACCGGTCTGCCTGCGGCGACTCGCGACATCAAATCTGATTACCGACAGTTCTATGCCCAGACTCCGGCAGAGGTCGGTCACAAACCGCTCGTCACGGTCGCTCTCATCGCCACGCAACCCAAAATTGCAGTGTAGAGCCATAATGCGTAGCCCCAGCGAGCGGGCTATATGCAGCAGGGCTGTAGAGTCGGCGCCTCCGCTCAGAGCCACCCCCACGGTGGCATCAGATGGTAATGAGAGACTATCGAGGATCTGTCTGACCCTGCTTGCCGGCTGATCATTATTTTTGCTGATTATGCTCATCTGTGCAAAGTTACGAATTTTTCTGAAAAATAAACAGGTGATAAAAAACGATAATATTTTAATGGCATTTTTATAATAGGAAACGAAAAAGAATTCGATTAACAATATTTAACCAAAATCTTATCTGTTATTTGCCGATTCTGCTGTAACTTTGTGACAGCAATAATGATTGATAATACTGATTGCACCTACATAGATTTAGAATTAATGTGATGAATTTGTTTGGTACATTGTTTGTTTCATATTGCGATGTGTTAAATTATTAACATACAAGTCATTTCAATACTGACAATATTACAAAATGCCAATAAGGAGGAATCGGATTCGATGTGAATCGAGTCCGGTTTCATTTTTATTGGCCGCCAAGCGCATTTATACCATACCAGAAAAGATTCTTTCAGAATCCCCGTCTGACGGCCACAGAACCGGGCATAGGGGTTACATTCGGCCAGAGGGCCTCACGCCACCCCAATACCCGGCTATTCAAAAACGATTCCTCCGGAATCCCATCCGGTATGTCGGTATCCTCAACCGTCTGACCG
>CAMWLR010000091.1 GCA_947175215.1 uncultured Porphyromonadaceae bacterium
GCGTTAAACTGGTAGCGGATTCTCAGTGCTATTTGACGGTTTTCGCGGTCAGTAAATCCTTGTCGAAATATACGGGAATCATACTTTACGTATCTCAGAGTCTGACGGTCAAGAATATCGTATGCCCATAGTTGGAGGCTTAATGCCCCTTTTAGAAACTCTTTAGAGAGACCAAACGTGAGTTCGTGACATGGTTGAATGCGGCTTGTGAGTTCATCACCTGACGAAGTAAACGCATAATTGGCGTATATCGTCCACTCTTCGGGCAGCCTCAGCTGATTACGCAGACTTAACGACCACATAGGTCTGTCAAGGAGTAGGCTGTTATCGAGAAAGGGGACACTTAATGACTGTTTATTTATGCCCGCAGTCAGAGCGGGACTCCAATGCCTGACGGTGGTCTGATAACCGGTGTAGAGATAGAAAGAATTGTAAGGGGGGAAATTTACCCAGTGCTGTAATATCATATCGTCATTGTCACCGAAGATGTCAGAAGAATGTACTGCGGTATCTTCGTTGTGCATGAATCCCCCAGAAAGCCAAAAATCACGATACTGCACGCTGATATAAAACTGTTGTTTTCTGAGTGGTCGCAAATTGGGGTTACCTGACTGGTATGTATAGCGATTCATATAAACAATATTGCCCGACAGCTGGCTGAACATAGAGCGTTGCAGGCGGTAAGCATAACCGATATTCCATGAAAAGTCGCCGTGCTTGCCACCAAAATCTAATGTTGGAAATATTTCATTATTAATCTCTTTAATAACCTCTGACGAGCCATCGTCATAAATAGTTTTACGATGTTCATATCTTACACCAACACTCCAGTTAAATGCCCCCGACTGTTGACGCCATGAAGCAAACGCCGCAAACGCCGTCTCTTCAGTTTTTGATTGGCCTGCATGAACTATACCATTGGGATTATCAAATGCAGAACGATAATCTGTATCGGTTATTTCCTGACCAAGTAGTATTTCACCGTTTTTGTAACTATATGTTGCCGTGAGATTCCCCGCATAGAGTTTTGATGCTGTACTCCCGTTTGTCGTGAATTGTCTTGAGGGAAGTGCTCCACCGTATTCATCATGTCTTGTCTCTGTGTCTGCCTTTGATCCAAGATAATCTAAGTTGGCAGAAAGGGATACTTTACCGATTCTCCCTTCGTAATATAGATTGGCTGAGTGATAGGGGTAAGTCGTGCTGTGACCTGACTCATCCTCCTCCCAACTATCTGTAGATAGTGCTGTCGTGAGTGCCGTGCGGGTATGTCCGCATGTGCTGAATTTACTGCCGAATATCATATAATACCCGCCGAGTGAATGATTGACATTTATGTCATAATTAAACCCAACCTTGGCCTGATAGCGGTTACCTTTGTAGAAATAGTGGTTAATGTAATCCTCTGTTTTTGGGGTGGTAGTATATATATCTGAATTATAACTGATTGTGTTCTGATAATTATCGCATGCGTGAAATAATTGGCCCGATAATTCGAGGCCATCTTTACGATACCACATTTTTGCGTTCAGCCGGTTATGATAACGATGGAATCCTCCGAAATCATCTTCAATTGAGCCGCTTACCCCCTCTCCGGTGACTTTGCGTGTACGGATGACGATAACGCTGCCCGACTCCGAATTATACCGGCTGCCGGGATTGGTGATGACCTTAACTGACTGTATGTCTTCCGGCCGAAGATTACTGACTTCGGTCATATCTCTTACCCTGCGATTGTTGATATAATAAACCGGCATACCTTTACCAAATACCTCGACATTATCCCCCTGAACGCTTAACATAGGTATAAACCTAAACATATCGAATACATTGAGGATACCTGCTAATGAAGTACCGGCAATAGTTGTCTCCATAGCGCCACCTACGAGACGTGTCTGTGGTTTTCGCATATTTACCTCAACTTCGCCAAGCATGGCATCCTTTGATACTAATTGTACTGATAAAGGAATAGTATCAACAGAGGGCACTCTTATACTTACCTCATCATATCCTATCATATTGAATTTAAGGAAAGATATTCGTTCGTAAGCCAACCGAAATGCACCCAGTGAATCCGTCACGCTTCCCTCTACAAATACTGAATCAATATCCATTCCCAAAACATTGACGTATTCGAGTGGTAGACCGTTCTCACCATCAAATACATACCCCTCAATGACTTTCCCGGACAGAGGCGTGACCATCCCGAAAGCCAAAACCAAAATTATACCGCACAACCATTGTCTCATATTATCATCTGAAATTACATCATTTATATTGAGAGATCAAAATGCTTTATCCCATGTTCTTTATTCCTAAGAAATGGTAATGATTACTTTTGTTAAACTATTGAATAACTCTCACTTTCAGTCGAATCTGACACGTGAATATAGTCAGCAAAATTATGGCGTATGGCAATTGATTGCAAATTTCAAGGGGATTATATTTGTCACACTAATGCGAATATAATATGCGTAACTCGCGTTATATCAATAAGATGGCAAAGTGTGACAAACAACGTCATGTCACACTTGTCTAAGTCGCTGATACTGACTAAAATGAGTATAAGGGGATTAATGAGTTGTGATAAATTTTCTTGCAGGCTATGATAGTATTGTTCGCAGTCTCTCGATTGTTGTAGCATCTGCGGTCTCAATTCGTTGTCTTATTCGCTGCCATTTAGTATAATAATTGGTTGGGGTTATTCCCAAAATAAAGCAGATAGATTTGTGTGACATGCCGGCTATACGCAGTGCCAGAAAATAAACGTCTTCGCGCTTTATCGTGGGAATTGCTGTCGAAATCTCGGTCAATATACCTTTATGGAGTTGATCAATCTCCTCCACCAATTTTTCGAGGGTCTCTTTGGATCTGATCTTTTCCATCTGCTCAGACAATTCTTCCATGAATTTTTCTGAGGTGATGTTGCCGTGAAAATTTAAAGAAAAATATGGCACAATCAATTTGTCGAGCGAGTCAAAACCTGATTTGAAGAGTCGCTCGGCGATCGTCCGGTCAGCTTGTGCGGTCGAAAACTGTTCTTTCAACGAAGAGATTTCTATAACTGCCTTTAATTCTCCTTCAATATGTCTCTTACGCTGAGTTTTCATTATAAAATAGAATCCTGCAACAACACAACAGGAAACTAATATTACTAATAGTATGATATTATTACGGGATCGGACCTTATCGCGCTCTATCGCCGCCTGATGATTAAAATAGTCACTTGTGACAATTGAGGGGGAGTGATCGACGGCGATCTGACTTCGCTCATTCATTATATCATAAACATATTTGAGA
>CAMWLR010000092.1 GCA_947175215.1 uncultured Porphyromonadaceae bacterium
AATCCCTTAAAACCTGCTATTTTACAATGATCCAAAAAATAACGCCCCTCGCCGCGGGGGGGGTTGAATTTCTCTTAAAGCTCTTCACCACGGCTGATTTATCACGGGTAGGAAGACTGGGAATTTTGCCTAAGTTTCGCTATCTTTGTATCGCGAAACATAACGGATGATTATATGGAGATGATAGTGATATGGTGCGCGTCGGGGTTGGGCCTGTCGTCGATGCTGGGATCGGCCTGCGGACTGGTTTTCAGGCGTATACCCCATAAGTGGAATGATATATTCCTGGGCTTTTGTGCCGGAATGATGCTGACGGCCTCATTGGCATGCCTGATTATGCCTGGTATGGAGGCGACAAGCGGATGGGGTGTATGGCAGGTCGTGGCCGGAGTGGGCGGCGGTGTGTTACTGGTGGGGGTTCTCGACTATTTTACTCCTCACCTCCACAATATTACGGGGATTGACCCCGAGCAACATCACGGCCCGACGGCGATCAACAAGGTGCTGCTGTTTGTCATGGCCATCGCCATCCACAAGCTACCTGAGGGGATGGCCACGGGTATCGCGCTCGATGAGACCAATCCCGGTAACTCGATGGCTATCACTCTGGCGATTGCCTTGCAGAATATCCCCGAGGGGATGGTGGTGGTGACACCACTTATCGTTATCGGCGTCAAGTTTTTAAGAGTACTGGGTGTGGCGGCGGCGGTCGCTCTGCTCGAGATTGTCGGGGTCTTTGCCGGATATTTCCTCGGGAATATCTCCGAAGTCCTGCTGCCGACCCTGCTTGGACTGGCCGGTGGCGCAATGCTGTATGTCATCTCTGATGAGATGATCCCCGAGACCCATTCACACGGATTCCAGAAAGAGGCCACTTACGCCCTCATCGCCGGCGTGGTCATAATGCTCATTATCCAGAAATTCGCATGAAGTATATCGGACTGATCGACTGCAACAATTTCTTTGTCTCATGCGAGCGGGTCATTAACCCTGCGCTCGAGGGACGCCCCGTGGTTGTGGCGAGCAACAATGACGGGTGTGCCGTGTCGATGTCGCGTGAAGCCAAGGCGATAGGGATTTCACGCTCTCAGCCTCTGTTTAAGATCCGCGATCAGCTGCGTAAACATAATGTCATTACCATCTCAGGCCACCACAAACTCTATGGCAACCTGTCGGCTCGCGTGATGTCGACAATCGAGTCGGTCGTCCAAGATATAGAGATCTACTCAATCGACGAGGCCTTTATCCACTTTCCCGATAGAGATGCCGAGACGATCGAGAGACTCGGCCGCGAAATAGTCACCCGTGTACGCCGCCATGTAGGCATCCCCACCTCCCTCGGCATCGCATCAACCAAAACTTTAGCAAAAGTAGCCGCCGACAAAGCAAAGAAAGATAAGTCATTGCGTGGTGTATGCATCCTTAATGGCGAGCACTCTCGACTCGAGGCACTTGCCAACATACCTGTAGGTAAAATATGGGGCATCGGGCGCAAGTTTGTAAAAAGACTTGAGCGCTCAGGTATCACCATGGCATCACAGCTGGCCGCCCTGTCGCAGACCGAAATAGAGATGCTACTCAACGTCCCTGGCCAACGCACTTGGCACGAACTAAACGGCATCCCCTGCATCGACCACAACCCCGAATCAAGCACAAAAAAACAGATCTGCACTACCCGCACATTCGCCCCGTCGGTCACCGATCTCCCCACCCTCGAGCAGGCCATCACACGCTTCATGACGATTGCCTCACGCAAACTGCGCCGGCAGCACTCCGCCGCGAAAGGTGTCTCAGTCTTTTTACAGACCAACTCATACCTCGACGAAAATAACCAATACAGCAACTCTGCCTATCACCGCCTCGAAGAGCCCACCGACGACCAGCTCACCCTGGTCACCCATTGCCTCGCCCTGCTCCGCAAGATTTACAGCAAAGGCCTGCCCTACCGACGTGCCGGCGTATACATCACCGAGACCATCCCCATCACCCACATCCAACCCAGTCTCTTCTCCTCTATAGATGACCGCAAAAAACGCAAGCGCCTCAACACCGCCCTCGACGACCTCAACGAAGATGCCACCCCCATCCACCACGCCGTCTCCATCCCCACACCCACACGACATCAGACAACATCCTGATCCATAACAATTCCATATACCCCCCCTATAAACCTGCCACAGCCCCCCCCTCACAATTCCTCACAAATTCCCACAAAATACCACAAAATACCACGCCCTGCTAAAAAAAGCCCTCAAAAATTTTGAAAATCAAAAAAACATTTTTACCTTTGCACAACCAAAACGCGATGCCCAGGTGGCGGAATGGTAGACGCGCGCGTTTCAGGTGCGCGTGCCGAGAGGCGTGCAGGTTCGAGTCCTGTTCTGGGCACTATATCAGCGAGTTAAGATTGTGATAATCACCAACTTGACTCGCTGATTTTAATTTTAACTGGCAAATTACTGGCAAATGCTCTGTTAATAAGTCAACAATAATATAAATTCTGAATTTATTATGGCAAACAATCCATCGTATAATGGCATAGGTTCTACAAAAAAAATCACCTTGCGACCTACGCCTAATAAACCTGAGACCACAGTTTCTACTCAGCGTCCTGCTAGTACTACTCCGTCACCAAGAGGTCATGCTTAATTAGAATTGTTATGTTTGAATATAAGGATGCTGATTTCTATTCGGATTTTTTCAGGAATCATTTAGACTTTGAACTATTAGACGAATTCCGAATCTCAACTGAAAAGGATGAAAAGAATCTCTATATAGGAC
>CAMWLR010000093.1 GCA_947175215.1 uncultured Porphyromonadaceae bacterium
CGGGCGGGTAATTTAAGACACGCAGGGTTATTTATCAGGGGTATCTTTATCTGTGGCGTCAGTGTCGTGAGTGTCAGTGTCGTCCTTGGTTTCCTCGGCATGGACGGCTTTGACAGCGTTGGTCTCGGCAATGGCGGTGGCGTTGTCGGCAGCGGCTTTTGCGAGCTTGCGTGCTACGTGTTTGGTCTTGAGAGCGTAATAGCTGATAAATAGACCTATGATGCCGAAGAGGGTGAAGCCGCAACCGGTAGCTAACATTACCCATTTCTCGTTATTTTCACCGCGGAAGACGTCCATGGTGCAGAGCACCACGCCGAGGGCGACAATGAGGGCCGGGGCGATGGTAAGCCATGCGGGATAGAGGATACCGCGGTTTTTACGCATCATTACGTCAAACTGCCATGCGGCTGCAATGATGAGCAGGCCGCCGAAGAGGTATACTAACAGGTGACGGAAATTGTCGGGAGTGACGAGGATAAAGATGCCCAGGGCGATGGCACCCAAGCCGCATACGGCGGTGATAAATGACATCACCGATCCTTTGGTCTTGTTCTTGCGGTGGATCAGCAGTGACAGCAGCAATGCGGCGCCGGGGAGGATGAATGCCAGGCCGCCGACGATGAGTACGGTCGAACCGACGACGTAGCGGTCGCAGAGCCATATAAATACGAGGCCCAACGCGGCCATCAGTACTGACAATATGATGTTGCCTGCCTGTGAGGGGGCGACATCTACCTTGAGGCCGGCCTTGACGGCTTTCTCCTCAGCTTTCTCGAGTTTCTTTTTAGTGTCATCGACTGACAGTCCGCTCGGTGTTTTTATCTTGTCGTCATTCATCGTTATATGGGATATATCGGTTGTTTTATGTTATAACACAAAAGTAACCAAAAAAGACGAGCGTCAGGTAAAAACGTGATTATTTTTTTGCGCGTTCAGGCGGGATAGGCTTTGTCAAGGGATTGATAGGGTCATGCGGGATTGGCGGCGAGGGGACGCGCAGCGGCAGCCTCGGCGCGCGTAGCGGGTATGCGATAGCCTATCCAGGCCACCACCACCGACATTATCGGCGAGAGGATGTTGAAGATGCAGAACGGGAAGTAAGCGAGCGTAGAGACGCCGAGTACCGTCGACTGGGTGACGCCGCATGAGTTCCAGGGTATCAGGACCGAGGTCACTGATACCGAGTCCTCCATCGCGCGGCTCAGCAGCCGTGACTCAAGGCCAAAGCGGCGGTATAGCCCGCGGTACATATTGCCGGTGATGATAAGCGAGAGATATTGGTCGGCCGTCAGGCAGTTCATCGTCAGGCCGCTCGTGACGGTCGCCCCCACGATCGATGTGCGCTTGCGCAGCGACGTTGTGAATGACTCGGTGATGCGGCTCAGCATCCCTGTGCCGATCATCGCCGAGCCGAATGTCATGGCGCCGAGCACCAGGAAGATAGTAGACCACATGCCGGTGATGCCACCTGTGGCGGTCAGTTCATCAAGCGAGGTGACACCGGTGTCAAAGCGTGTGCCCTGCCAGAAGGCTTTTAGCACATGGGTCACCTCCATCCCTAACTGAGGCTGGAAGATAAAGACCCCCACGCCACCCAGTATCGCGCCGATAAAGAGCACAAGCAGCGTATTGACGCGCATGACGATCAGCAGCACTGTCACGGCGGGTATGACCAGTACCCAGGGGGTGACGTTAAATGTAGAGTGTATGGCGGCTGTCATTTCGCCGGGGTTAGTGGCGGCCGAGGTGTGGTCGCCTAACAGCCCCACCAGCAGGTAGATGACAAGGGCAATGACGATAGAGGGGATGGTGGTGACCATCAGATAGCGTATATGCTTAAACAGGTCGACCCCGGCGGCCGATGAGGCAACCACCGTGGTGTCGCTCAGCGGCGAGACTTTGTCGCCGAAATATGCCCCTGAGATGATTGCGCCGGCGATCCAGGGGGCTGAGTAACCCAACACTTCACCGATACCCATAAATGCCACGCCGATGGTGGCCAGGGTTGTCCACGAGCTGCCGGTGAGCACCGAGATGACGGCGCTGACCATGCAGGCGAGCATCAGGAAGAGTGACGGCGAGAGTATGTCGAGGCCATAGCAGATGAGGGTGGGGACAACGCCTGAGACCATCCAGGTGGTCGACACCATAGCGATGCAGACAAGGATAGGGACGGCGGGGAGTATCTGGCCGGCGCTGCGCAGCAATCCCAACCGCAATCCGCGGCGAGTGGCTGTCTTCCCGGCAAAAGCCAGGGCGACAGAGAGCAGAGCGCAACCGAGCAGTACCCACGGCCCGGTCTGGGCAACGGCATCAGCGCCCCTGGTGATAATCACCGCAGGGAGCGAGACCAGTAAAACTATCAACGGAATGACAGAAACCCCCAGCGACGGGAGGTTAGGTGTACCAAAAACAGTCCTTTTCAACCTAAATAAATACCAATTAAAATAAATTTCAATACTTACTTAAAGAGGCAGATAAGTAGATAATGTGTACAAAATTACAAAAAATCCCGACCCCCTGCAATACCAAAAGAGCCGGTTAACATAAATTATTAACCGGCATCTCAGGCGTTTGC
>CAMWLR010000094.1 GCA_947175215.1 uncultured Porphyromonadaceae bacterium
ATGTCAAAATGCCCAGGTTTGCTTGTAAATACCCAGTATCTCATACTACTTCAACATCGCCGGGTCGAGAATGTTGAAAAAAATTCGTAACTTCGCAAAACCTAACCCCAATGTCATGAAAAATCTGATTATCACGGTCATAATGCTGCTGGCGGCGTTGCAGCACCACGCCGCCGAGCCCGGAGCGACACACACCTTTGAGGCGGGCAAAGGCGCGTTTATGCTTGACGGCCAACCATTTGTAATCAAGGCCGCCGAGTTGCACTATCCACGCATCCCTCGCCCTTACTGGGATCACCGCATAAAGATGTGCAAGGCCCTGGGGATGAACACCATCTGCCTGTATGTGTTCTGGAATGTCCATGAGGAAACACCCGGTCAGTTTGACTTCACCGGTCAGAATGATCTGGCAGAGTTTATCAGACTCTGTCATGATAACGGAATGTATGTCATCCTGCGCCCCGGCCCATATGTATGCGCCGAATGGGAGATGGGCGGTCTCCCGTGGTGGCTGCTCAAGAAAGAGGATATACGCCTGCGTGAGTCAGACCCCTACTTTCTCGAGCGCGTGGGTAAGTTCCAGCAGGCTGTCGCCGATGAGGTCGGCGACCTCACCCTCGCCAACGGAGGCCCTATAATCATGATACAGGTCGAGAATGAGTATGGCGCATACGGCACCGACAAGGAGTATGTCGCCACCGTCCGCGATATGCTGCGCGACAATTTCGGCAATGAGACACCGATGTTTCAGTGCGACTGGTCATCAAACTTCCTCAACAACGGCCTCGATGACCTGATCTGGACACTCAACTTCGGCACAGGCGCCGACGTCGACGGCCAGTTCGCCCCCCTGCGGGCCGCGCGTCCCGACACGCCGCTGATGTGCAGCGAGTTCTGGAGCGGCTGGTTTGACAAATGGGGTGCCAATCATGAGACACGCCCCGCCGACGAGATGATCGCCGGCATCACTGATATGCTCGACCGCAACATCTCATTCAGCCTCTACATGACCCACGGAGGCACAAACTGGGGACGCTGGGCAGGGGCAAACTCCCCCGGCTTTGCCCCCGATGTCACCTCCTATGACTATGACGCACCGATAACCGAGTGGGGTAGCGTCACACCCAAATATCATCAGCTGCGCGAGACACTCGCACGCTATCCCGGCGGCGATTCACTCCCCCTGATACCTGCCCCGCTGCCGATAATCGAGATCGCCCCCTTTGCGTTGACCGATGTCGCCCCACTGTTTGACAACCTCCCCGCTGCCGTTACCGACACCCTTATCCGTCCGATGGAGTTTTACGGTCAGGGATATGGCAGCATCCTCTACCGCACACACTTACCCCCGCTCGACTCACCGGCCACCCTTACCGTCACCGAGCCGCACGATTTCGCCCGCATATTTATTGACGGCAAGAATATCGGCCAGCTCGATCGCCGCAACGGCGAGACCACGCTGACCCTCCCGGTCACCACCGACAGCACCACCCTCGACATACTGGTCGAGGCGATGGGGCGTATCAACTTTGGCCGCGCCATAAAGGATTATAAAGGTATCACTGACCGTGTCACCCTCTCGGAGACACGCGATGGAGTGACTTCACACCGCGACCTGACAGACTGGCTGGTCTACTCACTGTCTGACTCGCTCGGCTTTTACACCGCGATGCAGTTTGCCCCGGCCGATACCGCTGCAAACAGAGCCACAGTCAACGGGCAGCAGCGTCAGCAGCCCGGTGTCTACCGCGCTACGTTCACTGTCGACCGCCCCGGCGACACATTCCTCGACTTCTCGGGCTGGGGTAAAGGGTTGGCATACGTCAACGGTCATCCTCTCGGCCGATTCTGGGAGATAGGCCCTCAGCAGACTCTCTACACCCCCGGTTGTTGGCTCAACGAGGGGGCCAACGAGATCGTTATCTTTGATATTCTCGGGCCGGTAAACCCTATCATCGCAGGCCTCGCGCAACCGCTGCTCGACACCCTCAGACCCTCATCCGATCAGACCGGCGAAAAAGAGAGTTATGACCTCTCTGAGGTTACCCCCGTGCTGACCGGAGAGTTTGCCCCCGACAACGGCTGGCAGACCGTCGCCCTCCCCACCCCCGCCACGGGGCGTTATCTCGCCATCGAGGCTCTGGATGCACAGGATGGCGGAGAACGGGCCGCGATAGCCGAGCTGTATCTAATCGGTGAGAACGGCCAACGGCTCTCACGCGAGCCCTGGCGCGTGCGCTACTGCGACAGCGAGGCCGCTGCCGCCAACCACTTGGCCGACAAGACCTTTGACCTGCAGGAATCGACCTACTGGACGACCGCCGACGGCGTCCCCTATCCCCACACCATCGTCATCGACCTCGGCTCACCGGCCACCGTCACTGCCCTGCAATATCTCCCCCGCATGGAGGCCGATGCCCCCGCCTCGATCCGCCGCTTCCGCCTCTATCTCACCGACTGATCCCCTTTTAATAGTAATAGCAAACGCCTGATTATAATAGCAAACGCCTGAGATGCCGGTTAATAATTTATGTTAACCGGCTCTTTTGGTATTG